>JAUIJH010000261.1 GCA_030431335.1 Alphaproteobacteria bacterium
GGCTTTCGACCGAGGCGGAGGTGTCCATGCACAGCATGACGATGTCGCTGGCGGCGGCGATCTCGCGTGCCGTCTTCACCTCGGTGGCACCGCGCGCGACGGCGGCGTCGACGCCCTTGCGGTTGCGATTGGCGATCACGGTCATCGGATAGCCGAGCGACTGGAGGCGCTCCACCATGGCCGATCCCATCAGGCCGAGCCCGATAAAACCGATACTGGGACGGTTGGTCTCGCTCATCGTTCCTCCGCGGGACGTCTGTTCTTGGCTATTTCGGCGCATGGGTGGCACAGACGCCGCGATTGCACAATCCACCCAGTCTGCTTGGCGCCTCAGTCGTGCACGCGCAGAACCTGGTAATCGACCATGACGTGTTCGGCATAGGCGGGCCGCTCGGTCATGGCGCGATAGTAGCGCTCCGTGTTGGGCAGCGCCGGCCGCTCGATCTCCATGGTGAAGTAGCGGTACAGCGTGTGCGCGAACACGATGTCGGCGATGGACAGCGTCTCGCCGGCGAGGAAGGCGCGCTTGCCGAGCTCCGCCTCGGCGATGGCGAGCCCATCCAGCGTGGCACGGAGGTGGCTTGCGATCTGCGCCGGGTCGCGCTTGGAGGGCGCGGTGCGCACCACGGCCCAGAACAGCGCCGTGATATGGCGGCAGGCGTTCAGCTGCGCCCACTCCGCCCACATGTCCGTCACCGCCTCGGCGTGGCCGCCGGCCGGCCACAGCCGCCGCTCGGGGTCGGTGCGGGCGAGCTGGCGCACGATGGCGTTCGATTCGAACATCACGAGGCCGTCCTCGAACTCCACCGTGGGCACCAGCCCGTTGGGATTGAGGGCGCGATATTCGGGCTTGTCGAGGCCGCCGAAGTGGCCGCCGAGATCGATGCGGCGATGGGCGAGCCCCAGCTCGCCCACCGACCACATCACCTTCTGGACGTTGGAAGAGGTCGCCCGACCCCAGACCGTCAGCATAAGCACTCCTTGTTGGCGCGGGGCGGCGGGCGGACGTTCAGGCCGCCACGTCGTCGCCGAAGCCGCGCTTGGTCGCGGCCTTCTGAACCTCGTAGATGGAGCCGGCCGCGGCGGGTTGCGGCTGCGGGATGCGCACCGGCACCGGCGCGAGCCGCGGCTCCTTGGTGGACACGCCGCACAGCATACGGCTGTCGTAGTCTTCAATCGAGGGCGATTTCGTCATCGAGCCGAAGATCGGGAAGGCATCGGCCGCCATCATCTCGTAGAAGATGACGCCGCGGTCGCGCGCCGAGCGGTTGGGCGCCGACCCGTGCACGATCCGCGCATGGTGCAGCGAGATGGAACCGGCCGGCGCCATCAGCTTCACCGCGTCCTTGATGTCGAGCCCGCACGCGTCGAGGTCCATGGTGCCGGCGAACACGTCGCCCGCGTGATGGTCGTAGACCGGGCCGCGATGGCTGCCGGGGAACACCATCAGGGGGCCGTTGTCCTCGCCCACGTCGTCGAGCATCACGCCGACGGCGAGGAGGTCGTCGTTGGTGTGGGGGTAGAACGCGAAGTCCTGGTGCCAGTCGACCGGGGCGCCGTAGCGGGCGGACTTCACGTTGAGCTTGGAGGTGTGCAGACGCACGTTGGGGCCGAGGAGGTCGCGCGCGGGTGCCAGGATGAGGTCGGAGCGCATCAGCTCGGCGACGATGTCGCTCTGCGTGTGGGGCAGCTTCACGCGGCGCACGCGCGGATCGTCCGGCGTGTGGCTGTCTTCCAGGTCGAGCTTGTCGTCGCTCGCGTGCATGCCGCGCGCGGCTTCATGGAAGCGGGCGAGCTCGCGCTTCAGCGCGGCCACGGTCTCGGCCGGCAGCCGCCGCTCCATGACGATGTAGCCGTCCCGCTCATAGGCGGCGACATCCTCGGGGGTCAGAATTTCGAGCTCATGGGCGCTGCGTGCCGCCATTTCCGTTCCTCCCGCAAATTGTTGTTGTGCGGGAGATTATCGCAGCGACGGCGCCAACACGAGAGGCGCGCGCCGGCCCGGTCGCGCTATCCGGTGTAGCCCTGGCGGGTGGCGTTGGCCACCGCGTCGGCGCGCTCCTTGAAGCCCGTCGTCGAAGCGCCGACGATCTTGCCGTTGGAAGCCGTGCGCCGCCAACGCCAGCTGCCGGCACGGTCCTGATAGAACTCCCAGGAGTCCTTGCCCTTCTTGCCCCGCTTGGCGTTCGCCTCGCAATCCGCCCGCCCGGTGTAGCCCTCGCATGCGGCTCCGACGACCTTGCCGTCCCCATCGACCATCCGCCAGCGCCATTCGCCCCGCTTGTCCTGATAGTACTCGATGGAGTCTTTTTTGGCCGCCATGCCCCGTCTCCTTCAAAGCTTTGTTTTCTAGTTGGACGAAGTTTGGGGCATATCCACCGACGCATTCAAGCAAATGTTACAGTTTTTTGGCGGTGCTCGCGGGCGGCGCTCGCGGCGCCGCCGGCCGTCCTCACATGACGGCGCCGATCTGCCAGGGCACGAACTCGTGGTCGCCCAATCCCTGCGCTTCGGACTTGGTCATCTCGCCCGATGCGACGGCGAGGATGCGCTCGTAGATCTCGCGCCCCTTGCTCTCCACCGAGTGCTCGCCGGTCAGGATCGGGCCGGCGTCGATGTCCATGTCCTCGTTCATCTTGGTGTAGAGCTCGGAGTTGGTGGCGACCTTGATCGTGGGCGCCGGCTTGGAGCCGAACGCCGAGCCGCGCCCGGTGGTGAACACCACGACGTTGGAGCCCGAGGCGATCTGCCCGGTCACCGAGGCGGGGTCGTAGCCGGGCGAATCCATGAAGCCGAAGCCAGGCGTCGTCGCCGGCTCGGCGTACTCGTAGACGCCGGTGAGCGGGCTCGTCCCGCCCTTGGCCGCCGCGCCGAGCGACTTTTCGAGGATCGTTGAGAGGCCGCCGCGCTTGTTGCCGGGCGAGGGGTTGTTGTCCATCGAGCCCTTGTTGCGGGCGACGTAGTCCTCCCACCAGCGGATGCGGGCGATCAGCTTCTTGCCGACCTCGGGTGTCGCGGCACGCTCGGCGAGGAGGTGCTCGGCGCCGTAGATCTCCGGCGTCTCGGCGAGGAGGCCGATGCCGCCCTGCCCCGCGATGAGATCGCAGGCGTAGCCGAGCGCCGGGTTGGCGGTGATGCCGGACCAGGCGTCCGACCCGCCGCATTGCAGCGCCACCGTGAGTTCGGACACCGGGCACGGCTCGCGCCTGGCCTCGTTGGCGAGGGGGAGCATCGATTCCACCTTGGCGATGCCCGCCTCGACGGTGCGGCGCAGGCCCGCGACGTCCTGGATGTTCATGGTGGCGAACAGCGGGCCCTGCTTGAGGCCGTAGGCTTCGAGCAGCCAGTCGATCTGGTTCATTTCGCAGCCGAGGCCCACCATCACGACACCCGCGTGATTGGGGTGGCGCGCGTAGCCCCACATGGTGCGCTGGAGCGCGGCGAAGCCGTCGCCGGAGCCGGCCATGCCGCAGCCCGTGCCGTGCGCGAAGGCGACGACGCCGTCGACGTTGGGATAAGCGGCGAGGCGCTCGGGCGTGAAGTGGGCGGCGATCTTGTGCGCCGCCGTCGCCGAGCAGTTCACGCTGGTGAGGAGGGCGATGTAGTTGCGCGTACCCACCCGCCCGCTCTCGCGGCGGTAGCCCATGAAGGTGTCCACGCCGGCCGGCTTGGGCGCCGGGTGCAGGTTGGTGGAGAACTGGTACTCGAAGTCGGTCGCGCGGAAGGCGAGGTTGTGGTCGTGCACGTGCGCGCCGGGGGCGATGTCGTCCGAGGCATAGCCGATGACCTGCGCGTACTTGCGCACCGGGTCGCCCTTCTTGATGGCGCGCGTCGCGATCTTGTGGCCCCGGGGGATGAGAGCGGTGGTGGTCACCCCTTCGATGGGCGTGCCCACCTCCAGCGGACGCACCGCCGTGACGACGTCATCGATCGGATTGAGACGGACGAATGGCTCGGCAGCCGGGCTGGTCAGCATGACAGGGGATCCCACTTGCGCCGGCGGCGGGGCCGGCCAGAAACTGAGGCGTCGAAGAGCGATGTGTGAGCCCGAGCCGCCCCTCGCGTCAACAACCTTGCGCGAGCCGGCCGCCCCAGCCGCGACCGCAAGCCCGGCGGCGTGCGGACGACTTTGCGAACGCGCACCGGCAAAGAGGGCATCGCTTCGACCCCCACAATATCAGTGTGCTTCGAGCCCGTTGCAACGATCAGCCGAGCGGCTACTGCCCCAACGAGCGCGCGAACAGGTCGGTGTCGAAAAACTCGTGAAACTCCACGATCTTGCCGTCGCGCACGCTGACGAAATGACCGAGTTCGCCGTCGACCACCCGATCGGTTTCCTTCGAGCGGAAGCGCACCGCCACCCTGGCGGCCGCCTTGTCTGGCGTTCCGAAAATCTCGACCACCTCGAAGCGCTCGTATTCGAGCAAATCGAAGGCCTCCGCCTGACGCGCAATCAGGGCCTCGCGCCCTTGGTAGACGCCGGCGAAGGGCGCGCGGTCGTTGCCGGCATTGCAGACGAGGCGAAAGTCCGGGTCGCACAGGTCCGCCATGCTCTCAAGGTCGCGCGACCCGTGCCGGCGATAGATTTCGAGGAGCAGATCGGGTGCATCCATCGAAAATCTCCTGAATTTCTATGACCTAAAGAAGAACTTGCGTCAGTTGCGGGAAAAGCAGCACCAGCGCCAGCACGAAGAGCTGGATGCAAATGAACGGCAGGAAGCCCTTGAAAATGGCCGGCAGCGTGATGTGCGGCGGGGCGACGGATTTGAGATAGAACGCGGCCGGTCCGAACGGCGGCGACAGGAACGACACCTGCATGTTGACGCAGAACAGGATGCCGAACCAGATCCGCGCCTGCTCCGCCGTCAG
>JAUIJH010000262.1 GCA_030431335.1 Alphaproteobacteria bacterium
CGAGACGCTGCTCACGCGCGAGGAGATGGCGACCGCGGAGGACCAGGGGAGCTACTACCGCATCCCCGCCGACAACCGCGACCTCAACTACGGCAAGTATTTCAGCGACGGCGAGGAGACCATCTCCCAGGCCGAGGACTACAACTCCCACAACACCGAGCGCCTCTCGATCCCGGCGGTGACGGAGATGCTGTTGCAGCTCCCCTTCATCCGCCAGCAGCTCGCGGTGGCGGCCTGATGAGCGTGCTCGTGCTCGGCGCGGAGGGGATGCTGGGACTGGCGCTGTGCCGGGAGCTGGCGCGCCGGCCCGGCGGCGGCGCGGTGGTCGCGGGCGTGCGCGGCCGCCATCCGCGCTCGCCCCTGCCACCGTCGGTGCGGCTCGCCCCCGCCATCGAGGCCCTCGACCTCGCGAGCGTGGAGGCGGCGCTGCGAAACCACCGCCCGCACACCGTGGTCAACGCCATCGGCATCGTGAAGGGCCGGCCGGAGAGAGACGATTTCGGCGCGCTGATGGCGGTCAACGGCTGCTTCCCGCACCACCTCGCCGGGCTGTGCCGCAGGATGGGCAGCCGCCTCCTGCACATCAGCACCGATTGCGTGTTCGACGGCTTGCGCGGCAACTACGGCGAGGGCGACAGCCCCAGCGCGCGCGATCCCTACGGGCGCAGCAAGGCGCTGGGCGAGGTCACCGGCGACGGGGCGATGACGCTGCGCACCTCGATGATCGGCTTCGAGGGACTGACGCGAAGGGGACTCCTCGCCTGGTTCCTCAACGCCGCAGGCCCGGTGCGCGGCTACACCAACGCGCGCTTCTCGGGCCCCTCGGCGCCGGAACTCGCACGCCTCGTCGCGCGTATCGTCACGGCGCCCGAACCGTTCGGCGGCCTGCTGCACGCGGGCGCCGCCCCCATCGACAAGTTCACCCTCCTCACCATGGTGCGCGACGCCTTCTGCCTCGACACCGAGGTGGTGCCCGACGGCAGCGTGCGCATCGACCGCTCGCTCGACACCCGCGCGCTCGCCGCCCGCTACGGCTATGTCGCGCCCTCCTGGCCGCAAATGATCGCGGAGCTGGCCGCCGAGTGGCACGGCACGGGCACGGCCGATTTCGCCACGTCGGAACACGCGTCGACCGAACACGCCGCGGCATGAAAATCCTCACCGTCGTCGGCACGCGGCCGGAGATCATCCGCCTGTCGCGCGTCATCGTCGAACTCGACAAGGCGAGCACCCACGTGCTGGTCCACACCGGCCAGAACAGCGATCCGGGGCTCGGGGAGATCTTCTTCGCCGATTTCGGCCTGCGCGCACCGGACCACCGGCTGCGCATCCCCGGCGGCTCGTTCGGCGCAAGCCTGGGCGGCCTCCTGGCCGAGGTGGACCGCGTGCTCGAGGCCGAGCGGCCCGACGCGTTCCTCGTCCTGGGCGACACCAACTCCTGCCTCAGCGTCATCCCGGCCAAGCGGCGCAAGATCCCGATCTTCCACGTGGAAGCCGGCAACCGCTGCTACGACCCCAACGTGCCGGAGGAGATCAACCGCAAGATCGTCGACCACACCGCCGACGTGAACATTGCCTATTCGGAGGCCGCGCGGCGCAACCTTTTGGCCGAGGGGCTCGATCCGCAACTGTGCCTTTGCCTCGGCTCGCCGCTCGACGAGGTGCTCGCGCACGCCCGCCCGCGCATCGACGCGTCGGACATCCTGAGCCGGCTCGGCCTCGTGCGGGGCGGCTACTTCCTGGCGAGCCTGCACCGCGCCGAGACGGTGGACGAGCCCGCCCGCCTCGCCGCCGCGATCGACGCGCTGGCGACGCTGCGCCGGCAGGGCGAGCGCCCGGTGATCCTGTCCACCCACCCGCGCACCCGAGGCGCCCTCGCCAGAGGCGGCAACGACGCCGCCGCGCAGGCGGACGCGCTCCCCCTGTGCGACCCGTTCGGCTTCTACGACTACGTGCACCTGCAGGAAAACGCGGCCTGCGTCCTGTCCGACAGCGGCTCGCTGAGCGAGGAGGCCGCGCTCCTGGGCTTCCCCGCCGTCGCCTTGCGCGAAACCCACGAGCGGCTCGAAGCGATGGACGCGGCGGCCACCATCCTCGCCCCGCCGCGAGCCGAGACCGTGCTGCCGGCCGTCGCGCTGGCGATGCGCCATGCCGCCGAGAACAGCCACCGCGCCGTGGTCGCCGACTACCGGGCCCCGTCCTTCTCGCAGGCGTTGTGCCGGCTGATCTTCAGCCACACCGCCTACGTCAACACCAAGGTGTGGGGCAAAAGGGGGTGAGGCGCGCGCGGCCGGCGGGGTTCTTGACCGTGGCCAGGATGCAGTCGGTGTGCGTCTTCTACATCCTGTTGTGGTGCCTGGTGCCGCAACTGGCCATCGACGCGCCGTGGCGCATCGCCCTCGCGGGCGCCTTCGCCGGCTGGTTCGCGCTTGAGGGGCTGCGCAACGGGCTGGCGCACCTCGCCAACGGGCCGGCCGCGCTGACGCTGACTTTCCTCGGCTACACGCTCGCCGTGCAGCTCCTCACCGGCGGTCCGGCCGACGTGGTGCGCGGCGTGCAGCTGGACATCTGCCTCGTGGTGGCGCTGATCGGCATCGCCTATCGCGGCGCGCGGCTGCGCGAGCTCGAATGGCTGGTGGTGCCGGTGCTCGCGGTCCTGTGCGTGTCGCTGGCGCTCACCTACAAGGCGCTGGCGAACGACCCCCACGCGGCCCGGCTCGTGGTCCGCTCCAGCGCGGCGGCGCTGGAATTGCTGCGCGCGGGGGTCGGCGGCTATCAGCTCGTCTACGCCGCGGCGCTCCTCGCCCCGCTCCTGTTCCTGTTGACGCTGGCGAGCGACTGGCCGCGCAGCCTGTTGGCCTGGGCGATGGCGGGCGCGCTCGCCGCCGCCGCCGCCGTGGTGCTCGCGGCCGGCTACGGCATCGCCGTCGTCATCGTGCTGACGGGGATGCTGGCGGCTCTGGGCGGCGGGGGCGACGGGCGCGGGCGATTGCTGCGCGCGCTTGTCGTGCTCGCGGCGGCCGCGGTCCTGCTGGTGGCGCTCGACCCGCTGCTGGCGTTCACCGAGGCGATGGCGGAGGGCACCAAATACGCCAAGAAGCTGGCGGACCTGCGCGAGAGCATCTCGCTCGGCGAGAGCGTCGGGACGACCTCTGAGCGGTTGTCGCGCTATCTGCGCAGCCTGTCGCTTTTCGCCGGCTCGCCGCTGTGGGGCGTGCTGTACTACGATTCGCTCGGCAAGCACTCGCAGATCCTGGACACCTTCGCCCGCTACGGCGCGCCGATCGGCCTCATCGGGCTCTACGTGCTGGTGCGGCTGCCCGCGCTCCTGCTGGCGCCGCTGCCGCGCGGCAGCGCCCACGCGCCGCTGGTTCTGATGCTGGCGCTCAGCCTTTTCCTCGGCCTCAACACTGGGACGGCGGCACCGGGCGCCGTCGCCTATCTGCTGGCGCCGATGCTCACCTTTGCCTGCGGGCGCCGCGCCTTCGCCGGAAGAGCCGCGCGTCCGGCCCGCAGCGGGATGCGCCACCCCGCCGGCCGCTTCGCCCATTCGGCACGCCTGTCGCGCCGTTAGTGCGCGGCCGGCCCGGACGGCATCGGCTGGGGTTCCGGCCAGTCGCCCGGCGGAGTTGCGCTCGCGTCGCCGTCGGCGCCGCACGGAAACGTCCGCCATGGGTCCCTCGGGCGAAAGCGCCGGGCTAGCAACACAGCGCTGGGTCAGGCCAAAAATTCGAGCCGAGCCCAACGAGCCAAGCCAAAGGAAAAGGCGGCCCGAAAGCCGCCTTTTCGCAATCTCGACGATCGAGGGCCGGCGGCCCGCCCGGCGATGGCCGCGAGGGGGTGCCGGCCGCGCGCGATCAGCCGCGCTGAGCCATCGGCTTGTAGTCGCGCTGGCGGGCGCCGGTGTAGAGCTGGCGCGGACGGCCGATCTTCTGGCTGGGATCCTCCACCATCTCCTTCCACTGCGCGATCCAGCCGACCGTGCGGGCAAGGGCGAACAGCACCGTGAACATGGTGGTCGGGAAGCCGAGCGCACGCAGCGTGATGCCCGAATAGAAGTCGATGTTCGGGTAGAGCTTCTTCTCGATGAAGTACTCGTCGCTGAGCGCGATCTTTTCGAGCTCGATCGCCACTTCCAGCAGCGGATCGTCCTTGAGGCCAAGCTCGGTCAGCACCTCGTGGCAGGTCTTCTGCATGATGCGGGCGCGCGGGTCGTAGTTCTTGTAGACCCGGTGGCCGAAGCCCATGAGGCGGAACGGATCGTTCTTGTCCTTCGCCCGCTCGACATACTCCGGAATCTTGTCGGCGGTGCCGATCTCCTGCAGCATGTTGAGCGCCGCCTCGTTGGCGCCGCCGTGGGCGGGACCCCACAGGCACGCGATGCCGGCCGCGATGCAGGCGAACGGGTTGGCGCCCGAGGAGCCGGCGAGCCGCACGGTCGAGGTGGAGGCGTTCTGCTCGTGGTCGGCGTGCAGGATGAAGATGCGGTCCATCGCGCGGGCCAGCACCGGGTTCGCCTCGTATTCCTCGCACGGCACGGAGAAGCACATGCGCAGGAAGTTGGCCGAGAAGTCGAGATCGTTGCGCGGGTAAACGAACGGCTGGCCGATCGAATATTTATAGGCCCAGGCCGCGATGGTCGGCATCTTGGCGATCATGCGCACCGACGCGATCATCCGCTGCACGGGATCGTGGATGTCGGTGGAGTCGTGATAGAACGCCGAAAGCGCGCCGACGCAGCCGGTCATGATCGCCATCGGGTGCGCGTCCCGGCGGAAGCCGGCGTAGAAGCGGTTCATCTGCTCGTGGATCATCGTGTG
>JAUIJH010000067.1 GCA_030431335.1 Alphaproteobacteria bacterium
CGAGATCCGTGGCCGCCAGATGGTCAATGCCGAGACCGGCGAGCCCTTCACCATCGAGCTGATCGAGGATCAGCCGACGATGGAGCGCGTCGTGCTGCCCTACAAGACCAGCCTCGCGCGCATCGGGATCGATCTCACGCTGCGCATTATCGATACCTCGCAGTACATCAACCGGATGCGCGATTTCAATTTCGAGATGACGGTGCTCGGATGGAGCCAGTCGCTGTCGCCCGGCAACGAGCAGCTCGATTTTTGGGGGTCGCAATCGGCCGACCGGCCGCAATCGCAGAACTACGCCGGCATCAAGGACGAGGCGATCGACCATCTGATCGAGCGCGTCATCACCGCACCGGACCGCGAGACGCTGATTGCCGCGACGCGGGCGCTCGACCGGGTGCTGCTGGCCAACCATTTCGTCGTGCCGCAATTCTCCAGCGGGACGTTCCGCACCGCGCGCTGGAACCGCTTCGGCCATCCGGACAACATTCCGCCCTATACGCCAGGTTTTCCGACCATCTGGTGGTGGGACGCGGAAAAGGCGGCGAGCATCGGGCAGCGCTCATGAGCGGGCCGACCCGCCGGCGCGTCCTCACCCTGTCGGGAGCGGCCGCGCTCTCCGCCTCGCCGCTGATGCGGGCCTGGGCGGTGGCGCCGTCTCCCGCCACGGGCGCTCCGCAGCACGCGCTGACGGTGTTCGGCGCCCCCAAGTACGGCCCCGATTTCACCCATTTCGACTATGCCAATCCCCACGCGCCCAAGGGCGGCTCCATCCGCCTGAGCCCTGCTTCGTGGACGACCAACCAGAATCCGACCACCTTCAACACGTTCAACATGAACATCCTGAAGGGTGATTCGCCGCCCATGATGGGTCTCACCAAAGTCGCGCTGATGACGCGCAACTACGACGAGCCGGATGCGGTGTACGGCGTGTTGGCGCAGAGCGTCACGGTGAGCGGGCGCGACTATGCCTTCCGCCTGCGCGAGGGCGCGACCTTCACCGACGGCAGCCCCATCACCGCCGCCGACGTGGTGTTCACCTACGAGACGTTGGCCACGGACGGGCACCCGATCTACCGTCAGATCCTGTCGGGGCTGGCGAGCGTGCGCGCCGAGGGCCCGGAGGTGGCCGTGCTCACCTTCAAGGAGGGGACGTCGAACCGCCTGCCGCCGCTGGTCGCCGTCATCCCGATCCTGTCCAAGGCCTACTACAGCGAGCACAGCATCCTCGACGCGACGCTCGATATCCCCGTGACCTCGGGCGCCTACACCGTCGGCGATTTTCGCGCGGGCCGATACGTCACCTTCGTGCGGCGGCAGGACGACTGGACGGCCGAGATCCCCGCATTCGTCGGCCATCACAATTTCGATTCGGTGCGCGTGGAGTTCTTCCGCGAACGGCTTGCCGGCTTCGAGGCGTTCAAGAAGGGCGACCTCACCTTCCGCGAGGAGTTCACCTCCAAGACCTGGGCGACCGAGTACAATTTCCCCGCCGTCACCGACGGGCGGGTGATCCAGCGCAAGTTTCCCGACGACCGCCCCGCCGGCGCCCAGGGGTTCTTCATCAACACGCGGCGGCCAAAGTTCGCCGACCCGCGCACCCGTGAGGCGATCGGCTACGCGTTCGACTTCGAGTGGACCAACCAGAACCTCTTCTACAGCGCCTACCAGCGCACGCCGTCCTTCTTCGTCAACTCAGACATGATGGCGACGGGCGAGCCATCCGAGGCCGAGCTCGCGATCCTGGAGACCTATCGCGGGCGGATCCCCGAAGCGGCGTTCGGCCCGGTCTGGATGCCGCCCACCACCGACGGCACCGGCAACGACCGGGCCTCGCTGCGCCGCGCCGGCGAGTTGTTGCGCGAGGCGGGCTGGCGGCGGGAGGGCGACACCCACGTCAACGAAGCGGGCGAGCAGCTGTCGATAGAGTTTCTCTACTCCCAGCCATCCTGGGAGCGGATCCTGCAGCCGTTCGGCAACCGGCTGAATCTGCTCGGTATCGGGACCACCATGCGGCTCGTCGAATCGGCGCAATACCAAAGCCGCATGAACGCGTTCGATTTCGACATCACCACGCGCCGCTTCGCGCTGGAGCCGACGCCGGGCGAGGTCGTGCGCGACCTGTGGAGTTCGGCCAGCGCTGCCACCGAGGGGTCCTACAACCTCGCCGGAATCGCCGACCCGGTGATCGACGAGCTGATCGACCGGATGCTCGCCGCCGAGACGCGCGCGGAGATGGTGGTCACAGCGCGCGCGCTCGACCGGATCCTGCGGCTCGGCCACTACTGGGTGCCCGAGTGGTACAGCGGCTGGCACCACACCGCCTATTGGGACATCTTCGGCATGCCCGAGAAGATGCCGCGCTACGAGTTCGAGGTCGCTCGGACCTGGTGGGCCAAGGATTCCTGACGCTTATGGCCGCTTACATCCTCAGGCGCCTGTTGTTGATCGTCCCGACGCTGTTCGGCGTGATGCTGATCTCCTTCGCGGTGGTGCAGTTCGCCCCCGGCGGTCCCGTCGAAAAGATCATCGCCGAAATTCGCGGCACCGACGTGGGAGCCACGGCGCGGATCTCCGGCGGCAGCGCATCGGGTGACTTTTCCGCCGCGACCGCGACGACAGGCAGCGAATCCAGCTACCGCGGCGCGCAGGGCCTCGACCCCGAGTTCATCGCCGAGCTGGAGCGCCAGTTCGGCTTCGACAAACCGCCCGCCCAGCGCTTTTTCCTGATGCTCGGCAACTATCTCACGTTCGATTTCGGCGAGAGCTATTTCCGCGACCGCAGCGTGTTGGCTCTGATCGGCGAGAAGCTGCCCGTGTCGATCTCTCTCGGCCTGTGGATGACGCTGATCTCCTACGGAATTTCGATCCCGCTGGGCATCCGCAAGGCAATCAAGGACGGCTCGGCCTTCGACGTGTGGACCAGCGGGGTGGTCATCGTCGCCTATGCGATCCCGGGCTTCCTGTTCGCGGTGCTGCTCATCGTCCTGTTCGCGGGCGGCTCGTTCTGGAACATCTTCCCGCTGTCGGGGCTCGTCTCGGACAATTTCTCGCAATTGCCGTGGTACCAGAAGATCGCCGACTATTTCTGGCACCTGACGCTGCCCCTGGCGGCGCTGTCGCTGTCGGCCTTCGCCACCACCACGCTGCTCACCAAAAACTCGTTCTTGGAAGAGATCCGCAAGCAGTACGTGATGACGGCACGCATGAAGGGGCTGTCGGAGCGCGAGGTGCTCTACGGCCACGTCTTCCGCAACGCGATGCTGATCATCATCGCCGGGTTCCCGGGTGCCTTCATCGGCGTCTTCTTCACGGGCTCGCTGCTGATCGAAACCATCTTCAGCCTGGACGGCCTCGGGCTGCTCAGCTTCGAGAGCATCATCAACCGCGACTATCCGATCGTGTTCGGCACGCTCTACATCTTCTCGCTGATCGGGTTGCTGACCAATCTGATCAGCGACGTCACCTACACCCTGGTTGATCCGCGGATCGACTTCGAATCGCGAGAGGTGTGATGGACCAGCGCGCCGACGCCCCGTCTTCCGAGCCGGACTTCGCGCTGCCGCCGGCCGAGCGCGAGGCGACAGCCGTCGCGACCGGCCCCGGCTTCCGCGTCGCGCAGACGCTGAACCAGCGCCGCTGGCGCCTGTTCAAGGCGCACCGGCGCGGCTACGTTTCACTGTGGATCTTCGCGTTCCTCTTCACCTTCACGCTGTTTGCGGAGTTCATCGCCAACGACCGGCCGCTGCTCATTTCCTATAAGGGCGAGATCCTGTCGCCCGTCCTGGTGAACTATCCGGAGGAGCGCTTCGGCGGCTTCCTGGCGAGGACCGACTATCGCGACCCCTTCATCCGCGACGAGATCAACGCCAACGGCTGGATGATATGGCCGCCGATCCGCTACGACTATCGCGCCGTCAACAGCGCGCCGCCGACGCCGCTGCCTGCGGCTCCCTCCTGGATGTTCACCAAGCAGGAGCGCTGCGCCTCGCTTGCCGGCGGTGTCGACAATCCGGACTGCTCGATCTGGCACTGGAACTGGCTCGGCACGGACGACCAGGGCCGCGACGTGCTCGCGCGCGTGATCTATGGTTTCCGCATCTCGATCCTGTTCGGCCTGGTCCTCACGGCCGCGTCGTCGGTCATCGGCATCGCCGCCGGCGCCGTCCAGGGCTATTTTGGTGGTTTGACGGACCTGTTGTTCCAGCGCTTCATCGAGATCTGGACCTCGATTCCGACGCTCTACATCATCCTCATCCTGTCGGCCGTGTTCACGTCCAACTTCTTCCTGCTGCTCGGCATCCTCCTGGTATTCTCGTGGGTTTCGCTGGTGGGGGTGGTGCGGGCCGAGTTCCTGCGCGCGCGCAATTTCGAGTACGTGTCGGCGGCGCGGGCGCTGGGGGTGGGCAACTTCACCATCATGTGGCGCCATCTCCTTCCCAACGCGATGGTGGCGACGCTCACTTTCCTTCCCTTCATCATGAACGGTTCGATCACCACGCTGACATCGCTGGACTTTCTCTGCTTCGGCCTGCCTCCCGGCTCGCCGTCGCTGGGCGAGCTGCTGGCGCAGGGCAAGAACAACATCCAGGCCCCGTGGCTCGGCATCTCCGGCTTCTGCGTCGTGGCCCTGATGCTGTCCCTGCTCATCTTCATCGGCGAGGCGGTGCGCGACGCCTTCGACCCACGCAAGACCTTCTCATGAGCGGGCGCACAGCATGAGCATCGACAGCGAGAGCGCACCGCTCCTGCAGATCAAAGACCTCTCCGTCGCCTTCGAGCAGGACGGGCACAAGACGCTTGCCGTCGATCACGTCTCGCTCAACCTCCACAAGGGGGAAACGCTCGCCGTGGTGGGCGAATCGGGCTCGGGCAAGTCCGTCACCGCGCTGTCGGTGGTGCGGCTGTTGCCTTACCCGGCCGCGAGCCACCCCTCCGGCGTGATCGATTTCAAGGGCCGCGACATGCTCGGCCTGGACGATCGGCAGCTTCAGGGCGTGCGCGGCAACGAGATCTCGATGATCTTCCAGGAGCCGATGACCTCGCTCAACCCGCTGCACCGGGTGGAGAAGCAGGTCGGCGAAATCCTGCGCCGCCATCGCGGCCTGTCGGAGCGGGCGGCGCGCGAGCGCACGCTGGAGCTCCTCCATTCGGTGGGCATCGGCGAGCCGGAAAAGCGGCTCGGCAGCTATCCGCACCAGCTGTCGGGCGGGCAGCGCCAGCGGGTGATGATCGCGATGGCGCTCGCCAACGAGCCCGACCTCCTGATCGCGGACGAGCCCACCACCGCGCTCGACGTCACCGTCCAGGCGCAGATCCTGGCGCTGCTCAAGGAGATCCAGACGCGCTCGGGCATGGCGATGCTGTTCATCACCCACGATCTGGGCATCGTGCGCAAGATCGCCGACCGCGTGGCCGTGATGACCGAGGGCAAGGTGGTGGAGGAGGGGCCCACCGAGAGCGTGTTCACCTCGCCGCAAGCGCCCTATACGCGCCACCTTCTCGCCGCCGAGCCCAAGGGGAGCGCCCCGCCGCCCAAGCCCGATGCGCCGATCATCGTGGAGACCGAGAACCTCAAGGTGTGGTTCCCGGTCAAGCGCGGCCTGATGCGGCGGACGGTGGACCACATCAAGGCCGTCGACGGCATCGACCTCACCGTGCGGCGCGGCGAGACGCTGGGCATCGTGGGTGAATCGGGCTCGGGCAAGACCACGCTCGGCTTTGCGATCCTGCGGCTGATCTCGTCCTCGGGCCGCATCGTCTTCATGGGCGATGCAATCGACACGCGCTCCTGGGCCGCGATGCGCCCGCTGCGCTCCAAGATGCAGATCATCTTCCAGGATCCGTTCGGCTCGCTCAGCCCGCGCATGTCGGTGGCGGACATCATCGCCGAAGGCCTGAAGATCCACACCCAGCTCAGCGCGCAAGAGCGCGACGAACGCGTCATCCAGGCGCTCGTCGAGGTGGGCCTCGATCCCGAGACGCGGATGCGCTACCCGCACGAATTCTCCGGCGGCCAGCGCCAGCGCGTCGCCATCGCCCGCGCGCTGGTGCTGGAGCCCGACTTCATCATGCTCGACGAGCCGACCAGCGCGCTGGACCGCTCGGTGCAGGCCCAGGTGGTCGATCTCCTGCGCGAAGTGCAGGCGCGACGCGACCTCACCTTCCTGTTTATTTCGCACGATCTGCAGGTGGTGCGCGCCCTCGCCAACGAGGTGATCGTCATGCGCAACGGCAAGATCGTGGAGCGCGGACACACCGTCGACATATTCGAGTCGCCCAAGACCGACTATACCAAGGCGCTGATGGCAGCGGCGCTGTACCACGAGAGCGCGCCCGAGGGCATTGTGGCGGACTGAGATTTCGTTCACCTGTCGCGGCTAGAACGTCATCATGACGATATGCGAATCGGGAGACGGGCGCGGGCGTCGATGACATCGATCAAGGAACATGTGGTGGCGGAGGTGGCCGGTTCGCCGGTGACGATCGACGTGCGCCGTGCGGTGCGCGCCAAGCGCATGACGCTGCGCATCCCGCCTGGCCATGCCAACCCGGTGGTGACCATCCCCGCGCGCGCCTCTCTCAGGGCCGTCGAGCCGTTCCTGCGCGCGCAGCAGGGCTGGCTCGCTGCGCGCCTTGCCGAGCGCACCCCCGTGGTCAGCCTGGAAGATGGCGGCCTCGTCCCCTTCCGCGGTGAGATCCATCGCATCGTCGGCCAGGATGCCGCGCGCGGCGTGGTGCGCGAGAGCGCCATCGACGGCGAGCCGTGTCTCGTCGTGTGCGGCCGCGCGGAGCATCTGTCCCGCCGGCTGACGGACTTCTTCCGCCGCACCGCGCGCGCCGACCTCGACGTGGCGGTTGCCGAGTTCGCGGCCGAAATCGGCCGCCGCCCCACGTCGCTCCGCATCAAGGATACGCGGGCGCAGTGGGGGTCGTGCACGCCCGGCGGGGTCCTCTCCTTCTCCTGGCGTCTGGTGCTCGCCCCGCGCTACGTCTTGCGCTATGTCGCTGCCCATGAGGTGGCGCATTTGATCGAGCTCCACCATTCCGCCGCGTTCTGGGCGCTCAACGCCCGGCTCGACCCGCGGCACGAGGAAGCCCGGGCGTGGCTCAAGCAGCACGGACGGACGCTGCACGCCGTGGGTGCCGACAGACCGGGGCGCGGATGACACTGTGGACCTGAGCGCGCTCGTCGCGATCGTCCTGCCGGTTTTTGGTTTCATCGGTCTGGGCTATGCGACCGTCGCGACGCGTCTGCTCGGCGACGACGTGGCCGACGCGCTCACCGCCTTCGTGTTCTCGGTCGCGATGCCGACCTTGCTGTTCCGCGGCATCGGCACGCTCGCCGTGCCCGAGATCGACCCGTGGCCCTACTACCTGTCCTATTTCGGCGCGGCCGGCATCAACGTGGCGCTGGGCGTCATCGTCATTCGCAAGGTGTTCGGGCGGGATGCGCGGGTGGGCGTCACGGCGGGCATGAGCGCGACCTACTCCAACATCGTGATGCTGGGCTTGCCGATGGTCACCCAGGCGTTCGGCGATGCCGGCCTCACGGTGACGCTGATGCTGATTGCGGTCCACCTGCCGCTGATGATGCTGGTGTCGGCGATCATGATCGAATTCGCCGAGGCGGGCGCGCCGGGTTCGGGCGGCGTCGACATTCCCCGCGCGGTGCTGCGGGTCGGCCGCAACCTGATGCGCAACCCCATCGTGGTCGGCATCTTTGCCGGCGTGGCGTTCCGGTTTTCCGGGCTCTCCATCGAGGGCATCCCGGCAACCCTCATCGAGGGCGTGTCCGGCACCGCGATCCCGCTCGCCCTGATCAGCCTCGGCATGAGCCTGCATCGCTTCGGCATCCGCGGCAATGTCCGCCAGGCGCTCGCCATCGGCGCGCTCAAATTGTTCGTGATGCCCGCGGTGGTCTACGTGCTCGCGACCTTCGTGTTCGGTCTGCCGAAACTGGCGGTGGCCGTGGCGGTGCTGTGCGCGGCCTGTCCCACCGGCGCCAACGCCTACTTGATCGCGACCCGTTTCCAGACCGGGCTGAAATTGTCGGCCAATGCCATCACCATGACGACGGCGGCCTCCGTGCTGACGCTGTGGCTGTGGTTCGCCATCCTGGGCGTGGGATGATTTGCGCTGAACGGCGCGGCCTGTGACAAGACGACAGGCGATTGACAAAAACGACAGGGAGGGGCGCCCCGTGGGCGGTATCGAGATCTTTTCATTGGCCGGTCGGACGGCGCTGATCACCGGATCCTCGCAGGGGATCGGCCGCACGCTGGCCGAGGGGCTCGCCGAGGCGGGCGCCCGCGTCGTGCTCAACGGGCGCGACGAGGCGCGCGTCGCGAGCGCCGCCGAGGCGCTGGTCGCGGCCGGCCACACGGTCGATACCCTGCCGTTCGACGTGACCGACCACGCGGCCGTCGGCGCCGCGGTCGACCGCTACGAGGCCGAGACCGGACCTATCGACATCCTGATCAACAACGCCGGGATGCAGCACCGCTCGCCGCTGGAAGATTTTCCGGCCGAGGCGTTCGACCGGCTGATGCGCACCAATGTCAACTCGGTCTTTTATGTCGGGCAGGCGGTGGCGCGGCACATGATCGGCCGCCGCCGGGGCAGGATCGTCAACATCGCGTCGGTGCAGAGCGCGTTGGCGCGGCCGGGCATCGCGCCCTACACCGCCTCGAAAGGGGCCGTCGCCAACCTCACCAAGGGCATGGCGACGGACTGGGCAAAGCACGGCCTCAACGTCAACGCCATCGCGCCGGGCTATTTCGATACCCCGCTCAATGCCGCGCTGGTCGGCGATCCCCAGTTCAGCGAGTGGCTCGCCAAGCGCACGCCGCAGGGCCGCTGGGGGCAGCTGCCGGAACTCGTCGGCGCCGCGATCTTCCTCGCCTCCGACGCGGCGACCTTCGTCAACGGCCACACCCTCTTCGTCGACGGCGGTATCACCGTCTCGCTTTGAGGGGGCGAAAGGGGCCGCTCAGTCCGGTTGGTCGGCGGCCCAGCCTTCGTAGCGGTCGAGGCCGTCGGCGAGGAGACTGGGGAACAGGTCGTTCTCGAACAGCCAGTGGCTCGCCGGGCCGTTGGCGCGGGTCTTCGCGTCGCTGACGGCCGTCTCGAGATCGTCCGGCTCGTAGTCGCCGCGCCCGATCAGCGTCAGCGCGATGATTTCGGCCTGCTCGTCGATGTTGAGGCTGTCGATCATCGCGGCCGCCTCCTCGCGGGTCGCGTCGGGCTGCTGCTCGTCCGACAGGTGCGTGTGATCGGGCTCCTCGATCGTCGTCGCCGCGTCGAGTTCGAGTTCGCGCTCGGGCGCGTCGTCCTCGGCGTCGGGCATCGTGAAGATCGCGGCGCGGGCCTTGACGACGATCATGCGCACGAGGTCCACGTCCACATTGAGTTCGCGCGCGCCGGCGCGTTCGCGCACGCTCATTTCCGATCGCCTCCGCTGCGGTTGCCTTTGCCGAGCTCGGCGAGGGCGCGCGCATCCTTGTCCAGCATCTTGGCGCTTTCGACGGGATCGCTATCCGCGGTCTGCTTCACGTCGGGGACGGCGTGGCGTTCGTTGCGCACGTTGATCTGGTCGTCGCCCTGCAACTGGTTGTTGCCCATAACGTCGTTGGCGAGATCGGTCTGGGTGACCTCGCTGTCGCGCGGACGGTCGTTTTCCGGCTTGTCCATCTGGTGCTCCTTGCTTTGTTTCTTCATCAAGTCGCGGCCGGGCCGAATGGTTGCGTGCCGCGTGGTGCGGCGGATGGCGCGGGCCGGGCCTTGACCCGCACGCCCCGGGCGCGTACCTAAGCCCACCGCGGCGCTCGCCGCAGACCGCCCGCCAGCGCG
This sequence comes from Alphaproteobacteria bacterium, assembly GCA_030431335.1. Taxonomy (GTDB): domain Bacteria; phylum Pseudomonadota; class Alphaproteobacteria; order Rhizobiales; family Amorphaceae; genus Acuticoccus. The sequence continues at coordinate 9,850 of JAUIJH010000067.1, forward strand.
TTGCGCCCGCGGGCGCGTTTTGCGTTGTGTGCCACGCCGAAAGGATCGCCCATGTTCGACAGCCTCTCAGACCGGCTATCCGGGATCTTCGACAAGCTGACGCGCCGCGGTGCGCTGTCGGCTGGCGACGTGGATATGGCGCTGCGCGAAGTGCGGCGCGCCCTCCTGGAAGCGGACGTGGCGCTGCCGGTGGTGCGCGAGTTCGTCGACAAGGTGAGGGAAAAGGCCGTCGGCGTGGAGGTGGTGAAGTCCGTCACCCCCGGCCAGATGGTCGTCAAGATCGTGCACGACGAACTGGTGGCGATGCTGGGCGCGACGGCCGAGCCCATCAGCCTCAACGCCGCCCCACCGGTCGCCATCATGATGGTGGGCCTGCAGGGCTCCGGTAAGACCACCACTTCGGCCAAGATCGGCCGCCGGCTCAAGCTGCGCGACAAGAAGCGCGTGCTGATGGCCTCGCTCGACACCCAGCGCCCCGCCGCGCAGGAGCAGCTTCGCGTGCTCGGCGAGGAAAACGACATCGAGACGCTGAAGATCGTGCCGGGCCAGAGCCCGACGCAGATCGCCGAGCGCGCGATGACCGCCGCGCGCCTGGGCGGCTACGACGTCGTCATCCTCGACACCGCCGGCCGTCTGCACATCGACGAGCCGTTGATGCACGAGATGGCCGACATCAAGCGGGCCACCAAGCCGCACGAGATCCTGCTGGTGGTCGACAGCCTCACCGGCCAGGACGCGGTGCACGTCGCCAAGAGCTTCGACGAGCGCGTCGGCGTGACGGGCACGGTGCTGACGCGCGTCGACGGCGACGGGCGCGGCGGCGCGGCGCTTTCCATGCGCGCCGTCACCGGCAAGCCCATCAAGCTGATCGGCGTGGGCGAACGGGCCGACGCGCTGGAGGATTTCCACCCCGCCCGCGTCGCAGACCGCATCCTCGGCATGGGCGACATCGTCTCCCTGGTGGAGAAGGCCGCCGAGAACATCGACGCGGAAAAAGCCGCGGCCATGGCCCAGAAGATGGCCAAGGGCGGCTTCGACCTCGACGATCTCAAGGATCAGCTCGGCCAGATGGAGAAGATGGGCGGGCTCGGCGGGCTGATGGGCATGATGCCCGGCATCGGCAAGGCCAAGAAGCAGATGGAAGCGGCCGGCATCGATGACGGCGTCATCAAGCGCCAGGTGGCGATCATCAACTCCATGACGCGCCACGAGCGCAAGAAGCCTGAGCTCCTCAAGGCGAGCCGCAAGAAGCGGGTGGCGGCCGGCTCCGGCACCAAGGTGGAGGAGGTCAACAAGCTCCTCAAGATGCACCGCCAGATGGCCGACATGATGAAGATGATGGGCAAGAAGAAGGGCGGCCTGATGGGCGCTCTCGGCGGCATGATGGGAATGCCGGGCGGGATGCCGCAGATGCCCGCCGGCGGGATGCCCGCGATGCCCGGCGGCCAGGGAATGCCGCAGATGGATCCGGCCGAAATGGAAAAGATGGCGCGCCAGATGGGCGGCATGCCCGGGCTCGGCGGTCCGGGCGGCGGCCTGCCGGGCCTTGGCGGGCCGGGCTTGCCGGGCGGCCTGCCCGGCCTCGGGGGCATGCCGGGTCTTGGCGGCGCCGGTCGCGGCAAGGGCAAGCGCCAGAAAGGCAAACGCAAGTGACGGTCCGGGCCCTTGAGGGGGACGAACTGGCCGCGGCGCGCGCGCCGGCCGAGGCGGTCGCCACCGGCGGGTTCTTCATGCCGCCGGAGATCCGCACCCGTCGCCTGACCCTCACCCCCTTCGCGCTACACCAGCTCGACGCGTTCGCCCGCCTGTTCGGTGACGCGCAGACGCAGCGCTATGTCGGCGGCATCGGCGGTGCCGTCGGCCGCACGCTCGCTTATCAGCGCATGGCCGTCTTCTCCGGCCAGTGGCGCCTCTACGGCTTCGGCACCTACGCGCTGAGCGACGAGGAGGGCCACTTCCTCGGTTACGCCGGCCTGTGGTTCCCGCACGACCGGCCGGACATCGAGATCGCCTACGGTCTCCTGCCGGGCGCGCGCGGCAAGGGCTATGCGGCCGAGGCCGTCCGCGCGATCCGCCAGACAGCCGAGGCCTGCGGCTGCCCGGCCCTCGTGAGCTACATCGCCCGCGACAACGAGGGCTCGCGCCGCGTCGCCGCCTCGGCGGGCGCAACCATCGACGGCGCGCTCCGCATGGGCGACACCGTCGCCGATATCTGGCGCTATCCGATGGACCCGCAGCCCATCGAGGCCTCGGGCGACGAGTTGATGGTCGACGCCAGCGTCATGCCGCTCACCATCGCCACCCGCCGCCTGCTCCTGTGCCAGTGGCGCCCGGACCATTTTGCGCGCTTCGCCGCCCACCTCGCGGATGCCGAGACGGCCCGTTTCATCGGCGGTCAGCGCTCGTTCTACGAGGCGGCGCGGCTGTTCAGCGCCGCGGCCGGCGACTGGCACCTGCGCGGCTACGGCGAATACGCGGTGGAGTTCGAGGATCGCCTCGTCGGCATCGTGGGCTTGTTCCACCCCGAGAACTGGCCCGAGCGCGAGCTTGCCTACAGCATCACCACCGATGCGCGCCGGCAGGGCTTCGCGGCCGAAGCGGTGCGCGCGGTGCGCGACGTGGCCGCGGCGCAGGGCCTGCGCCGTCTCGTCAGCTACATCGACCCCGACAACGCCGCCTCGCTGGCGGTGGCCCGTCGCGTCGGGGCCGAACCCATCGGCGAAACCACCTTCAACGGCTCGCCCGATCTCATCTTTCGCCATGCCATTGCCGAACGCGATCCTGGGTCGCGATCCGGCGTGTTGGAACTCGAACCGGCGCAATAGCGCCTCACTCACGGTCTCAAAGGAGAATCCATGTCGACCAAAATTCGTCTCGCCCGCGGTGGCTCCAAGAAGCGCCCCTACTATCGCATCGTCATCGCCGACGTGCGTTCCCCGCGCGATGGCCGCTTCATCGAGAAGGTGGGTAGCTACAACCCGATGCTCGCCAAGGACCACCCCGAGCGCGTGACGCTGATCGAGGAGCGCATCCGCCACTGGCTCGGTCAGGGCGCCCAGCCGACCGATCGCGTGCTGCGCTTCCTCGCCGAGGCCGGCATCCAGGAGCGCGCCGCGCGCAACAACCCCAACAAGGCCGCGCCCGGCAAGAAGGCGCAGGAGCGCGCCGATGAGCGTCGCCAGCGCGAGGCCGACAAGGCCGAAGCCGCCGCCGGGGGCGAGGCTGCGGAAGCGTAAGCCTTGGCACCCGCCGACGCGCCTCAACGCCCGATCCTGATGGCCACCGTGGGCGCGCCCCACGGTGTGCGCGGCGCGGTGAAGCTCACCGTCTACGCCGCGGATCCCCTTGGTCTCAAACGGTACAATCCGTTCGAGACCGGGGAGGGGGCGCGCCTCAAGCTCACCAAGGTGAGGCTGATCGGCAAGTCGATCGTCGGCGAGTTCGAGGGCATCGCGGACCGCAACGCGGCCGAGGCGCTGCGCGGCGCCGAACTCCATGTGCCGCGCCAACGCCTGCCGCGCCCGGACGCGGACGAGTTCTATCACGTCGACCTCATCGGGCTGGAGGCGCGCACGGTCGGCGGCGAATTGCTCGGCACCGTGCGGGCCGTGAGCGATTTCGGCGCCGGCGACCTGCTCGAGATCGATGGCGAAAACTCGATTCTCGTCCCGTTCACGCGGGCGGTCGTGCCGGAGATCGATTTCGACGCCGGCACGCTGACGATCGACCCGCCCCCCGGCCTGCTCGAGGACGGGGATGCGGACGACGCGCATCCGGACGACGCGCAACTGGACGACGGCGGCCCGGACAGCGCATGAGCTTTTCGGCCACGGTGCTGACCCTTTATCCGGCCATGTTCCCGGGTCCGCTCGGCCATGCGCTGGCGGGCCGCGCGCTGGCCGATGGCCGCTGGTCGCTCGACGCTGTCGACATCCGCGCATTCGCCACCGACCGGCACCACACAGTGGACGGCACGCCCGCCGGTGGCGGTCCGGGCATGGTGATGCGCGCGGACGTGCTGGCGCACGCCATCGACGCCACGCCGGCCGCCGGCCCGCGCCTGCTCATGAGCCCGCGCGGGCGTCCGTTCGACCAGGTCCTCGCGGCCGAACTCGCTGCCGGGCCGGGCGTCTGCCTCGTCTGCGGCCGCTTCGAGGGCGTCGACGAGCGCGTCATCGAGGCGCGCGAGCTCCTGGAAATCTCGGTCGGCGACTTCGTGCTGTCGGGCGGCGAAACGGCCGCGCTCGTCGTGCTCGACGCGGTCGTGCGGCTCCTGCCGGGCGTGATGGGCAACAGCCAGTCGGCCAGCGAGGAGAGCTTTTCCGACGGGCTGCTGGAGCACCCGCAATTTACCCGCCCGGCCGAGTTCGAGGGCCGCCCGATCCCGCAGGTCCTGACCAGCGGCGACCACGCCAAGGTGGACGCGTGGCGACGCAGCCAGCGCGAGGCGCTCACCCGCGACCGCCGCCCCGATCTGTGGCAGCGCTACCGCGCGCGCTGAGCGCGTCCGCCGCCTCCGGATGCGCGCATCGCCGTGCGTCCCGCCGCCGCGCCACTTGTTGCGCCCGAGATTCAACACAATATTGGGGAAGCGCGGGCGCCGGTTTCGGGCCCGCCGAACCGGTCGCTTGGATCAAGGATCGACGGCATGTCTCGGATGACGACCCTGTCGAGCCCTCTCTTACTGGGCTTTGAAGAAATTGAGCGAGTGCTCGATCGCGTGACGAAATCGGGGAGCGATGGCTACCCCCCCTACAACATCGAACGCATCGCCAGTGCCAGTGGCGACCGGCTGCGCATCACGCTTGCCGTCGCCGGCTTCACGCGCGACCAGCTTTCGGTGACGGTTGAAGACAACCAACTGGTCATTCGCGGCCAGCAGTCCACAGAAGCGGAAGAGGGACGGCACTTTCTGCACCGCGGTATCGCGGCGCGCCAGTTCCAGAGAGCTTTCGTGCTGGCGGAAGGGATCGAGATCCTGACCGCCGCGCTCGCGGACGGGTTGCTATCGATCGATCTCGCCCGGCCAGAGCCGGAGCGCACCGTGCGCAAGATCGAGATCGACGTGGAGCGGGACGACTAAGACCCGATCCCACGATCTGAATGGAGTGAAGCTTGTCGTCTTGCTCGCCGAAGGCCGCGATCGCGGTCGCGATGCCTGCTGCGCGAGGCTGAGACAAGCGTTTGAGTGGCCCTAGTTGTTGGGGGCAGCATCGGGCCCATCGCGGTAGCCTCAAGGCCGATCGATGGGCGCTTGTGAATGGAGTTGGCTATGAACCACAGCACCGAAATCGCGACGCGGGCCGAGCCGGCAATCAGCGTCGATCAGCTGGCCACGCTGGGTGAAGGCTTCGTCGCGTATGTGCGTCGTCTGCGCTCGGAAGACGTGAACTCGCTGTTTCCGAATGCACCGGAAATGGAACCCGGTCTGCAGATCTGGGCGCTGCTATCGGCCGCCGGGACGCCCATCGTCCTGGCAGACACGCCCCACGCCGTCTTCGCCAATGCGATGGAGCAGAATCTGGTGACGGTCAGCGTCCACTGATCGGCACCCCCGGGACCGGCCGGCGCAAACGGGCTCTCGCTAAAGCGTTCTCGAGCTTGTCGGAGCCGGCAAGCGGCTCCGAGGAACGCGACCGGCGCAAAAGCTGGAGCGGTTTGGGCGAACGCGAGCGAGCCTGAACCGCTTCAGTAGTCGAGGGGCCTTTTGTCGCCGCCGAGCGGGTCCGGCACGGCGGTACGGTACGTCCAGAAATAGGCCGCGCACACGCACGTGCCGAGCGCGAGGACGACGGACAGCAGCGTGTCGAGCTGCGTGAGGACGCTGCGGTCGAGCACGAAGGTCGCGGCGATGGCTTCCAGCACCGTGAGCGCCAGCAGCACGACGGCGCCGATCACGCGGGCCCGCACCTCTCCCAGCCGGTGCGTGGCGAGGCCGACGACCGCTCCCACCGCGTAGCAGGCCGCGATGATCGACGGCAGCGCGGCGCTGGCCATGCCATCGCCCAGCACCGCCTGCGGGAAAATCAGCGTCAGCACCGCCAGGACGCCGTAGCGCAGCCCCAGCATGATGAAGAGCATCGTGGAGATCGCCACGTCCATCGCGCGGCTGAGGGCGAAGGGGCGCTGCTTGCGGGTGAACGCCATCAGCCCCACGCCCAGCGCAATGAGGCCGAAGACGGCGGCGTCGATTTCGGCGAACAGGCGGACGAATTCAGTCAGACCGGTCACGGGCGGCTCCGAAGGCACGATTGCAGGCGGCATCCGTCGATGGCGCGCCATGCGCGGCAATGCGGTGCTGCGGCGCCGTCATCTCAGACGGGCCGTCTTCTCGCCGGGCTCGCGAAATTGGCTCGTGCACGCACTATCCTTTCTCTCCGGCCCTCCAGGGACCGTCTCGCAGGACTGTGAAAGCCGCCCCCGTCGCCCGCGTCAATCGCTTCGTGGGGCGATCCACTTGGCGCGAGGCGCCTTGCGCGCTTGCGCCGCATCGCGAGGCCGCACGACAACCTGCGGATTTGTCAACGGAACGGAACCTTGGCTAGTCTCGCGCCATCGTCGTTCCAACGGGCGCTCGTTCCCATGATTATCCGTTCCACCGTTTTGGCGGCAGGGGCAGCCCTTGCCGCAGCTTTCGCCTCGCCGTCCGCCCATGCCGCCTGTCCGATCGACGACAAGATCGTGTTCGGTGGCCTCGACTACGGCTCGGCGGCGTTTCACACGGCCGTGGCCCGCACCATCCTCGAAGCCGGCTATGAGTGCGAGACCGACGCCATCCCCGGCACGACGCTGGTGCTTAACCAGGGGCTGTCACGCGGCGACGTGGACATCCTGATGGAGGTGTGGACCGCCAACACCGCGCAAGCGTTCCTCGATGCGGAGAAGGAAGGCAAGGTCACGCGTCTGGGCGCAACCTTCGCGGATGCGCGCGAGGGCTGGTTCGTGCCGCGCTACGTGGTGGAGGGGCCCGATGCGCCCGCGCCCGACCTCAAATCGGCCGCGCAGCTCGGCGACTACAAGGAGCTCTTCAAGGACCCCGAAGACCCCGCGAAGGGGCGCTTCCTCAACTGCGTCATCGGTTGGCAGTGCGAGATGGTCAACAGCAAGAAGCTGGAGGCCTACGGCCTGGACGACGCCTACACCAACGTCCGGCCGGGCGCCGGGGCGGCGCTCGAGGCGGCGGTGGAAGCGGCGTACCTGCGCAAGCGTCCGGTCTTGTTTTACCACTGGGTGCCGACCTGGCTGATCGGCAAGTACGATTTCGTGATGCTGGAGGAGCCGCCCTACGACAAGGCCGTGTGGGACGAAATGATGGCGTCCGAGCATCCCACCCAAGCGACGGCCTATCCCGTGACGCGGGTGGTGATCGGGGCCAATACTGAGTTCACCGAAGGCTCGGAGGATCTGACGGCGTTCTTCCAGGCCTATTCGACCACCAGCGAACAGACCAGCGCGGCCCTCGCCTACATGCACGACAACGACGCCGAGGCCGATGAGGCCGCCAGAGAGTTTCTGCGGACGAGAAAAGACGTTTGGCAGCAGTGGGTGCCCAGTGACGTCGCTGCCCGCATCGACGCCGCCGTCAACAAATAAGTCCAAAATTGGATGCGTATTTGAATGGTTAGGTAAAATAATAACCCCTTGTCTCAAAATATGTGTACCGCAGTAAGATGATGCGGTTTGGCGTGTTTGGCTATTCTTGCGTTTCGCGCGTCGGGCAGGGGGTAAATTCTTTGGATCGGGCTGGCGGTTTACAAGCTGGCCGGAGGCTCTATACTCGCGCCAAATTCCATTGAGCGACCGTGCTTGTTTCGATACGCGCTGCGGTGTGCTCGTGTCATATTCCTCTCGTTGCTGACAGGTGGTGATTGCTGCGAAGCAGCAGCGCCCCCGCGCGAGAGGTTGTCGACGAACATGAGGTGATTAATGAAGTCGATTTTCCTGGCGGCCGGGCTTGTGGCGTCGCCGCTGCTCGCGGGCTCCGCGTTTGCCGCCGCTGATTGTGAGGGGCTGGACCGGCCTGTCGTGCTGGCCGGCCTGGACTGGGATTCCAACTCCTTCCACAACGGCGTCGCTGGCTTTATCCTCGAAAATGGCTACGGCTGTGAGATCGAAGCGATCCCCGGCTCCACGATTCCGCTGATGAACGGCATGATCCGCGGCGATATCGACATCACGATGGAGATGTGGATCCCCAACGTGCGCGAAGCCTGGGAAAAGGCAGAGGCCGACGGCGATGTCGCCGAGGTTGGCGTGTCCTACCCCGACGCGAAGCAGGCCTGGTACGTGCCGAAATACCTCGTCGAGGGCGACGGTGCCGAGGCGCCCGACCTCAAGGCGGTCTCGGACCTGCCGAAGTACGCTTCCCTCTTCTCCGACCCCGAAGATCCGGACAAGGGCCGCTTCTACAACTGCATCCTCGGCTGGGGTTGCGAGGTGATGAACACCAAGAAGCTGATCGCCTACGACCTGCTCGAAAGCTTCACCAACTTCCGTCCCGGCACCGGCGGCGCGCTGTCGGCGGCCATCGAATCGGCGATTTTGCGCAAGCGTCCGATCGTCTTCTACTACTGGTCGCCCACCTGGGTGATGGGTAAGATCGGCGACGAGGTGGTGCAACTGGAAGAGCCGCCCTTCGACGAGGCGGCCTGGGAACAGCTGAGTGCCATGGCGCAGGAAGACGTCAAGCCCGGTACGCCGGCCACCCAATGGCCGCTGACCAAGGTCAGCATCGCGGTGAACACCGAGTTCCAGAAGGAAGCGCCCCAGATCATCGAGTTCCTGGGCAAGTACGGCTTCGTGGCTGCCACCGTGTCCAAGGCCCTCGCCTACATGCAGGACAATTCGGCCTCCGCCGACGATGCCGCCATCGACTGGCTGCAGAACAACGAGGAAACCTGGTCCGCCTGGGTGCCGCAGGATGTGGCCGACCGCGTGAAGACGGCGCTGGCCTCCAGCTAAGAACGATGCGAAGGGCGGCGCCATGCGTGCCGCCCTTCGTTTTCATAAGAATTAGATTTGAAAGCGACTTCAATGGAAGAGCAGCCCTCCTTCTTCGAGCGTCTGAGCGACAATTTCGGGGACTGGTTCTTCCTCGACGGCACCATAGGCACCTGGATCCGCAAATCGGCGAATGAGTTCGTGCGATTTCTGATCATCAACTATGGCGACCAATTCGAAGCGTTTTCCGACACCCTCCTCAAAGCGCTCATCTGGCTCGAGAACATCCTGGAGGGGACGCCGATCGTGGTGCTTCTCGCCCTTCTCGGTCTCCTCGCCTACGCGGCCTCTCGGCGCGTCACCCTTGCCATCGGCGTGATGTTCGCACTCTGGTTCGTGGGCGCGCTGGGGCTTTGGGAGCAGGCGATGCAGACCATCGCCATCATGATCGTCGCGGTCATGATCTCGGTCCTGCTCGGAATTCCCACGGGCATCGTGACCGCCCGGTCCGACAGGGCACGCTCGCTGATCAACCCGTTCCTCGATCTGATGCAGACGATCCCGAGCTTCGTCTACCTCATTCCGGCTGTGATGCTGTTCGGCCTCGGCAAGATACCGGCGGTGCTCGCCACCGTGATCTATGCGACGCCGCCGCTCATCCGCCTCACCGACCTCGGCATCCGCCACGTCGACCGCGAGGTGGTGGAAGCGAGCCGGGCCTTTGGCGCGACGCGGTGGCAGATGCTGACGGGCGTCCAGATTCCGCTCGCGTTGCCGGCCATCATGCAGGGCATCAACCAGACCATGATGATGGCTCTCGCGATGGTGGTGATCGCCTCCATGATCGGCGCCAGGGGCGTCGGCGAGACGGTGCTGCTCGGACTGCAGCGCAACGACGCGGGGCAGGGACTGATCGGCGGTATCGCCATCGTCATCCTCGCCATTATCTTCGATCGTATCAGTCAGGCGGCGGGCGCACGGGCGCAAAAACACCGCACCGTGGCGCACTAAGGATCCTGAAAGCCATGGCGCTGATCGAAGTCAAGAATGTCACCAAGATCTTCGGCTCCAATCCGAAGGCCGCGTTGAAACGCTACCGCGAGGGGCTGAGCAAGGAAGAGCTGCTCGCCCAAACCGGCCACACGCTCGGTCTCTCCGATGTGAGCCTGTCCATCACGCGGGGCGAGATCTTCGTGGTCATGGGCCTGTCCGGTTCGGGCAAGTCGACGCTGATCCGGCACTTCAACCGCCTGATCGACCCGACCGACGGGCAAATCCTGGTCGACGGCACCGACGTTTTGAAAATGTCCAGCCGCGAGCTCGGCCGCTTCCGGCGCACCACCATGAGCATGGTGTTCCAGCGCTTCGGGCTGATGCCGCATCGCACCGTGCTGCAGAATGTCGGCTACGGTCTCGCCGTGCGCGGCATGAAAAAGTCGGAGCGGGAGGATCGGGCGCGCCACTGGGTCGGCGTGGTCGGGCTGTCGGGGTACGAGAACCAATATCCGACGCAGCTGTCGGGCGGCATGCAGCAGCGTGTCGGCCTCGCCCGTGCGCTCGCCACCGACGCCGAGATCCTGCTGATGGACGAGGCGTTTTCCGCGCTCGACCCGCTGATCCGCAGCCAGATGCAGGACCAGCTCATCGAACTGCAGGCCGAACTCGGCAAGACCATCGTCTTCATCACCCACGATCTCGACGAGGCGCTGCGGATCGGCGATCACATCGCCATCCTCAAGGACGGCAAGCTGTCCCAGGTGGGCACTCCCCCGGAAATCCTGCTGACCCCGGCGGACGATTACGTGGCCGAGTTCGTGCGCGACGTGAACCGCGCCCGCGTCCTCACCGTCGACACCGTGATGAAGCCGCCCAAAGCGCGCCTCACCGGCGAGAACATCGAGCGCGCGCTGGAGGAAATGCGGCGGCTCGGCGAGCAGTACGGCTACGTGGTCGACAACGACCGCTATCGCGGCGTGACCTCGCAGGAGCGCCTGGCCGAGCTGCTGACCGAAAAGGGCGCCACCCACAACCTGTATACCGTGGCGGAGGAAGGGCCGACGCTGCTCGCCGACGCGGCGCTCGAAGTGGCGCTGCCCACCGCGTTGGACACCGCCTATCCGCTGCCGGTGCTGGACGAGTCGGGCAAGCTGATGGGCGTCGTCTCCAGCCGCGAGATGTCCAGCGTGCTGACGCCGCCCAAAGCCGCCAACGAGGACGCGACGGACGAGAAATCCGACCCGCCCGAGAGCCCCAAGGCCGCCGCCCAATAGCGCGGCGGACCCGCCCCACGGCAGCGACGACCCCCTTGTGTCGTCGGCGGCCGGTCGCCATGATCCCGTTCGCCGACGCTTTCTGAGCGGCGGCGACGGAGTGGGAGCCCAGGGATAGACGACACCGAGATCCGCCTCGCCGCGTTCGCGACCTATTCGGCGGCGCGGGCAGGCTTTCGCTGGCCGCGACCGGCGCAATACAACATCGCCACCGTCGCCTGCGATGTGTGGGCGCGTTCGGCTCCGGCCCGCACCGCCCTCATCCTCGCAGACGATCGCGGCCGCCCGCGGGAAATTTCGTTTGGCGTGCTGGCCGACTTGTCGAACCGCACGGCCAACGTGCTGGCGCATCTCGGCATCGGCCGTGGCGACCGGGTGGCCGTGCACCTGGGCCAGAGCCTCGAAACCCTGCTCGTGCATCTGGCGATCTACAAGCTCGGGGCGATCGCGGTGCCGATCGCGGCGGTGTTCGGGCCCGAGGCCATCGGCTATCGGCTGGAGACGGCCGGCGCCGCGCTGATCGTGACCACGCAGGACGGCCGCGCGCGGGTGCCCGACAGCGCGGCCCGCGTGCTCAGCGTGGACGACGGGCCGGACAGCCTGCCGGCGCTGCGCGAGCGTGCTGCGGCAAGCTTCGCGACCGCGCGGACGGGGCCGGACGATCCCGCGATGATGATCTTCACCTCCGGCACCACGGGCCAGCCGAAGGGGGCGCTGCACGGGCACCGCGTCCTTCTGGGGCACATCCCGGGCGTGCAGATGCATCACGATCTGATGCCCCAGCCGGGTGACCGGGTGTGGACGCCGGCGGACTGGGCCTGGGCGGGCGGCCTCCTCAACGTGCTGTTGCCGGCGCTGGCGATGGGCTTGCCCGTCGTCGCCCAGCGCAACGCGCGGTTCGATCCTCAGGAATCGCTCGACTGGGCCGCCGAGGCGGGCGTGCGCAACGCCTTCATCCCGCCGACGGCGCTGCGGATGATGCGCGACACGCGCCCCCGCCTCGCGCTGCGCTCGGTGGCCTCGGGCGGCGAGCAACTGGGCGCGGCCACCTTCGATTGGGGACGCGAGCGGCTCGGCCTCACCATCAACGAGTTCTACGGCCAGACCGAGTGCAACCTCGTCCTGTCCAGCGCGGCGGCCTGGGGCATCGCGACGCCCGGCATCATCGGGCGCCCGGTGCCGGGCCACGAGGTGGCCGTCATCGATGCCGACGGCACAGTCTTGCCGGACGGCGAGCAGGGCATCATCGCCATCCGCGCGCCCGATCCGGTAATGTTTCTCGGCTATTGGCAGAACGAAGAAGCGACGCGCGCAAAATTCGTCGGTCCGTGGATGACGACTGGCGACCAGGGCATCGCCGGCCCCGACGGCGTGCGCTTCGTGGGCCGCGACGATGACGTCATCTCCTCGGCCGGCTACCGCATCGGACCCGGCGAGATCGAGAGCTGCCTCGCCGGCCATGCGGCGGTCGCGCTGGCGGCGGTGGTGGGCAAGCCGGACGCGGTGCGCGGCGAGATCGTCACCGCCTTCGTCAAGCTGGTGGCGGGGGTCGAGGAGAGCGCAGCGCTGAAGGAGGACATCCAGCGCCACGTCCGCGAGCGGCTGTCGGCCCACGAATATCCGCGCGAGATCAGCTTCGTCGAAGAGATCCCGCTGACATCCACCGGCAAGGTCATCCGCCGCGTGTTTCGCGCGCCCGCGGGCTAGTCTAGCCGGATGTCGCGGCGGGGGGATCGCCGGCCGGCAGGCGGGCCAACTCCAGCGCATAGTTACGCACATCCGCTGGCCAGGCGGACATTTCCGCGGCCAAGCGCTCGCCGTCGCCCGCGAACAGCGCGCGCGTCGCCTCCTCGAAGCCCGGCAGGTCGCCCGCCAGCGCCGTCATGAACCGATTGGCGGCCTCCTGGGCGGCGCGTTGCGCGGTCCGGCCGCCGTCGCCGCGCCGGGCCGCATCGACCAGGCGGCGCAACGTCGCCGAGGCGCCACCGGGTTGCGCCGCCAGCCACTCCCAATGGCGCGGCAGCAAGGTGACCTCGCGCGGCACGACGCCCAGCTTGGGCCGGCCACGGCCGCGCGGGCGGTCGGCGGCCGGCGCACCTTGCAGGCGCCGGCGAATCTCGGCCTCGGTCCCCCGCAGGTCGAGATCGACGGGGGTGCCGCTGGCGTCGTCGAACACCAGCACCCCGCCATCGCCCGCGCCCTTGACCGCCAGCGCCACCTCCACCAACGGCCCGCGTGCCAGCACGGTCGTGTCTGCGAAGGCCGTCGCAGCATTCATCGCTCGGTCGTTCATGATCACCTCCGAGCCCCTGTTTAATACCCGGGTAGAAAAATGCTAGCCAAATTTTGCCGGGTGATATTGAGCGCGGGGCGCCGGATGGGCAAAACGGGAGACGGGTGTGCGCAACGAGGATCGCAAGGCCGCAGTGGCGGCCTATAAGGAACGCAAACGGGCGGCGGGCATCTTTGCCGTGCGCTGTGCGGCGACGGGGGAATGCTGGGTCGGACGGGCGCCCGATCTGCGCACCATCGGCAACCGGATGTGGTTCGTTCTGGCGCTGGGCCGCAGCCCGCATCGGCGCCTTCAGGCGCAGTGGCAAGCCCATGGGGAGGCGGCGTTTTCTCTGGAAACGCTAGAGGTGATCGACCCCGATCTTGGCGAGTATGCCTGCAACAAGGCGCTCGAGGAGCGGCTCGCGCACTGGCAGGCGCAATTGAGGGCAGAGGCGCTTTAAGCGCCGCCGCCCGGCCGGGTCTTGCCGGTATTGCGCGGATTGCGTTTTCCGCGAGGGCCCGAAGGCTTGCCGGGTGCCCCTTTGCTCGGGGCGTTGGCCGGGGTGGCGCGGGGCTTGGCAGGTTCGCCCTTGGACTGGGGCGGCCGGGCCTGTGCCGACGCGGGGTCAGGGCTGGGGATTTGCGCAACAGTAGGCACGTCGGCGGCCTGCGAGGCGAACTGCGGCGCGGCCTGGAACTGTTTTGTGCCGGGCTTGGACGGAGCCGGCTCCGGGGTCTCGATCTTGGCCGTCGATGCCGGCGCATCCGCCTCGGCGATGGGCTCGGGGCGTTCGGCAATCGCCTCCGCCGCGGTGCCGACGAGTGCCGTGGCCGGGTTCTCGGTGGCCGCGTCGGCCGGCGTGTCCGCAACCTCTGCGGTCGGAGCCTCGGAGACCACTTCGGGCGAAACCTCTGCCACCGTTTCAGCCGGGGCTTCGGCAATCGCTTCGGCAACGGTCTCCAACGGGTTAGGCACGGCGGCTGCCAAGCTCAGCGTGTCGGCGGTGAGCGATGCGTCGGGCAAGGCGGCCGTATCCGGCGCGTCGTCGTCCCACTCGCGGACGAATGCGCAGATGCGCGGCGCGATTTCTTTGCGGAACCGCGAGCCGTTGAAGACGCCGTAGTGGCCGACATCCGACTGCTCGTAGTGGCGGTGTTTCTCATCCGGCAGGTTCGGCGATAGCGTGTGGGCGGCCTTGGTCTGGCCGATGCCGGAGATGTCGTCCTTTTCGCCCTCGATCGTGAGGATAGGCGTGCGCGTGATCGCCCGCGGGTCGACCGGCTCGCCGTGATGGAGCATCTCGCCCTTGGGCAACGCGTGACGCAGGAAGACCGTGTCGACCGTCTGCAAATAAAACTCGGCCGTGAGATCCATCACGGAAAGATATTCGTCGTAGAACTCGCGGTGCTTGTCGGCGCTGTCGCCGTCACCCTTCACGAGATCGTCGAAATAGTCGTAGTGGGCCGCCAGGTGCCGGTCGAGGTTCATGGTCATGAACCCGGTCAACTGCAGGAAGCCCGGATACACCTTGCGCATCACCCCCGGATGCGGGAACGGCACCGGCATGATGACGTTGCGGCGGAACCAGTCGAGGTCGTGCTTGAGGGCGTAGGTGTTCACCTCGGTCGGGTTCTGGCGCGTATCGATCGGCCCGCCCATCAGTGTGATCGAGCGCGGCAGGTGGGCGGATTGGCGGCTCTCCAACAGCGCCGTGGCCGCGAATACCGGCACCGCCGGCTGGCACACCGCAACGAGGTGGGCATCGCCCTCGAAGAAGGCGATGATGTCGATGATGTAGTCGACGAAATCGTCCAGGTTGAAGCGGCCGACGGCCAGCGGAACCTTGCGCGCATCCACCCAGTCGGTGATGTAGACATTGTTGTGCGGCAGCAGCGCTTCGACCGTACCGCGCAAAAGCGTCGCATAGTGGCCCGACATCGGCGCGACCAGCACCAAGTTCGGCTGCGGCGGCGAACCCGCCGGCATCTCCCGCTCGAATTTGAGAAGCTTGCAGAACGGGCGTTCCCAGACGATCTTCTCGCTGACCGGCACGCTCACGCCGTCGACCATCGTCTCGGTGATGCCGAATTCCGGCTTGCCGTACCGCCGGGTCATCCGCTCGAACAGGTCGCCGGCCGCGGCAATCTGGCGTCCAAACTCCGTATGCGTGAGCGGGTTAAGGGGATTCCTGTAGTAAAGGCGGACCGCGTCGTTGACGGCGCGAGCCGGGCTCAAAAAGGCGTGGTTCCATTCAAAGAACTGATAGTACATAGGATCCCCCGCCGCTCTCATTACAAAGATGCGACTTTTCTATTGCGGTGCAACATATCGCGCGACTGAGGGTTGAGATCAAGGCTCGGCCCTTTCGGCAAGGATGCAATACCCAGGCTTGGCGGAATAATCCTGCCTGGCGGCGTTTGGATCGACGATGGATGACGTAAACCAGACCGCGCAATCGGCGCTGCCCAACCTCGAGGGCCGGGTTGTGCGCGTGCGCACGCTCCTGCTGCTGCGCTGGCTTGCGATCATGGGCCAACTGGCCGCCATCCTCTTCGTGGCTTTCGCCCTCGGTTTCTCCATGCCGACGACCGCTTGCATGGGGCTGGTCGCGCTGTCGGCATGGACCAACGTTTTGCTGCGCTTCAAGTTCGCCGACGATCGCCGAATGCCGGAAAATTGGACCGCATGGGTGATGGGGTTCGACATTTTGCAGCTCGGCGCGCAGCTGATGCTGACCGGCGGCCTCACCAACCCGTTCGCGCTGCTCATCATCGCCCCGGCCATGGTTTCGGCCACCACGCTGTCGGCCAACTGGACCATAACGCTCGGCGGGCTCGTTCTGTTCGTCGCCACGCTGCTCGCCGCCGTCTACTATCCGCTGCCCTGGTTCCCGGGCGAGGCGTTCACGCCGCCGTTCCTGTTCGTCGGCGGCGTCTGGCTGGCGCTGGTGTGCAGCCTCAGCTTCATGGGCTTTTATGCGTTTCGCGTCGCCGAGGAGCGCCGCCAGCTTGCCCGCGCGCTGACGGCGACCGAAATCGTGCTCAACCGCGAGCAGCATCTCCACGCGCTCGATGGGCTGGCGGCCGCCGCCGCGCATGAACTGGGCACGCCGCTCGCCACCATTTCCGTCGTCACGCGCGAGCTGGAGCGCGAGATGGAGCCCGGCTCGCCCATTGCCGACGACATTCGCCTCCTGCGCTCCCAGTCCGAGCGCTGCCGCGCGATCCTCGCCAAGCTCAAGACGCTGGGGGAGGGGGAGGACGTGGAAAGCCCGCTCATTCGCCAGAGCGTCGAGGCGCTGATCGCCGAGCTGATCGTGCCGTATCGGGACGGGCCGATCGAAATCCAGGTCGACACCATCGGCCAGGACGAGGATCGGCCAGTCATCTGGCGCAACCCAGCCATCCACTACGGTCTCGGCAACCTGATCGAGAACGCGGTCAATTTCGCTCACAGCACCGTTTCGATCACCGCCGACTGGAACGCCGAGACGCTGCACATCACCATCGCCGACGACGGCCCGGGCTTCCCGATCGAGATCCTCGACCGCATCGGCGACCCCTTCGTGAGCCGCCGCGGCCGTGGCGATGCCGAGCGTGGCGGCGGTCTCGGGCTTGGCATCTTCATCGCCAAGACGCTCCTGGAGCGCAACGGGGCCACCGTGACGTTCGAGACCGATGA
>JAUIJH010000068.1 GCA_030431335.1 Alphaproteobacteria bacterium
GGCACGTCGCGCACGAAGATGGTCATCAGCCACAGCCCCATGGGCAGGTTGAGCGTCACGTGGGCGAGGATCAGCGCGGCGTAGGTGTTCTCGAGCCCCACGTTCTGCGCCATCACGTACCAGGGGCCGGCCAGCATGATCGGCGGGATCATGTGGAAGAAGGCCGACCAGCCGAGCAGGCCATGCACGCCCCAGCGCGGCCAGCGCAGCCGCGCCAGCGAGAATGCCGCCGGCAGCGCCACCGCGAGCACGATGAGGGTGCTTGCGATGCCGACGATCATCGAGTTGACGAAGTTGTGCAGGTATTCGGAGGTCTTGGAGAACAGGACCTCGTCGAAATTCATCATCGTGGGCTGGAAGCGGACGCGGCCCATCAGCAGCGCGATCTGCGTCTTGAACGCGGCCGTCGCGATCCAGGCGAACGGGAGCAGCACGATCGCCGCCGCCGCCCACAGGGCAAGATGCTTGAGGAGTGCCGCGAGCCTCATAGGCTCGCTCCCCGCCGGCGCGACAGGTTCATCGCCACGATGATGATGAGGGCGACGCCGAGGAAGGTGACCAGCGACATCGCCGAGCCGTATCCCACGCGATCCTCAGTGAAGAAGCGGCGGTAGATGGTGAAGGAGAGCACCTCCGTCGCCGTGCCCGGTCCGCCGCCGGTGAGCAGGAAGATCTCGTCGAACACCTTGAAGGCGATGATGGCGCGGAACACGAAGGTGACGGCGATGGTGGGCAGCATCAGCGGCAGCGTGACGTGCCACAGGCGCTGCCAGGGCGTGGCGCCGTCGACGCGCGCGGCCTCGAAGATGTCCTGCGGCAGGGATTGCAGGCCCGCCAGCAACAGCAGGAAGCAGAACGGCGTCCAGTGCCAGATGTCGACGACGATGATGGAGGCGAGCGCCAGCATCGGCTCGCCGAGCCAGTTCTGCGGCGGGATGCCGATCGTGCCGAGCGTCTGATTGATGATGCCGAAGTCGAAATTGTACATCAGCTTCCAGATCGCGCCGATGACGATGCCGGGCACCAGGATCGGCAGGAGAAAGATGGTGCGGTAGAGGGTCTTGCCGAGCTTGATGTCGCTGACGAGCAGCGCCAGCACGAAGCCGAGCACCATCTGGGCGCCGACGGCCGTCAGCGCGAAGATCAGCGTGTTGAGGATGCCGGCGCGGAAGAGATTGTCGCCGGCGAGGGCGCGGAAATTGTCGAGGCCGACGAAGGTCCAGACCGAGGCGCCCTCCACCCACGTCACGTGGTGCACGGCCATCAGGACCAGCGTCACGATGGGCAGCACGGTGAAGAGGGCGAAGATCAGGAGCGCCGGCGACACCGTGAGGAGGCGCCAGGGCCCCTCCCCCGGCAGCCGCTCGGCCCCCGGGCGGGCGGCCGGGCGGCGCGCATCGCGCACCGCGAGGCCGCCGGCCTTGCCTTGGCTCATTCGGCCAGCGGCTCCAGCGTCGGCGCGTCGTAGCCGGCGCGGGTCATGATCTCGCCGATCTCGGTCGCCATCGCGTTGAGGGCGGCGGCGCTCGAAAGCTCACCCGTCGCCGCCTGGTTGAGGCGCAGCTCGGTCACGGCCAGGATCTCCGAGGCTTCCTTGACGGTGAAGGTGATGCGCGCGTTGGGCAACGCATCGGCGAGCGCCGTCATCCAGCGATAGGGCTCCTCCTTTGCGAGGTCGGACCGCAGCACGTCCTCGCGGATCGGCGGGCCGCCGGCCTTCGCATAGGCGGCCTGGGCGTCATAGCCCTGGAACCAGTCGAAGAAAGCGAGGGCGGCCTTCTTGCGCTCGTCGGAGATGTTCTTGGGGATGCCGCCGAGCCAATGGCCGAGGGGGGCGTGCGGCGTGTGGCCTTCGGCGGCGGGCGCCTGCGCGTAGTCCACCATGTCGACCACGGCCGACTTGTTGGGGTCGTCCATCTGCGCGAACGCGGCGATCACCACCACGATGTGCCCGGCCTTCTGGGTCAGCATCGCCTGGATGATGTCGGCCTGCGACTGGGCGCCCGTGTTGGGGTGGCCGGCTTCCTTGGCGAGTTGCAGCCAGAAGTCCAGCGCCGCCTTGCTCTCGGCGTTGTTGATGACCACCGAGAAGTCGCCGCCCTTGGCGTCCTTGAAGATGTCGCCGCCGAAGCCCCACAGGTAGGGGAAGAACTCGTAGGTGACCGCGAAGGTCTCACGCGCGCCGCGCTGGACGATACCGTAGCGCGAGGGCGGGTTGTTGAGTGCCTTGGCGTTCTCGAGGAGCTGCTCCAGGGTCTCGGGAACCTTGAGGCCGTCCTTTTCGTAGAGGTCGGCGCGGTAGTAGAGCAGCGGGATGTTGGGGTTGATCGGCACCGTCATCAGCTTGCCGTTCTGGGCGTCGAGCAGCTTGGTGTCGGGGTCGTAGTAGACCGTGTCGTCGAAGGTGTAGACGGACGGGTCGAGCTTGAAGTCGGCGTCGATCTCGGTGAGCGGCGTCAGGAAGCCGCCCTCGTACATCTCGATGAAGAAGCCGGCGTTGATGATCAGGATATCGAACGGGCTCTCGCCGGAGCGCACGGCGGCGCGCTGCTTTTCCAGGCTGCCCGCGAACGGGTTGACGTCGAGCTCGACCGTGTTGCCCGTCTCTTCCTCGTAGAGCTCGACCGCGGCGCGGAAGCCGTCGAACCACGGCGACTGGTTGATGACGATGGTGATCGGCGGCTGGTCGGCCGCCAGCGTCGCCGATGGGCCGGCGCCCATCATCAGCGCGGCGGCGACGCCCGTCGCCAGCGCCACTTTGGCCGGACGCCCTCTGAGATGCCTCGTCATATGGATCCTCCCTGTGGCTGGGCCGGTTCTGCGCGGCCCTCTTGTTTGCGCGGTGCAAACGCTTGGCGGGGAGGAGAGCATGGCCTCTGGCTAAAAACCAGTCATAAGAACTGCAAACCCCATAGCCACAGGCTATGGGCTAGTTGCGCTCGCCTACGCATTGCGCCCGTAACAGATCAACGATGTAGGTGGCGGCCGGCGACAGCAGGCGCGGGCGGCGAAAGATGAGCCCGGCCGTGCGCGCGTTGCGCAGCTTCGGCACGTCGAGCTCCACCACGCTCTTGGATTCCATCGACAGGAGCGAGGTGCGCGTCGTGTAGGTCAGCGCGTCGGACCAGCCGAGCAGGGTAAGGATGAAGGTCAGCGAGTTGGAGTTGACGACGGCGCCCGGCATCGGCAGGCCGAGCGACAGGAGAACGCCCTCGAACTTCTGCCGCGCCAGCGTGTTGGGGGCCGGCAGCACCCACGAATGGCCGAGGATCTCTTCGAGGGCGAGGGCCTTGCGTCCCGCCAGCGGGTGCCCCTGGCGCGCGCACACGACGAGATGGTCCTCCGTCAGGCGCTCGACCTCGAAGGCGGAGCCCTCCACGTCGAGCGGCAGCTCGGCCACCACCATGTCCAGCTCGCCGTCGATGAGGCGGTCGAGCAGGGTCTCGTCGTAGCCGCCGGAGACGTTGATCTCGAGGCCGGGCCGGGCGGCGATCGCCTCGGCTACGGCCTGCGGCAGCAGGCGGCGCACCCAGGAGGGGCCGGCGCCGATGCGCACCGTGCCCGCCGCGCCGGTGCGCATGCTCTCGATATCGGCCGTGGCGCCGTGCACCTGGGCCATGATGTTGCGGGCATGGTCGAGCAGGCGCTCGCCGATGGCGGTGGGCACCACGCCCTGGGGCCCGCGTTCGAACAGGGTGACGTCGAGCTGGTACTCCAGGAGGCGGATGGCCTTGCTCAGCGTCGGCTGCGCGACATTGAGGATGGCCGCGGCGCGGGTGATGCCACCCGCCTCCGCCGTCGTCAGGAAATATTGCAGGAGGCGCAGGTCGACCGGGTGCTGGGCCATCGGCGCGCCTCGTCAGTCGTAGAGGAAGGCGAGGACGCGGGCCGGCGCGGCCGACGCGCCCTTGAGGCGCAGCGGAAAGACGCCGACGTCGAAGCCGTGCGGGGGCAGCGCATCGAGCCCGCGCAACTGCTCCATGTGCCAGTAGGGCTTGCGCCGCCCCACGAGGTGGCCGGCCCAGAACAGGTCGTCCCGCCCCTCCTCCCGGCTGCGGCGGATCTGGTGGTGGAACGGCAGGTCCCAGCCCCACTGGTCGATGCCCATCACCGTGACGCCGCGATCGATCAGCCATTCGGTGGCCGCCGGGCTCATCCCCGTGCCGCGCTTCCAGTATTCGCGCGTGCCCTGGAAGGCGTCGCGGCCGGTGTGGATCAGCGCGATGGTGCCCGGCTCGAGCGTGGCGCCGCTTGCGGCGAGCGCGGCCTCCAGATCGTCCGGGCCGATGGCCTCCCCGTCGGCCTTGTGGCGCATGTCGAACACCACGCCGGGGCCGAGCATCTGGTCGGTCGGCATCACCTCGATGGTGGGGAGCGGCTTTCCGTCGGCACCGGTCGGGCCGTAGTGCCAGGGGGCGTCGATGTGGGTGGTGGCGTGCACGCCCATGCGGGTGATGGTGTCGTCCGCCCAGCCGGCGAAATCCTTGGGGAACAGGCGGAACGGCAGGCCGAGCATGCGCACCAGCCAGCGCGCCCGGCCGTGCGGGTGATGCTTCACCTTCACGCGCATGAAGGACGGATCGGCGGGGTTCTCGGCGATCTCCTTGGAGAGGTCGACGATGCGGGTCGGGCGGGACCGGGACATAGGCACTCCGTTCGCGATTTCGCCCGTTGTAGCCGAAGCCTTCCGAGCTGTGCGCTCCTTAAGCGATGGCGGCGCGACGGTCTCGGGTGGGCCGCCTTTTGCGTGCCGGCCGACCGTGGTAGCGAGCCACAAACACGCAAAGAAGCGGCACGGGAGGATCTGGCAATGAACGTCGTCATCACGGGGGCAGGCAAAGGCATCGGGCGTGCCGTCGCGTTGCGCCTGGCCGCGCGCGGATCGAGCCTCGTCCTGGTCGACCTGGATGAGGCGGCGCTGGCCGAAGCGGCCGGCAGCGCCGCCGCCGCGGGCGCCGAAATCGCCACTGTCCTCGGCTCCGTGGCGGACGCCGACACGGCCTCGCGCGCCGCAGCGGCCGCCGAGGCGTTTGGCGGCGCGACGGGCCTGTCGCACAACGCGGGCATCCAGCGCTACGGCAACGTGCTCGACACCAGCCCGGCCCTCTGGGACGAGGTGATCGCCGTCAACCTCACCGCCGGCTACGTGATGGCGCACGCGCTGATGCCGCAGCTCGTGGCCAACAAGGGCAGCCTCGTGTTCATGGCCTCGGTGCAGGGGCTCGCGACGCAGGAGAACGTCGCCGCCTATACGACGGCCAAGCACGGGCTGATCGGGCTGGCGAAATCGATCGCGGTGGATTTCGCCGCCAAGGGCGTGCGCTCCAACGCGGTCGCGCCGGGCTCGGTGATGACGCCGATGCTGCAGCAGGCGGTGGCGAGTTCGCCCGATCCGGATACCACCTGGGCGGAAATCCGCGCGATGCACCCGATGGGGCGCCCGGCCGAGGCGTCCGAGATCGCCGAGGTGGTCGCCTTCCTCCTGTCCGACGCTGCCTCGTTCCTGACCGGCGAGGTCATCCGCGTGGATGGCGGCCTTCTGGCACGCATCGGCGGCTCGCCTCAGACGGTGGAGCGCACCTGACGCGCGACTAAGTGGCCGGCTCCGCGCCCTCGCCGCAACGGGCGGCGAGGTAGGCGATGGGGTGCACGGCGCTGCGATCGGAGAAGCGGGCGACCTGGCAGCGGCAGGAGAAGCCGGTGGCAAGCACGGCGCCCGCCGCGTCGATCTTGTCGCGCCACGACAGGTCGAAGGCGCGGCGCGACAGGTCGCGATGGGCGCGCTCGTGGCCGAAACTGCCCGCCATGCCGCAGCAGCCCGTCGATTGAACCTCCGCCGCGACGCCGAAATGCGCCAGCAGCGCGCGCCAGCGGCGGGCGCTGTCGGGCTCGCCGATTTTCTCCGTGCAGTGCAGGAACAAGCGCGCCGGGAGCTCCTGCGCGGCGGACCTCGCGGGGCCGAGCCGGCCGGCTTCCAATTCGCCGAACAGGAACGCGTCGATGGGCTGCACCTCGCCGCCGCTGGTTCCGAACGCGCGGTACTCGTCGCGCCAGAGGTCGCGCACGGCGGGCTCGATGGTGACGACCGGCATGCCCAGCGCGTCGAGTTCCGCACGCCGGGCGACGGCGCGCCGCGCGACCTTGGCGAAGGCTCCGCGCATGCCCAGGACGTGCAGCGCCTTGCCGTTGGCCGTCGGCGCCACGCGTAGCACATTGTAGCCGAGGCTTTCGAGAAGGCGCACGCCGGCATCGATCACGGCGCCGTCGTAGGTGGCGAGAAAGGTGTCCTCCAGCACGGCGACACTGCGGGCGGGCGGCGCGGAGGCCGGCAGCGGGCGGCGCGGGCGGCGCGGCGGGCGCACGGCCGGCAGGTCGACGAGCCCGGCCGCCTTCAGCACCGGCGCGCCTACCGCGAGAGCCGCGTTGGCGAGCCGGGGCGCCGCGCGCATCGCCGGCGCCAGCGGCTCCATGAGCGCCAGGAGACGGTGGCGCAGCGGGCGGCGGCGGGTGCCGTAGTACGCCTCGTAGAAGCGCGAGCGCATGGCCGGAATGTCGACCTTGACCGGACACTGCGAGGCGCACGCCTTGCAGCCGAGGCACGTGGCGAGGCTGTCGTGCACCGCCTCTTCGTGCGCGCGGTCCGCCCCTTCCGGGCGCAGCCAGGCGCGCAACAACGCGGCCCTGCCCTTGGGTGACTGGCGGCGGTCTCCGCTCGCCTTGTAGGACGGGCACATCACGTCGTCGAGGTCGCGGTTGTAGCATTGGCCGTTGCCGTTGCACTTGACCGCCAGCGCATAGCCCTCGAGCCGGTCGGGCGCGATGGCCGCATCGAGCGGGCCGCGCATCGGCACCGCGTCGATGGCGCGCAGCGGCGTGTCGGGAAGCGGCGCAGCGATCTTGCCGGGGTTCAGCAACCACGCCGGATCGAACGCCGCCTTGATCCGGCACAGCGCCCGGTAGAGGCGCGGACCGAACACGTCGGGCACGTACTCGCCGCGAAAACCCTTGCCGTGCTCGCCCCAGATCAGGCCGCCATGGGCACGCGCCAGCCGGTGCACCGCATCCGAGACCGGCCGGATCCGCGCCGCGTCCTCCGGGCGGCGCATGTCGAGCGCGGGGCGCACGTGGACGCAGCCCACGTCGGCGTGGCCGAACATGCCGTATTTCAACCCGTGCTCGTCGAGGATGGCGCGAAAGCCTTCCACGAAGGCGGCGAGGTTCTCCGGCGGTACGGCCGCATCTTCCACGAAGGCCGTGCCCTGGCGCGTGGCATCCATCCGCCCCAGGAGGCCGACGCCCTTCGCCCGCAGCGCCCAGAGCTGCGCGATCACCTTGGGTTCGCGCACCACCGTCTCGCTGACCACCGAAGCCGGCGCGCTCGCGCCCAGCGCCGCGAAGGCGCGCAGCGTCGCCTCCACCTCGTCGGCGCTGTCGCCCTCGATCTCGGCGAAGTTGAGGCCGAGGACCGGCCGCGGGCCCTCGTGCGCCAGCACCGCGGCGATGTCGGTCCAGATCGGATCGTCCTTCGCCAGGGAGACGATCCGGTCGTCGAGGAACTCGATCGCCACCGGGTCGGCGCCCACAAGGCGCGACACGTCTCGCAGCGCCTCGATGCCGTCGTCGTAGGCGACGATGACCAGCGCGCGGTGGGCCTTCTTGCGCGTCAGGTTGAGGGTGAGCTGCTTGGTGAGGGCGAGCGTCCCCTCCGAGCCGGCGAGCAGCTTTGCGAGCCGAAAGACGCCGTCGCCGCCGCGGATCTCCTTGAGGTTATAGCCGGTGAGGCCACGGTTCATGACCGGGAAGACGCGGGCGATCTCGTCCGCCTCGTCGGCGATCACGTCGCGCACCGTGCGATGGAGCGCGCCGGCGAGGTCGTCGCGCGCGCAGACCGCGTCGAGGCCGGCCTCGTCGAGCGCCTCGGCGCGCCAGTCGCTGCCGTCGCCGAGGACCACGTCCATCGCGATGATGTGGTCCGACGTGCGCCCATAAATGCGCGAGCCCTTGCCCGAGGCGTCGGTAGCGGCCATCCCGCCCAAGGTGGCGCGCGATGCCGTCGACACCGTCGGCGCAAAGAACAGCCCGTGCGGCGCGGCGGCGCGGTTCAGTTCGTCGAGGATCACGCCGGGCTCGACAATCGCGATGCGCCGCTCCGGGTCGATCTCGACGATCCGGCGCAGATGACGCGAACAGTCGACGATGACGCCCTCGCTCAGCGACTGGCCGTTGGTGCCGGTGCCGCCGCCGCGCGCCGTCAATGCGACGCCGGCGGCACGCGCGGCCCGCATGATGCGGTTGAGGTCCTCGCCCTCGCGCGGAAAGAGCACGGCCTGGGGCACCAGCTCGTAGATCGAGTTGTCGGTGGCGTTGACGGTTCGCGTGCCGAGGTCGCGGGCGATCTCGCCGCGATATTGTTCCGCGGCGAGCGCATCCATGAAGGTGTCGAGCGAAGGGTCGCGCATTCCTGTCAAATCACGGCTTTTTCGATGAAGGGTCGGTTGGCGGGAATACGTTCATAGCCCACTTCGGACAGGTCGAGCGTGCGAAAGCCGCCATAGGCGATCAACTCCGAGACCGCCCGCCCCACCGCAGGTGCCTGCTGCAGGCCGTGGCCGGAAAAACCGTTGGCGAAGATGAAGTTGCGCACCTCGGGGTGGCGGCCGACGATGAGGTTGTGGTCGAGCGTGTTGAAGTCGTAGTGCCCGGCCCACTGGTTGACGCGCTTGATCGCCTCGAACGCCGGCGAACGCGCCGCAAGGGAGGGCCAGATGATGTCCTCGAACTCGTCCCAGCGCGGCTCGAAATCGTCCCAGTCGACGGCGGGGTCGCTGACGGGGGGGCAGCCGCACAAGAAATAGCGCCCCTCGGGGCGGCAAAAGACGCCGCCGGCCTCGATCATCAGCGGCAGGCGGCCGCCGTTGACGGTGGCGGTGCCTTCCGGCGAATGCGCGCAGTCGAACACGAAGAGGGTTCGCTTGCGCGGCTCCACCGGCACGTCGAGCCCGGCCATGCGCGCCGTCAACGCCGCACGCGGGCCGCTCGCGTTGACCACCGTGCCCGCCGCGATCCGGCGGCCCGAGCGCAGCGTCACGGCTTCGAGCGTGTCGCCTTCGCGCGTCATCGCGACCACCTCGTCGGTGATGACGTCGACCCCCAGCGCGCGCGCCTTGGCGCGAAACCCGTTCATCAGCCCCGTGTTGGAGAACCAGCCTTCGTTGGCGCGCCCATACGAGGCGAGCGCGATGTCGTCGACGCGCAGATGGGGAAACGCGGCGGCGAGGTCGGCGCGCTCCCACAGCACGACATCGGCCCCGTGCGCCCGTTGAACGACGTTGTTCTCGCGCAGCGTCCGCGCCTGCTCGGCGGTCTCGGCGAGAAACAGGTATCCGCCCTCGTGAAAGCCGAGGTCGGGCCGGTCGTCCTCCACCTGCATGGTCTGCGCGAACGCCTTGATGAAGGCGGCACCGAACAGGCCGATGGCGACGTTGACCGGGTTGGAGAATTGCGTGCGGATCGAGGCCCCCGACAACGCCGTCGAGGCGGTGCGATAGCTCGGGTCGCGCTCGACCACCGCCACCGTGCCGTCGAAATCCGGGTTGGCGGCGAGGAAATAGGCGACGGCCGACCCGATCACCGCGCCGCCGACGATGACGACGTCGTAGGCCTGCCTCATCGCGGTTCGTCGTCCGGGTGGGGGAAGTCGACGAAGCCGCCGCCATAGCACTGGGTCGCAAGCGCCGCCGGATCGCCGGCCGGCACGCTGGCCTCCACGGCGGCGCGGAAGGGTTCGGTGGAATCGAGCGGGCGGAAGCCGAGGTGGCCGGCCTTGGAGTTGTCTACCGGCTTGACCCGGTTGTCGGACATGCCGAAGACGATGGTGTGGCCGACATAGGGCGCCGTGAGCGCGGCGCTGAACAGGCGGATGCAGTCCTCGAACGACAGCCACGACCACAGGTGCCGCCGGTCGGCCGGCTCGGGGAAGGAGGAGAAGATGCGCACGCACGCCGTCTCGATGCCGAACTTGTCGAAATAGAGGCTCGACAGCGCCTCCACGAAGCATTTCGAGACGCCATAGAGGCTGTCCGGCCGCACGCGGGTGTCCGCGTCGATGTGGTCGGTCAGCTTGTGGAAGCCGATGGCGTGGACGGACGAGGCGTAGGCGATGCGCTTCACGCCGTGTTTCCGGGCGCCTTCGTAGATGTGGTAGGTGCCGCGGATCGACGAATCGAGGATCTCCTGCCAGGGCAGTTCCACCGGCGCGCCGCCCATGTGGACGATGGCGTCCACGCCCTCGGTGGCGGCGATGGTGGCGGCCTCGTCGGCAAGATCGAAGATCACGGCTTCTTCGTTCGGCTTCACGTCCGCGATCGGCTCGCGGTCGGCGATGCGCAGCGTCCTGGCGAGCGGAGCGAGGCCGCGCCGCAGCTCGGTGCCGAGCCGACCGGCCGCACCGGTGAGCAGAATGGTGTCATAGGGCGTCGTCATCGCCTGTCTCCGTGGGCTCGTCGTTCGTTGCCGCGCCGCATGCGCAGGTCGCGGCCGGGCCGCGCCATCCGGCCCGCCGATTAGTTCCGCGATCCATGGATGCGTCAACGGCCGCAGGATGCGGACGAGGGAAAAGCCCCGACCCTTTGCGAATTCATTCGGCGATAAGGATTGGCCGCCGCCTGCCAATTGTGCCAAGCATCGATTGAGATTGAGGAAACGCAAGAAGAAGACGATGGCGCAAAAGCGACCGAACATCCTTTGGTACTGTACCGACCAGCAGCGCTTCGATACGATCCGCGCGCTTGGCAACACGACGATCCGCACACCCAACATCGATCGCCTGGTGGCAGCCGGCACGGCGTTTACCAACGCCTATGTGCAGAGCCCGATCTGCACCCCAAGCCGTGCCTCGTTCCTGACCGGCCGCTACCCCGCGACGACACAGGTCAACCGCAACGGCAACGCCTATTTCCCGTCGGACGAGACGCTGGTGACGCGCCTGTTCGCGGATGCCGGCTACGATTGCGGGCTCATCGGCAAGCTGCACCTCGCCTCGGCGGCCACCGGCGCCGAGCGCCGCACCGATGACGGCTACCGGCTGTTCCAGTGGAGCCACCACCCGATGCCGACCCTCGATCCGGCGCACCACGCCTATCACCAGTGGCTGGCGACGGAAAAGAAGGTTGACCCCAAGACGCTCTACGATGCCATCGAAGGCTTCTGCGGCGCTGGCGTGCCGGCAGAGTACCACCAGACCACCTGGTGCACGGAAATGGCGCTGCGCTTCATCGACGCCCCGCGCGAAGGGCCTTGGCTGCTGACGATCAATCCGTTCGACCCGCACCCGCCGTTCGACCCGCCGCAATCCTATCTCGACCGCTACGACCCCGATGCGCTCGAGCCGCCTTTGTTCCGTCCCGAGGACATCACCCGCCAGCAGGCGTTCGGCGCGGTGAGCCAGCAGGCTGTCGAGGCGAGCGACCCCAACGGGGAAAACCCCGCGCACGGCGAGAACACGGCGACGCACCCGCCCGCGACCTTCAACGGGCGTAAGGTGAAGGCGGCCTACTACGCGATGATCGAGCTGATCGACGACCAGTTCGGCCGCATCGTCGACCACCTCGAAGCCACCGGGCAGCTCGACGACACCATCATCGTCTTCCACAGCGACCATGGCGAGATGCTGGGCGACCACGGCCTCCTCTACAAAGGGTGCCGCTTCTTCGAGGGGCTCGTCCATGTGCCGCTGATCGTCGCCTGGCGCGGCAAGATCGAGGCGGGGCTGCGGAGCGACGCGCTGGTGGAGCTGGTGGACCTCGCGCCGACGCTCTTGGACGCGGCGGGCCTCGAGGTGCCCACCTCGATGCAGGGCCGCTCGCTGATGCCGATCCTCACCGGCGCGGCCGATCCGCACGTGCACAAGGCCGGCGTCGTCTGCCAGTTCAACGATGCGCTCGGCTCCAACCGCAACCCGCTGCCGACGCACGGCACCATGTATTTCGACGGCCGCTATAAATCGATCGTCTATCACGGCCTCGATTTGGGCGAGCTGTACGACCTGGACGAAGACCCCGGCGAGTTCGTCAACCTGTGGGACGACCCGGCCTGCCGCGACCTCAAGCTGAGCTTGCTGCACCGCCACCTCGACGCGCAGATGGCGACGGTCTCGGCCGGCGTGGAGCGCGTCGGCCGGTTCTGATGCGCCGCCGGGGACCGGCGCGCCTGCCGCCCCCGGCACCATCGCCGAAACCAGACACGGAGGCCCTTCACTTGCACCCACCTGTCGATTGACGGGCTCGTTCAGTCATCTACGGGATGATGCGACGGTAACGGTGCAAAGGCGACCATGCTCTTTGGGATGAGATTGTTGGCGACGCTGGCGGCCCTGTGGTGCACATGGCCGGGCGCTACCCTTGCCCAGACGGGCGAAGGTCGCGTCGGCATGCCGGCCATCGCAATCTCGACCCTCCACGATGGCGCGCCCCCATTCGGCCACGCCCTCTTCCTCAGCGATCCGAGCAAACGGCTCACCCTCGAGGAAGCCCTCGCATCCGATGGATGGCATCTCTATTCCGCGCAGGACCGCAACCAGGGGATCACGTCCACCGATTTCTGGATCGGGTTTCGCATCGAGAACGACACGCCGACCGCGAGCAAGGTGGCGGTCAGTCACGACCTCTCCCACCTGTCGCGCTTCTCGGTTTTTGTGGTCGAGCCGAACGGACCGCCCGTGCGGCGGGATATCTCGCCCGTCCAACCGATCGCGGAGCGCGACTTCGACTTTGCCGGCCCGGCAGCGGCGGTGACCGTTCCGGCCGGCGGCAGCCGTGACATCGTCATCGCGTTCGGAAACGATTTCGCCATTCCGATGTACACCGCGGTTCGGCTTTGGCACGCCGCCACCTTCGAGAGATACGCGACCAGAACGAGTGCCTTTTACACGGCCCTGGCGGCATCCATTCTCACCACAGCGGCATTCTGGCTGATTTACGGCCTGGCGATGTGGCAGGGCCGCCTCGTTTATTATTCGCTCTATTTGGTTCTTGTTGCTTACACGTTCACCAACTTCTTCGGGGTCGGCTATCAGTTCGTCTATTCCGGCGAGCGCTGGTTGCAGATGCTCGGGTTCCACTGGTCGATGTTTCTTCTGGTCGCGGCGGCGTTCGCGTTCGCGCGGCGCCATCTGGAGCTGGCGCGGCTGCATCCGCGGCACGACCTCACAATGCGGATCGCCATTCTCGCCAACGTCGCCGCGGCGGCCTTCGCCCTCCTGGTGCGACAGCCTGCGATCGAAGCGCCGCTCACCTTCGTGGCGCTGTCGGCGACCCCCATCTACATCGCCTGGCTGAGCTGGCGGGCCTGGCGCTGGGACGGCATAGCCTACACCAAGTGGATGGTGTTCGGTTGGGGATTGATCGCGCTGATGGCGATCCCGGGCATTTTCGGCAGCCTGCTCGACGTGCCCTGGCTGGATCTGTCACAAGCCGATTTGGTGCGGATGACCTTCGCGGCGACCGTCGTGGAAAGCTTCATCTTGAGCGTCTCGCTGGCGCAATGGCTGCGCGGGCTCGACGTGCGCCGCGTCGCGGCCGAGATCGCGGCCGCTCACGACCCCCTCACCGGGCTCCTCAACCGGCGCGGCTTCAACGAAGCCGCCCAATCGATCAAGCACCCCTCGGGCTGGCCGGAGGATCTTTGGCTGGCGGCGATCGAGGTCGACGGCTTCAAGCAGATCAGCGACCGTTTCGGCCATGCGGCCGGCGACGTGGTGCTCGAACGGCTGGCGCGGCTGCTCGTGGAACGCCGCACCCCCGGCGACCTCGCGGCGCGCTACGGCGGCGATGTCTTCCTGCTCCTGTTCGCCACCCCGACACGCGGGAAGGCCGTCGCCGCGATCGATCGGTTGCGCGAGCGGTTCACGCGCGGCCCGACCGTTTATCGCGAGAGCGCCATCCATCACACCTTCAGTGCCGGTCTCGTGCGCGTTGCCGATCACCCCGACACCGAGCCGGCGATGCTCGTCCTGTTGGCCGACGAGGCGCTTTATGCGGCCAAGCGCGCCGGCCGCAACCGGGTGCATCTCGCCCTCGCCGCACGCGGCTAGAGCCGTTGGGGCGCACCCGTGTCGATTGCCGACTCAGCCGAGCGTATCGGCGGCCGCGGCCTTCTCGCTCTCGCGCTCGGCGGAATGGCGGTGGGTCTCGGGCAGTTCGGCGGCAAGGCTCGGCATGTCTTCGTCGATCAGCCGCCAATCGTCGCCGCCGTCGCCGGACAGGAAGTGGGAGAGGCCCTTCAAG
Organism: Alphaproteobacteria bacterium; assembly: GCA_030431335.1. Taxonomy (GTDB): domain Bacteria; phylum Pseudomonadota; class Alphaproteobacteria; order Rhizobiales; family Amorphaceae; genus Acuticoccus. The sequence goes on from JAUIJH010000068.1 coordinate 14,283, forward strand.
CCCGGAATGGCCGACGCCACGACATTGAGGACGACGAGCAGCGGGACGGCCACGATCATGCCGACCACCGACCACAGCCAGGCGAACAGAGCGACCGCGATGAACACCACCACCGTGTTGAGACGCAGTCGCTGCGACACCAGGTAGGGCGTGACGAACTGGCCTTCGATGGAGGTCAGCAACAGATAGGTGGCGCCCACGAGCGCCGGCTCGACGAGACCGTCCATCGAGACGAGCGCCACCACGGTCGCCAGCACGACGCCCGCCACCGCACCGATGTAAGGCACGAAATTGAACGTGAATGCCGCCGCCCCGAACAGCGCCGGAGCCGGCATGCCCCACGCCCACATCGCCAGACCCACCGCGATGCCGAGACCGGCATTGATGAGCGTGATCGAGCCCAGATAGTTGCCGAGATTTTCCTCGATCTCATGCATGGCGGAGAGGGCTTTGCGCTTGTCGGTGATGACGGAAAAGCTCTCCACCGTGCGGCGATACAGGAGCTCGCGCGATGCCAGCGCGAAAAACAGGAGCACCAGCGTGAAGACGAGCTGCGCGAAAACCGCCGGCGTGGTCATCGCGATGTTGGTGAGGATATCCTCGCCGCCGGGTGGCGCGGCCGGCGCCGGCTCGGCCTTGGTCTCGTCCCCGGGGGACAGATCGCCGATCCGGTCGACCGCTTCCTGAATTTCCTTCACCGAGCCCTGGAGCCGCTCCAGCTTGCGGTCGAGCGCGCTGAAGATCCGCGGCGCGTCGTCGACGGCAGAAGCGAGCGGCACCGCGAACAACGCCGTGCCCGCCACCAGGCCGGCAAACAGCGCCACCGTCACCAAGGCCGCCGAGAGTGCCTGCGGAATGCCGACGCGCGCCATCACGCGGCACGCCGGCGAGAAGACGAAGAACAGGAGCACGGCGAGTGTCAGCGGCAGGAGGAAGCTGCGGGCAAGGGTGATCGCCGCGAGCGTGGCGATGAGAAAGAGACCGATCGCCGCCCAGCTCGGTTTGGGCCGGCTCGTCACTTGCGTTGCGCCGGGTTCCACGTGGACACTCATGGGGGCGAATTCTCCTGCGCTTCTCTCGGCACGAACGGCCGGACTATGGAGAAACGCAGTTGGAGGCCCCAACGATCCCATCCGCGCCCAAATCCGCGCGATTATCCCGGCGCGGACGTGGCCTGGATGGCGCGCGGGGCCGGGCGCGGCCCGCTTTCGTTCACACGATGGGCGGCAGGGCTGCGAGGGCTCCGCGCAAACGGGCCAGCGCACCCGCCTCGGGCAGCGCGGCGACGGCGGCGATGATCTCGTCCTGCAAAGAGGCCGGCGCGGCGCTGGCGCAGGCGCGGAACTTCGCCTCGAGATCGGCCTGGCTCAGCGGTAACTGCGGGCCGCCGCGATAGCGCGTGTCGGCGTCGGCCTTCAGCACCTCGCCGTTCTTGAGCGTGATCTCGACGCGCGAGCGGATGAGATCGAAGCCCTGCGCGTTGATGGCCGGGTCGACGGCCGTCGTCACCCGGTGCTGCATCGCCTGGAACTCGGCGCTGGTGACCACCTCGTCGCGGAACTGCGGCAGCCCGGCCTCGCGGTAGAGCACCAGCATCGCGATCAGCGCCGCCATCGAGAATTTCGCCTGCAGCGCGTTGGCGGCGATCGGATAGCGGATCGGGTTCAAGATGTTGTCGCCGGCGAAGAAATCGATCCGCGCGACGCTGTCCGGCGCCACGTCGTGCTCGCGCACCACCTTGAGCACCATGTCCATCGCCTGGTGGGTGAGGATGCCGCTCGGGTAGGGCTTGATGCTGACGCCGGGGTCCACGATCGACCAGGTGTTGCCGAACCCCTCGGCGATCTTGTCGGCGGAAAAGCCGCCGGCGAGCACTCGCGCGAAACCCCAGCGCCCGTCGAGCGCCTCGGGGTCGGCGGTGAAGCCGCGTTCGGCCATCAGCGCCGCCATCACGCCGTTCTCCGAGGCGCGCCCGACGTGCCAGGGCTTCGACATCGTGCCGAAATTGCAGCGAATGCCGGCCGCCATCGAGGCCGCGATGCCGAGCGCGCAGGCGGTTTTCTGCGCGTCGAGGCCCAGCAGCCAGGCCGCGCTCGCCGCCGCCCCGAAGGTGGCGACCGTGCCGGATGAGTGATGGCCGCGCAGGTAGTGGTCCGGCTTCATCCACTCGGAGATCTTGCAGGAGACCTCGAAGCCGGTGGCGAACGCGGCGAGGAAGCGGCGGCCGTCGTCGATGCCGAGCTTGTCGCACATGACGATGGTGGCCGAGAGCGGCGCCGTCGTCGGGTGCGTCAGGAGGCCATAGACGTGGGCCGGGTCGTGGCTGACCTGGGTGTCGTCGAAATCGTGCGCGTGGGCGGCGATGCCGAGCGCGCGGGCCGCGACCTGGGCCGGTACGCGCGTGTCGCCGGCACCCAGGAGGAAGCTGTCGGGGCGCCCGCCATCGTCCTTCGCCATGGCGACGACGATGGCGGTGGACGGCTCGTCGAGACCGGCGGCGTAGAGGCCGGCCGTGTCGAGGATGCAGCGGCGGGCGATGGCGAGGGCCGCGTCCGGGATCGCCTCGTAGCGCGATCCGGTGATGAAGACGACGGCCTGCTCGGTGACGTTGGTCGCGACGTCGGGGTTGACCAGTTGCATGCGGGCGCTGCCTCCAATAAATAACTGTTGACAGTTTATCGATGACGGTGAACGGTTAGCAAGCTCTTATTTCACCTCGCGAGGGAGACCCGGACCATGCAGGACGACGCGCTCAGCGTGCGCCAGAATTCCACCTTGTCCTCGCTGCTGGCCGAGCGGATCGAGGTCTCGATCCTGTCGGGCGAGCTCGCCGCCGGGGAGCGCATCAACGAGGCCGTGCTCGCCAAGCAATACGGCGTCAGCCGTGGGCCGATCCGCGAGGCGGCGCGCCTGCTGGCGGCGCAGGGGTTCGTGGAATTCGTCGCCAACAAGGGCGCTTTCGTGCGCGAGGTGAGCCGGGAAGACCTCCTGGAGATCTACGACCTCAGGGCCGTTCTCACCGGCCACGCCTGCCGCCTCGCCGCCAAGAACAAGGGCGGCTCGCTCGACGCGTTGAAGGCGCTGCACCATGAGATGGACGCAGCCGCACGCGCCGACGCGCCGGAGGAATACTACCGCCTCAACCTCGCCTTCCATGACGCGCTGATCGCGCTCGCCGACAGCCCGCGCCTGGCGGTGATGCTGCAGAGCCTCATCAAGGAGGCCCACCTCTACCGCCAGGTCTCGCTCGCCCGACATCCGGACATGGCCCAGTCCAACGTCGAGCACGGCAAGATCCTCGCCGCCATCGAGAAGGGCGACGCCCGCGCCGCCTCGCGCGAGGGGGAAGCCCACGTGCGCGCCGGCAAGGAGCGCTTCGAGGCCGCCGTCGCACCCAAGAAAAACTGACAGGCACAACGCCGCAACGAGGGAGATACGTCCGTGAAAAGCTTCACAACGCTACTGGGGGCCGGGCTTGCGGCGGCGACGCTCGCCGTCGCCCCGCTCGCGCTGGCTGCCGATGCCACCATCGGCATCCGCACCGAGCCGGCCTCGATGGATCCGCACTTTTCCTACGTAGCCACCAGCAAGGCGCAGGTCACCAACGTCTTCGACACGCTGATCATGCGCGACAAGGACCTGCAGCTCGCCCCTGCCCTCGCCACAAGCTGGGAGCACATCGGCGACGGTGTGTGGGAGCTGAAGCTGCGCGAAGGCGTCACCTGGCACGACGGCCAGCCGTTCACTGCTGAGGACGTGCTGTTCACCTTCGAGCGCGCGCCCAACGTGCCCAACAGCCCCGCCCCGTTCGGCCAGTTCCTGTCGCAGGTGGAGGAGGCCACCGCGCCGGACGACCACACCATCCACATCAAGACGCGCAACCCCTCGCCGCAGATCCTGTTCGACCTCGCCGAGATCCCGATCGTCTCCAAGCACGCCGGCGACGGTGCCACCACCGCCGACTACAACAGCGGCAAGGCCACCATCGGCACCGGCCCGTTCAAGTACGTGTCCTGGCAGCCCGGCGGCACGCTGAAGCTCACCCGCAACGACGACTACTGGGGCGGCGCCTCGCCGTTCGAGACGGTCGACGTCATCGGTATGCCCAACGACGCGAGCCGCGTCGCGGCGCTCTTGTCGGGCGATGCCGACCTCATCGACGCGGTGCCGCCGGAGAGCTACGAGCGGCTCAAGGCCGACGACGAGATCGGCATCTTCATGACGCCGGACGTCTATACGACCTACGTTTTCCTCGACACCGACCGCGAGGTGACCCCGTTCATCACCGCCAAGGATGGGTCCGAGATCAAGAATCCGCTGCTCGATCAGCGGGTGCGCGAGGCGCTGTCGCTCGCCATCAACCGCGAGGCGATCATCGACCGGCTGCTGCTCGGCCTCGGCCAGCCCGCCGGCCAGCTCGCCGGCCCCACCATGGTCGGCTTCAACAATGAGCTCCAGCCCTCGCCCTACGATCCGGCGCGCGCCAAAGCGCTCCTTGCCGAGGCAGGCTACCCCGACGGCTTCAAGATGACGCTGCAAGGTCCCAACAACCGTTACGTGGCGGACGGGCAGATCGCCCAGGCGCTGGCGCAGATGTTCTCCGCCATCGGCATCGAGACCGACGTGGAGACGATGCCATCCAACGTGTTCTTCCCGCGGGCGAGCGGGCGCGAGTTCTCGGTGTTCTTCCTCGCCTGGGGTTCGGCGCAAGGCACCGCCTGGCACGGCCTGCGCGGCGTCCTGATGACGTACGACAAGGAAAAGGGCTACGGCCCCTCCAATCGTGGCCGCTACTCCAACCCCAACGTGGATGAGCTGACCATCGCGGCGATGTCGACCTTCGATGTGGACGAGGCCGCGCGCCTGTCGGCAGAGGCCGCCGGCTTCGCGTTCCGCGACTTCGCGATCCTGCCGATGCACTACCAGATGAATGTCTGGGCCGCGCGCAACGGCTTCGTCTACGAGCCGCGCCAGGACCAGATGACGCTGGCCCACGGCCTCACCGTCAAGGATTGAGGGTGGACCTGCCGGCCCCTCGCCCGGACGCCGACGCGGTGCCTTGCCGCGTCGTCGAGTTCGCGATGCGCGACGGCGCGGTGCTCGTGGCCGATCTCTACGGCGACGACACCGGCCCGCGCCCGGTGATCGTCGAGCGCACGCCCTACGGCCGCCGCCGCACCGACCAGTCCGAGCGCTACCTGGGCATGGCCGCCCCTCTGCCTCGCGAGGCGGTGGCGGCCCGCTTCGTGGCCGAGGGCTTTCTCTACCTGGTGCAGGACTGTCGCGGCAGCGGCGCCTCGGCCGGCACGTTCCAGAAATACGTGCAGGAGGGGCCCGACACGGCCGACACCATCGCCCACGTGCGCGCCGCACCCTGGTGCGACGGCTTCGTCGGCATGACGGGCTTTTCCTACGGCGCCACCTGCCAGACCGCCGGCCTCGCCATCGGCGAGGCGGAGCCCGATGCGGTGATCGTCGATTGCGGCGGGTTCCTCAACGCGTGGGCGAGCGGCGTGCGCCAGGGCGGCACGCTGGCGCTCAAGCAGGCGACATGGGCGCACGCGCAGGCGCTGCGCGAGGCCCGCGCCGCCGGCGATACCGCGCGCGCCGAGGCTCTCGCCCGCGAGGATGTCACCGCCTGGCTCGCCCGTGGCCCCTGGTGCGCCGGCCACTCGCCGCTGGAGGCCGCCCCGGCCCATCGCGACAACCTCGCCGCCTTCTGGCAGAACGGCGCGCTCGGCGACTTTTGGCGCCGCCCCGGCCTGTGGCTCGACCGGACAGCGCTCGCGGCCCTTCCCCTCGACGCCCTCTTCATTACCAGCTGGCACGACACCTCGCTCGCCAACGTCGTGGCGATCTACCAGGCCTGCGCCGCCGGAGCGCGCCGGCCGTCGCTCATCATCGGCCCGTGGTCGCACGGCGAGCGGCACACGGCGGTGTCGGGCGAAACCGATTTCGGCGCCGCCGCGATCCCGGAGAACGGCCTCGGCGCCTCGCTCATCGACATCCGCGCCGGCTTCCTTGCCGCATGCCGCGCCGGCACGCCCCCCGCCCAAGACGTGCGCTATTTCGAGATGGGCGGCGGCTCGGGCGCACGCCTCGCTTCCGGCGCCATCGACCATGGCGGCCGCTGGCGCACCGCGCCCGCCTTGCCGCCGCCCGGCGCCGCCACGCACCGCCTCGCGCTCTGCGGCAGCCGCCTGCTCTCGCCCCCCGAGGGCGATACGCGCCGCACCTTCACCGCCGACCCGGACGATCCCGTGCCGACCCTGGGCGGCGCCATCAACTCCGGTGCCCCGGTGATGGAGGGCGGCATGTGGGACCAGAACGCGCTGTTCGCCTGCACCGAGGAAGACGGCGAGATCCGCTGTGCGCGCCCCGACGTTCTCGTCTTCGCGACACCGCCGCTGGCGGACGATCTGCACCTTGCCGGCCCCGTTCGCGCCGAGATCCTTCTCGAGACCGACCGTCCCGATATCGACCTCGCCATCAAGCTGATCGACTGGTACCCCGACGGCCCCGCCCTCAACCTGTCGGACGGCATCCTGCGCGCCCGCTACCGGGACGGCGGCGAGGCGCCCGCCCTCATCGCCCCCGGCGAGCCGACGCGCCTCACCGTCACCGCCAATCCGGTCGCCGCGCTCGTGCGAAAAGGCCACCGGCTGCGGCTCGACATCGCCGCCAGCAATTTTCCGCAGTTCGACGTCAACCCGCACACCGGCGGGCCGGAGGGGGTGCCGGGGCCACGGGTGCCGGCGCGCATCACGGTGCTGTCCGCCCCCGGCCGGCCGAGCACCCTCACCCTCACCACAACGGAGCCCACCCCGTGATCGCGTTCTTGATCCAGCGTCTCCTCCAGGGCGCGGCCGTGGTGGCGGCGATGTCGCTGATCGTCTTCATCGGCGTCTATGCCATCGGCGATCCGGTCGAGATCCTCATCAACCCCGACGCCGACCAGGCGACGCGCGAGGCCGTGACCCAGATGCTGGGTCTCGACCAGCCGCTGTGGGTGCAATATTGGCGCTTCGTCCAGGCGGCGCTGCAGGGCGATCTCGGCACCTCGTTCGTGTTCAACATCCCGGCGGGCGAGCTCATCCTGGAGCGCATGCCCGCGACGCTGGAACTCGCCGTCACCGCCACGCTGATGGCCATCCTCATCGGCATCCCGCTCGGTCTCATCGCCGGGCTCGACCAGGAGCGCTGGTACGCCAAGAGCATTCTCGCCGGCTCGATCCTGGGCTTCTCGCTGCCCACCTTCTGGGTCGGGCTGATCCTCATCCTCACCTTCGGGGTGTGGCTCAACTGGCTGCCGGTGTTCGGGCGCGGCGAGACGGTGTCGGTGTTCGGCATCGAGTGGAGCTTCCTCACCCTCGACGGGCTCGCCCACCTGGTGCTGCCGGCCACCAACCTCGCGCTCTTCAAGATCGCCCTGTTCATCCGCCTCACCCGCGCCGGCGTGCGCGAGGTGCTGCCGCAGGACTTCATCCGCTACGCCAACGCCATGGGCATCCACCCCGCCCGCGTCGTCTCCCGCCACGTCCTGAAGAACATCATGATCCCGCTCGTCACCGTCATCGGCATCGAGTTCGGCTCGGTGGTCGCCTTCGCGGTGGTGACGGAATCGATCTTCAACTGGCCCGGCATGGGCAAGCTCATCATCGAGAGCATCAACCGGCTCGATCGCCCCGTGATCGTCGCCTACCTCATGGTCATCGTCGTCATGTTCGTCATCATCAACGTCGTGGTCGACCTGCTCTACGCCGTGCTCGATCCGCGCGTGCGCCTCGGCGGGTCGAACCGATGAGCGACACCGCCTTCATCGCGCCGCCGCGCCGTGCGGTGCGCCTGCGCGCGCTCGCCGCCTTCGGCGCCGCGTTCGCGGAGAGCCCGGCCGCCCTCGCCGGCGCGCTCGTGTTCGTCGCCCTCGTGCTCGCGGCAGTGTTCGCGCCGCTGATCGCACCGCAGAACCCCTACGACCTCGCCAAGCTCTCCATCCTCGACGCGCGCCTGCCGCCGGGCTCCGTGGCGATGAGCGGCTACACCCACATCCTGGGCACCGACGGGCTGGGGCGCGACCTCTTCAGCGCTATCCTCTATGGCCTCAGGATCTCGCTGATGGTGGGCGCGCTCAGCGCCTTCGTCGCGCTGATCATCGGCACGGTGCTGGGGCTGACGGCGGCCTATGTGGGCGGGCGCATCGACAGCGCCATCATGCGCCTGGTCGACCTGCAGATGAGCTTCCCGGCGATCCTCATCGCGCTGATCCTGCTCGCCATCCTGGGGCGCGGCGCGGACAAGACGATGATCGCCCTCATCGCCGTGCAGTGGGCGTACTACGCCCGCACCGTGCGCGCCTCGGCGCTGGTGGAGCGCGAGCGCGAGTACATCGAGGCGGCACAAGGGCTGCGGCTCGGCCATGTGCGCATCCTGATGCGGCACCTCCTGCCCAACTGCATCGCGCCGCTGCTCGTGGTCGTCACGGTGCAGATGGCGCACGCGATCACGCTGGAGGCGACTTTGTCCTTCCTCGGCGTCGGCCTGCCGGAGACGCAGCCCTCGCTGGGCCTGCTGATCGCCAACGGCTACCAGTACATGCTCGGCGGCTCCTACTGGATCTCCATCTATCCGGGCGTCGCGCTGCTGATCGTGATGGTCGCCATCAATTTGATGGGCGACAGGCTGCGCGATCTCTTCAACCCGGCGCTCAAGCGATGAGCGCCGTTCCCGTGCTCGACGTCTCCTCCCTCACCACCGTGTTCGAGCTGAAGGCGGGCGCGGCGCGCTCGGTCAACGACGTCAGCTTCTCGCTCCGGCGCGGGGAGATCCTCGGCATCGTCGGCGAATCGGGCTCGGGCAAGTCGGTCACGGGGCTGTCCATCATGGGCCTCGTCGCGCCGCCCGGCCGGGTGGTCTCGGGCGAGGTGCGCATGAACGGCACCGTGCTGACGGGGCTCGACGAGGCACAGCTGCGCAAGAAGCGCGGCCGCGACATCGCGATGATCTTCCAGGACCCGATGACGACGCTCAATCCGGTCCTCACCATCGCCCGCCAGTTCTACGAGGTGCTGCGCGCCCACCGCCCCGTCACCATGCGCGAGGCGCGCGAGATCGCCGCCGCCGCCATGGCCGAGGTGGGCATCTCCGCCCCCCGCGAGCGGCTCGACGCCTACCCGCACCAGCTTTCGGGCGGCATGCGCCAGCGCGTGTGCATCGCCATCTCGCTGGTCAACGAGCCGTCCGTCATCATCGCCGACGAGCCGACCACCGCGCTCGACGTGACCATCCAGGCGCAGATCCTCGCCATGATCCAGCGCATCGTGCGCGAGCGGCAGGTAGCCATGATCTTCATCACCCACGACCTGTCGGTGGTCGCGGGGCTGTGCGACCGCGTCGGCGTGATGTACGGCGGGCGGATCGTGGAGCTCGGCCCGGTGGACGAGATCCTCGCCGATCCGGCCCACCCCTACACCGTCGGCCTGCTCGCCTCGATCCCCGGCGACGCGCCGGCGCGCAGCCGGCTGTTCCAGATCCCCGGCACGCAGCCCTCGCCGCTCGACCTGCCGTCCGGCTGTTCCTTCCGCACCCGCTGCACCAAGGCGGCGGCGTTGTGCGAGACCGCCCCGCCCTTCGCGCCGGTCGCGGACGGACGGCAGGCGCGCTGCCACTTCCCCCAGAACCGCGGAGGCCACGATGCTTGACCGCGCCCCCTCGCACACCCTCGAGGCCGCCGACACCGCGTTCGTGCGCCTGAACGATGTGTCCAAGCGCTTCGTCGGCCGCATCTCGAGCGTGGAGCGGGCCCTCGCCCGGCTCGGCTTCGACTATCGCGACCAGGTGGTGCGCGCCGTCACCGACGTCTCGCTGGCCATCGAAAAGGGCAAGGTGCTCGGCCTCGTCGGGGAATCGGGGTGCGGCAAGTCCACCCTCGGCCGCATCGCCGCGGGCCTGCTGACGCCCTCGGCCGGCAGCGTCTCGATGGGCGGCGAGCGGATCGACCGCATGGGCACGCGCTGCGACACGCGCACCCTCCTCAAGGCGCAGATGGTGTTCCAGGACCCCATGGCCTCGCTCAACCCGCGCCAGAAGGTGGTCGACATCATCACCGAGGCACCGCTGGCGCACGGGCTCATCCGCGGCGCGGACCGTCTCGCGTTCGCCGCCGAACGGCTTGAAGAGGTGGGGCTGGCCGCCGACGCGCTCTACCGCCTGCCGCACCAGTTCTCGGGCGGGCAGCGCCAGCGCATCGGCATCGCGCGAGCGCTGTCCGTCTCGCCGGACTTTCTGGTGTGCGACGAGCCGGTGGCGGCGCTCGACGTGTCGATCCAGGCGCAGATCATCAACCTGTTGATGTCGTTGCAGGAGCGGCGCCAGCTCACGATCCTGTTCATCAGCCACGATCTCGGCGTGGTGAAGCACCTGTGCGACCGGATCGCGGTGATGTATCTGGGCGAAATCGTCGAGCAGGCGGACGCCGCGGCGCTGTTTGCGAGCCCGTCCCACCCCTATACGCAGGCACTCCTCAACGAGATGCCGAGCGTGAAGGCGGGCCGGCGCCTCTATCAGCCGGTGGAGGGGGAGATTCCCTCACCGCTCGACCCGCCGCCTGGGTGCCACTTCCACCCCCGCTGCCGCGCCGCGATGGCCCGCTGCAGCAGCGAGGCGCCGCCCTTCTTCGCGCTGCCCGACGGGCGCCGTGCCCGCTGCTGGCTGGCCGAGCCTGCGCCGTCGCCCGGAGCCTAGAATGGGCGAGTGCCCTAGCCCCAGGACTGGCGCAGGATCCCGAGGAAATCGCCCTCTTCGATCTTGCGCGCGTTGGTCGCGGTGGAGTGGTCGCGCACCGCGTGGGTGGCGATATAGGGCAGAACGTCCTGCGGCACGCCCATGTCCTTGAGCGAGGCGGGCATGCCGAGGTCGCGGTTGAGCGCCTCGATCGCCGGCACCAGCTCCGACGCATCGCCGAGGCCCATCGCCGCGGCGAGGGCGGCGTACTTTTCGCCGGCGGCCGGGGCGTTGAACGCCAGCACGGCAGGCAAGAGCACCGCGTTGAGCGTGCCGTGGTGCAGCCGCACGTCCTTCAGCCCGCCCATGGGGTGCGACAGCGAGTGCACCGCGCCGAGGCCCTTCTGGAAGGTCATGCCGCCTTCGAGCGCGGCCATCATCATCTCGGTGCGCGCCGCGATGTCCTTGCCGTCGCGAACCGCGTTGCGGATGTTGGCGGCCACGCGCTTGAGACCGTCGAGCGCGATGGCTTCGGCGGGCGGGTTGTCGCGCGGGCTGAGATAGGTCTCGATGCAGTGGGTGAGCGCGTCCATGCCCGTCGCGGCGGTGAGCATCGGCGGCAGGCCCAGCGTCAGCTCGGGATCGCAGATCGCGACGTCCGGGATCATGTAGGGCGAGATGAAGCCCAGTTTGCGCCCGTCCGACAGCGTGATCAGCGCCGCGCGCCCCACCTCGCTACCCGTGCCGGCCGTGGTCGGGATCGCGGCGACCGGGGGCTTGTCCTTGCGCACGCGGGCGATGCCGCCGAGGATCGCGGCGTATTGCTCGAACGGCCCCTCGTGCGTCGCCATCAGCGAAACGCCCTTGGCAAGGTCCAGCGGCGAGCCGCCGCCGAGCCCGACGATGCCGTCGCATCCCGCCGCGCGGTACACGTCGAGCGCCTCGAACACCGCCGCCTCGGTGGGGTTCTCCGGCGTTCCGTCGAACACGGGCGTATCGGCCGCCATGCCGCTCGCCTTGATGACTTCGGCGACGAGGCCCGCCGCGACGACGCCCTTGTCGGTGACGATCAGCGGTTTCGTGCAGCCGAGCGCCTCGAGCTCCTCGCGCAGGAGCCGGCGGGCGCCCACCTCGAACTGGATCTTGGTGAGATAGGTAATCAGCGCCATGGTTTTCGTCTTCAGCTTTGAGTGACAGCGGGCCGGCGGGGCGAGGCAGCCGGGTGGCCGCCTCGCCATAGTGACATTGAGGCAGCCAGTATAAGTTCTGGGCGCCCATGTCCTGCCGGGCCTGCTCGATCAGGTCGCGGCCGATCTGGTCGGCGAACCGGTCGATCACGGGGCCCACCTTCTCGCGCAGCTTGGCCTGCTCGGCCTCCGGCAGGGTGGTCACTTCCATGCCCTCGGCGACGAGGAGGTTGTGGGCGATGTTGTCGGCCGCATCGCGCGACAGGCCGCGCTGATAGGCTTCGGTCTCCTGCGCCGCTTCCATCACGATCGTCTTTTCCTCGTCCGACAGGCCGTCGAACCACTGCTTGGAGGCGAGCAGCACGTAGGGGCTGTAAACGTGGCCGGTGCGCGTCAGCTAGTGCGTC
>JAUIJH010000069.1 GCA_030431335.1 Alphaproteobacteria bacterium
CCGTCTATCGCATCATGAAGACGTTGCAGCGCCACGCGGTGGTCCGCCGCCAGGACAACGGCAGCTACAAGCTGGGCGCGCGCCTCCTGCGCCTCGCCTCCAAGGCGGCGGTGGGGGCGAGCGACATCGACCTGCCGCGCATCGCGCAGCCGGTGCTCGACCGCCTCGCCGACCAGCTGGGCGAGAGCGTCAAGCTGTCGGTGGCGGATGCGGAAGGGGTGCTGGTGATCGCGGTCGCCCAGAGCCGGCGCGAGCATGCGCTGACCGTGGTGCAGGGCCAGCGCATCCCGATCCACGTCAGCGCCGCGGGCAAGCTTCTGCTCGCCAACATGCCCGAACAGGAGCGGCGCGACTTTCTGGCCGGCCCGCTGCCCGCCTTCACCAGCAACACCATCACCGATTCCAAGCGTCTGGCGCGCCAGCTCGCCACCATCCGCCGCAACGGCTGGTCGCGCGACCGCAGCGAGCAGTCGCCCAGCATCAACGCCGTCGCGGCGCCGGTGCTCGACAAGAACGGCGCCGTGATCGCCGCGATCAGCGTGCCGTATCTGTCGGGCCTGTCGGAGGAGCGGGTGAAGTCGATCCGCGACGCGACCATCGAGGCGGGCAAGGCGGTGTCGGCACTCGCCCGGCTTTAGGCTTCACTCGGTCGCCCGGCGGGGCAGGGATCAGGACGGCGCGTTGCGCCGGCATTGTCCGTTTGGGGCGAGGGCGTTCCCCCCTCGCGCTCCCCCCGCTTCGCCAGCGGGCAGGGTTCCAAGATCAGAGGCCCTTCGGGCCGCTGACTTGAAACCCCGGTCCAGCATGAGGCGGGCTGCGGCGCGGTCAAGGGGCGCGGCTTCGCCTCCGTCCTCGCCATGCTCGGCTGCGCCTGCGCGTGGCTGCGGGCGGCCCCTTGACCGCGCCGTACCCCGTTTTCGCCGCCGAGAGGGTTAGACGGTCTCCCAGCGGTCGCTTGCGGCGGAGCGGTAGAGCGCCTCGATGGTGCGCATGTTCATCACCGCGTCCTCGATGGGAAATTCGGCGGCGAGCTCGCCGCGGAAGATGCGGGCGGCGGTTTCGGCCTGGAGCGTGTACTGGTCGCACGCCGCGATGGTCTCGGTGCGCAAATCCCCCGGCTCGTTGTTGCCCTTGGGGTCGATCAGGATCGTGGTGGTGCCGCCTTGCGGCGCGTTGAGCGAGACCGGCACCTCGATGCGGCCGGAGCGGCCGAAGGCGATCACGTTCTGGTAGCGGGTGAGCTGCGTGGAGCAGGCGAACGAGAGCTGCCGGCCGCCGCCGAAATCGACCATGGCACCCGTGAGCCGGTCGGTGCGCAGCGACGGGTCGCGGTCGATCAGGCTCACCACCCGCTGCGGCTCCGCCTCGAACAGGAAGCGCGCCAGATAGATGGCGTAGCAGCCGATGTCGTAGAGCGCGCCGCCGCCAACCTCGACGCGGTTGCGGATGTTGGTGGGGTCGTCGTTGAAGAAGCTCATCGTGGTCTGGATCAGGCACAGCGGGCCGATCTCGCCGCCACGCACGATCTCGCGGGCACGCAGCCACTGCGGGTGCTGGCGCACCATCACCGCCTCGAGCACCTGCTTGCCGGTGCGCTCGCGCGCCGCGATCAGCGTTTCGGCATCGGCCGCAGTGAGGGCGATGGGCTTTTCGCACAGGACGTGCTTGCCCGCCTCCATCGCCTTCACCGTCCACTCCACGTGCAGATGGATCGGCAGCGAATTGTAGACGGCCTCGATCTCGGGGTCGGCCAGCAGCGCCTCGTAGCTGCCGTAGTGCTTGGCGATGCCGAGCCGGGCGGCCGCGTCGGCGGCTCGTTCGGCGCTGCGCGAGGCGATGGCCGCCACGTGGCCGAGGGGCGTCTTGCCCATCGCCGGGATGACTTTGCGCACCCCGATTCCGGCTGTGCTGATCACACCCCAATTCATCGAATCTGGCACCTGTCGCAAACTCCTCCCTTCGCAGCGGCGTTCAAATGTGAAACACTCGACGCCTGATATGAACGACTAGACCGGACGGGCGCACCGGCGTCAACGCATCGCGCGACCCCGCCCGCCGGGCCGGAGACCGTCTTGAAGATCGTCGACCTCAAATGTGCCCTTCTCGGCTCCCATCCCGTGGTGCGCGTCGTCACCGACGAGGGTATCGACGGCTACGCGCAGGCGGAGTTCTGGAAGCCCTTCATCAAGCCGCAGATCCTGGGCCTGCGCGAGGCGATCCTCGGCCAGGACCCGACCGATATCGAGCGGGTGATGCTGCGCATCCGCCACCGCGGCGCGTTCAAGCCCTACGGCAGCGCGGTCAGCGTGATCGAGACGGCGCTGTGGGACATTGCCGGCAAGGCGGCGGGGCTGCCGATCCACAAGCTGCTGGGCGGCAAGGTGCGCGACAAGATCCGCGTCTATAACGGCGGCATCCGCTTTCCCCTCGGCGCCCACGGGCCGGACGATTACGCCGCCGACGTGCGGCGGATGATGGCGCTGCCGGAGGGTTTTACCATCCTCAAGCAGCCCATCGGCTTCCACAGCGCGATGAAGACCGTGGTGCCGGGCTTCCACCTGGGCGAGCCGCGGTCGCAGGGGATGCACGGCCTGCTGGAGCGCGGCAAGCTGACCGAGCGCGGCCTCGCCCACATGGTGGAGTGCGTCGCCGCGATGCGGGAGGCGATGGGGCCGGACGTCGCCCTGGCGCTCGATTGCGGGCCGGGTTTCGCCTTCAAGGACGCGCTCGCCTTCGCGCGGGCGGTGGAGCCCCACAAGGTGCTGTGGCTGGAGGACCTTCTGACGGGCGACTATTCGCCCAACGTCGATGCCGCCGCCTATCGCGAGCTGACGCACGCCACCGACACCCCGATCCACACCGGCGAGCAGATCTATTTGCGGCATAACTTCAAGGAGTTGATCGCGACGCGGGCCGTCGACGTGATCGGCCCCGATCCGTGTGACGTGGGCGGGCTGGCCGAGCTGAAATGGATCGCCGAGTTCGCCGACCTCTTTGGCGTGTTGATGGCGCCGCACGGCACGGCCAACGGGCTGTTGGGGCTCGCCGCGCTGATCCAGGTATCGGCGACGCTGCCGGACAATTTCATCGCCTTCGAATACCCCATCGCGGAGCCGGCTTGGTGGTCGGACATCGTGACTGGGCTGCCCGATCCGATCGTGCGCGACGGCTTTGTCGACGTCCTCGACAAGCCGGGCCTGGGGGTGACGCTATTGCCTGAGGCGGCAAGACGCTATCTACTTGAAGAGGATGCGGATTTCTTCGACTGACAGCATCCCCAAAATAAAGACATCAGGAGGAAAACGATGGCCGGAATCGGCTGCGACCCACGCCACCTTTCTCGCGTCGCGAGAGCGTGCCCGGCACGCTGACCGGACGCCGCGCCGACACGCGCCACGGCGCGCCGGAGCCGCCGATGGCGACCCGGGCGCCGGCCGAGCACTTCATCTTGCCATGCCATGCGCGCCGCCCTGCCGGCGAGCGCTGCCGATCCCCAAGGACCCCCACCGTTTATGACCGAAGCCCCCTGGTACGCGCGCGCCCTCAGATGGGCGCAGACCAACCTCGTCGAGATCGACCCCGCCCGCTATGACGACACCTTCTGGCGCGCCCACTGGCGCCGCACGCGGGTGCAGGGCGCGATCATCAACGCCGGCGGCATCGTCGCCTATTATCCGTCCGCGTTTCCGCTGCACCACCGCGCGCCGGCGCTGGGCGAGCGCGATCTTTATGGCGAGATCGTCGCGGCCGCGCGCGAGGAGGGGCTCGCCGTGGTGGCGCGGATGGATTCCAACCGCGTCGCCGAGGTGTTCTACCGGGCGCATCCGGACTGGATCTGCCTCGACGAGGACGGCACGCCCTATCGCCAGGCCGACAAGTTCATCACCTGCATCAACTCGCCCTATTACAGCGAGTACCTGCCCCAGATCATGGAAGAGATCATCGCCCGCTCGCAGCCGGACGGGTTCACCGACAACTCGTGGGCCGGGATCGAGCGCGGGCGCATCTGCCATTGCCGCCACTGCCGCAGCGCGTTCGGCGAGCTGACGGGCCTCGACCTGCCGCGCCGGCACGACGTGGCGAACGAGGGCTACCGGGCGTGGATCCGCTGGAACTACCGGCGGCGCACCGAGATCTGGGAGCTCAACAACACCATCACCACCCGCGCCGGCGGCGAGAACTGCCTGTGGATGGGGATGCTGAGCGGCGACGTTCTCAACAATTGCCGCCGCTTCATCGACCTGCCGGAGATCCTCGCCCGCAGCAAGATCGTGATGCTGGACCACCAGCGCCGCTCGCGGGCGGAAGGGTTCGCGCAGAACGCGGAGGCCGGCAAGCGGCTGCACGCGCTCGGCGGGTGGGACATGCTGATCCCGGAGAGCATGCCGCAATACCAGAACGCGGAGCCGTTCTTCCGCCTCGCCAGTATGCCCGAGGCGGAGGTGCGGCTGTGGTCGGGCGCCGCGTTCGCCGGCGGTATCCAGCCCTGGTGGCACCACATCGGCGCCGCGCACGACGATCGCCGCCAGTACCGCACGGCCGAGCCGATCTTCCGCTGGCACGAGGCCAACGAGGCGGTGCTCGTCGACCGCGAGCCGGTGGCGGACGTGGGCATCGTGTGGTCGCAGGCCAACCACGATTTCCACGGCGCCGCCGACGCAGTGCAAAAGACGCTCAACCCCTATCGCGGCGCGGTGCGGGCGATGGACGAGGCGGGGCTCGCCTTCGTGCCGGTGCACGCGAGCCGGATCGCGGAGGCGCAGGTGGGCGTCCTGGTGCTGCCCAACCTCGCGGCGATGTCGGATGCCGAGATCGAGGCGGTGGAGGCATTCGCGGCGGCCGGCGGTTCGGTGATCGCCACCTCGCTGACGAGCCGGTACGACGGGGAGGGCGACGCGCGGGCGGGCCTCGCGCTGGGCGACCTGTTCGGCCTCACCGACACCGGCGCGCGCTTCGGCGCCACCGAGACCCCCGATCCCAACCACGAGATCAGCCCGCGCCACTCCTACCTGCGGCTGCTGCCGGAGTTGCGCGCCGGCGAATATGGGCCGGCCGATGCCGACGCGCCGGCCGCGGAGGGCGCGCGGCATCCGATCCTGGCGGGGCTGGAAGGCGCCGACACCATCCCCTTCGGCGGCTACATGCCGGTGATGCGGGCGGCGGAGGGCACCGAGGTCCTGGCCACCTTCGTGCCCGACTTCCCGATCTATCCGCCCGAGACGTCGTACATGCGCACGCCGCGCACCGACATTCCCGCCATCACCGTTCGGCGCGGGGCGGGCGGGAGCACGCTGGTCTGGGTCGTCGCCGACCTCGACCGCTGCTTCGAGCGCGAAGGGCACGCCGAGCACGGGCTGATCCTCGCCAACGCGGTGCGGCATGTGCTGGGCGAGCGGCGGAAAGTGAGCGTGACGGGCGGCGATGGCTTCGTGATGGTCAACGTCTATCGCCAGGGCGAGCGGCGCATCGTCCACCTCAACAACACGCTGGTGACGGCGCCGATCCCCGGCCGCCAGCATCGCCTGATCGGGCTGGGGCCGGTGCGGGTGCGCCTGGCCGCGCCCGAGGGCACGCGGCATGCGGCGCGGGCGCGCGTCGCCGACACGGACCTTGCGGTGACGCGCGAGGACGGGTTCATGAGCTTCGAGGTGCCGCTGGTGCGCGACCAGGAACTGGTCGTCATCGAGACGCATTGATCGCCGGCGTCCCGGCAGACAGAAGAACCAGTTGCCGGCAGGCCGGCAGACAGAAACCAGATGCCGGTGTCCCGGCAGACAGGAACCAGGGAGAAATCCATGCGCGTGTTATTTACGGGCGGCAGCGGCAAGGCCGGCAGGCATGTGGTCGGCTATCTGCTCGACCAGGGCCACGAGGTGCTCAACGTCGACCTGACGCCGCTCGATCTGCCGGGCGTCAACAACCTCATCGCCGACGTGACCGACGCCGGCGAGGTGTACGGCGCGATGAACTCCTACCTGAGCATCGACGACGTGCGCGACGCGACGGGGCCGGCGCACTTCGATGCGGTGGTCCATTTCGCGGCGATCCCGCGCATCCAGATCAAGCCGGACAACGAGACCTTCCGCGTCAACACGATCAGCACCTACAACGTCATCGAGGCGGCGGTGAAGTGCGGGATCAAGAAGATCATCTTCGCCTCGTCGGAGACGACCTACGGCGTGTGCTTCGCGAACGGGGTGAGGAAGCCCGAATACATCCCCGTCGACGAGGCGCACCCGACCGTGCCGGAGGATTCGTACGCGATGTCCAAGGTCGCCAACGAAGTGACGGGCGAGTGTTTCCAGCGCCGCACCGGGGCGGACATCTACGCGCTGCGCATCAACAACGTGATGGAGCCGGAGGACTACGCCAAGCTGTGGCCGCGCTACTTCGAGGATCCGAGCGTGCGGCGCACCAACCTGTTCGCCTATATCGATGCGCGTGACCTGGGCCAGATCGTCGACCGCTGCCTCAAGACCGACGGGCTCGGCTACCAGGTGTTCAACGCCTCCAACGACACCCACTCGGTCAACGTGACGACCGACGAGCTGATCGCGGAGTATTACGCGGACGTGCCGAAGAAGGCGGAGATGGGCGAGTACGAAACCTTCTTCTCCAACAAGAAGATCCGCGACGTGCTCGGCTTCGTCGAGGAGCACGACTGGCGCAAATACGTCAAGCCGTGACGGCGGCGCCCGCCCGTGCCGGAACCGGGATGGGGTTGGGCGCGGCGAAGTGACAGGCCGCCCGCTGGCCGGGCGCGACGGTCGCCAGCGGCGGCCGCTCGCGCCGGCAGATGTCCTGCGCGATGGGGCAGCGGGTGTGGAAGCTGCACCCCGGCGGCACGTCGGCGGGGTTCGGCACGTCGCCGGTGAGGACGATGCGCGTGCCGGTGCGGCGCGGCGTCGGCTCGGGCGCCGCCGACAGCAGCGCCTGCGTATAGGGGTGCTGGGGCGCGTCGTAGATGGTGGTCTTGTCGCCGATCTCCACGATGCGGCCGAGATACATCACCGCCACGCGGTCGGCGATGTGGCGCACCACCGCGAGGTCGTGCGCGATGAAGAGGTAGGAAAACCCCAGGTCGCGCTGCAGATCCTTCATCAGGTTGATGATCTGCGCCTGGATCGAAACGTCGAGCGCTGAGACCGGCTCGTCGGCGACGATGAAGGCGGGGTTGGTGGCGATGGCGCGGGCGATGCCGATGCGCTGGCGCTGGCCGCCCGAGAACTGGCGCGGGTAGCGGTCGAGCGCGCTGGGTGGCAGGCCCACCTTGGTGAGGAGCTCGCCGACCCGCTCGCGCCGCTCCTTGCGCGAGCGCACGAGGCCGAACACCTCCAGCGGCTCGGAGATGATCTGCGCGATCGAGCGGCGCGGGCTGAGCGAGCCGAACGGATCCTGGAAGATCATCTGCACGTCGCGGCGGGCGGCGCGCATCTCCTCGGACGAGAAGCTGGTGAGGTCGCGCCCCTTGAGGAAGACCTTGCCGTCGGTGGGCTCGATCAGGCGCAGGAGCAGCCGTCCGAGCGTGGACTTGCCGCAGCCCGATTCGCCCACCAGCGCCAGCGTCTCGCCGGCGCTCACCGCGAGGTCGACACCGTCGACGGCGCGCACGCCGGGCCGCTCGGGGCCGAAGATGCGGCTGCCGCCGGCATCGAACGTCTTGCCGAGACCTTCGGCCCTGAGGATGGGTTCCCCGCTCATTGGGCCGGCTCCTTGACGTGGGCGTGCGCTTCGGCGGCGGTGACCCAGCAGGCCGCGCGCTGGCTGCCGTCGAAATCGAACATCGGCGGCATTTCGGTGCGGCAGCGATCGATCCGCATGCCGCAGCGCGAATAGAACGGGCAGCCCTTCTTGATGGTGCCGGGCACCGGGACGCTGCCGGGGATCTGGAACAGTCGCTCCTCGCCGCCGTGGAGGCGCGGGATCGAGGCGAGCAGGCCGCGCGTATAGGGATGGCGCGGCGTGTCGAAGATCTCCTCGGTGGCGCCGATCTCCACCACGTGGCCGGCGTACATGACGACGACGCTGTCGCACAGGTCCGCCACCACGCCGAGGTCGTGGCTGATGAGGAGGATCGCGGTGCCGAGGCGGGCGCGAATATCCTTCATCAGCTCCAGCACCTGGGCCTGGATGGTGACGTCGAGCGCGGTGGTCGGCTCGTCGGCGATCAGCAGCTTGGGGCGGCAGAGCAGCGCCATGGCGATCATCACGCGCTGGCGCATGCCGCCGGAGAACTGGTGCGGGTAGGAATCGAGCCGCCCCTCGGGATTGGGGATGCCGACGAGCTTGAGCATCTCGATCACCTTGGCGCGGCGCGCGCGGCGGTCGATGTTCTCGTGCAGCATGATCGCCTCGCCGATCTGGTCGCCGATTTTCATGACCGGATTGAGCGAGCTCATGGGCTCCTGGAAGATCATCGCGATGTCGCGGCCGCGAATGTCCGGCATCTTGCCGAGCGGCAGCGCCAACAGGTCGGTGCCGTTGAAGGTGATGGTGCCCTTGGTCACGCGGCCGGGCGGGGAGGGGATCAGCCGCATCGTGGCGAGCGAGGTGACGGACTTGCCCGAGCCCGATTCGCCCACCAGCCCCACCGCCCCGCCCTGGGGAATGTCGAACGAGACGCCGTTCAGCACCTGAATCGCCCGGTCCTTGGGGCCGAACTCGACGTGAAGGTCGCGGATTTCGAGGACGTTGCCCTTCATCATGCCGTCTCCGGGTCGAGCACGTCGCGGATGGCGTCGCCGATGATGTTGAAGGCGAGGACGACGCAGGTGATGGCGACGCCCGCCCCCACGATCGGCCAGGGCGTGCCGAACAGGTTGTTGAGGCCGTCGCGAATGATGTTGCCCCAGCTCGGCGCGGGCGGCTGGGTGCCGATGCCGAGGAAGGAGAGCGAGGCCTCCAGGCGGATCGCGGAGGCGACCCACAGCGTCATCAGGACCACGATGGGGGCGGAGATGTTGGGCACCACGTGGCGGCGGATGATGGTGGGCACGCGCACCCCCACCGCGACGGCGGCCTCCACGTAGGGCTCCTGCTTCACCGCCAGCGTCTGCGCCCGCGCCACGCGCGCGAAGCCCGGCACGTAGGCGATGGTAAGGACGGCGATGATGTTCCAGAACCCGCCCCCCAGCGCCGCCGCGATGATGATGGCCAGCAGCAACTCGGGGAAGGCGAGCAGGAGGTCGATCAGGCGCGAGACCACGCGGTCGACGATGCCGCCGAAATAGCCGGCGACGACGCCGAGCGTGGTGCCGATGAGGGCCGCAAGCGTCGGCGAGATGAGGCCGAAGATCAGCGAGTTGCGCGCGCCGTAGATGATGCGCGAGAGCACGTCGCGGCCGAACCCGTCGGTGCCGAGCAGGTGCTCCCAGCTCGGCGCCTTGTTGACGTTGAGGATGCTCTGGGCGAGCGGGTCGTAGGGGGCGATGAAGTCGGCGAACAGCGCCACCAGGATGAGGAGGAGGATCGCCAGCGAGGCGACGATCGTGGAGATGCGCCCGAAGATCACGTGACGGATGTTGTCGAACAGGCGCGTGTCGGCGGCGATGGGCGTCGCGGGAATGTCCGGCTCGTCGGTGAGGATGGGGCGCTGTTCTGCGAAGCTCATCATTTCACCTGAATGCGCGGGTCGACGATGACATAGACGAGGTCCATCAAGAGGTTGATGAGGACGACGAACATCGCGAACACCACGACGCCGCCCTGGATCACCGCATAGTCGCGCTCGGCGATGGCGCTGATCAGGAGCTTGCCGATGCCCGGCCGGTTGAAGACCAGCTCCACCGCCACCGAGCCCGACAGCGCGGCGAGGGTGGAAAGGCCCAGCCCCGTCGTCAGCGGCAGGAGCGCGTTGCGCAGCCCGTGCCGGTAGACGACGCGGTTTTCGCGCGCGCCCTTGGCCCACGCGGTGCGGACATAGTCGCGCCCGAGCACTTCCAGGAGCGAGGTGCGCGTCAGGCGGCCGAGGAAGGCGGCCTTGATGAAGGCGAGCGTGAGCGCGGGCAGGATGAGGTGATAGATGCGGTCGGCGAAGCCTTCGCCGCCGCCGTTGATGGGGAACCAGCCGAGATTGAGCGAGAAGGTGATGAGGAGGAGCGCGCCGAGGTAGAAGTCGGGGATTGCGTAGCCGATCAGCGAGAACACGCGCACCGCGTTGTCGGGCGCCTTGTTGCGGTGGCGCGCGGCGAGCACGCCCAGCGGCACGCCGGCGAGGACGCCGAACATCACCGACATCAACGTCAATTCGATGGTGAAGGGCAGGTTGTACAAGATCAGGTCGAGGACCGGCCGGTTGTTCATCAGCGACCGGCCGAAATCGAGCGTGAAGACGCCCCACAGGAAGTTGAAATATTGCTGCCAGAGCGGGGCGTCGAGGCCCATCTTGGCGCGGAACGCGGCGAGCTGCTCGGGCGTCGCGAAATCGCCCAGCGCGGCGATGGCCGGGTCGCCCGGCAGGATGCGCATCGCGATGAACACGAGCGTGAGGACGAGGAGCACGGTTGGGATCGCGTCGAGCAATCGTCGCAGGAAATAGCCAGCCAATCTGTCCTCCCTCGTCGTTCTCGTCGGCGGAATTGCTCCCGCCGCAGCCTTATCGTTGAAGGCTGGTCCTATACGGCTCGTTCGCCAGGTCCGATGCAAGCCCGGGCACGATCGCGCCCGCCCCATCCTGCTGCAGCGTCACGAAGAACTGCAGGTGGAAGTCGCTCTGCGTGGCCTCAGCCGGGATCGTCGCGACATAGCCCGAACCGTCCGCCGCCATGGCGAGGGACGACCAGCGCTGCGACTGGTCGACCTGGCGGAAATGGAGCGTCGGCGCGCCGTCCGCCGTGCCCTCGAAGCGCACCGTGACCGCCTCGCCGCGGCCGAAGCTGGCGGGCGCCTGGAGCGTGCCGGCGCCGGCGCGCGTCGGGCGGTGCGCCGCGAGCGCCGCGATCGCGGCCGTGACGGCCTCGGTCGGCGGCACCGTCTCGAAGACGCCGCCGCCGCGCGCGGCCTCCAGGTCGAGGAGTTCGGCGCGCATCTCCGGCAGGCGGGCCTGCCAGGAGCCGCGCAGCCAGGTCTGCGGGCCGTAGGTGAGGTCGTCGGGGTAGAGATCGTCCGACAGCGCGGCGACGTCCTCCCAGGCGAGGATGGCGCGGCCGATGTGGTGGATCGCCGGGTCGAGCAGCGTCGTCACGTTGGTGGCGATGAAGAGCTCGGCCCACACGGCGGCGCGATATTTCTCCGCGAAGAAGCGGGCGATGCCGGCGAGGATGCCCACGTCGGCGAGGATGCGGCGTACGGCCGGCGTGCCGTAGGCGGCGGTGGCCTTGG
The DNA here is from genome assembly GCA_030431335.1 of Alphaproteobacteria bacterium. Classification (GTDB taxonomy): domain Bacteria; phylum Pseudomonadota; class Alphaproteobacteria; order Rhizobiales; family Amorphaceae; genus Acuticoccus. Next base: position 11,320 of record JAUIJH010000069.1, read on the forward strand.
CCGTGACGATCGCCGTTTCGGCCTCGGCGGCGAGGCGGTCGAGCCAGTCCGCCACGTCGAGCGGGGTGTAGCGGGCGACGGGCGTGCCGGCGAGCAGCGCCTCGGCGAACTCGCGCGCGTTGGCGAACAGCATGTGGTCGAAGGTGGGGGCGTTGCCGAAGCGGATCGGCGCCGTCATGTCGCGGGCGTAGGCGCGGGCGCCGGAGCCGGCGAGCAGCGGCAGGTTGGTGTAGATCTCGGGCCAGTAGTGGTTGTTGGAGGCCGAGGGGGCGTGCGTCAGCGTCACCAGCGGCAGGACGCGGCTGGCGGCGGCGAGGCCGGCCTCGCAGGCGTCCGCCGCATCGGCGCACTCGCTGGCGAGGTAGCGCTGCCAGCCTTCCGCCGGACCGCCGGGCGCATAAAGGTTCCGGCCCCAGACGCGGTACTGGTATTCGTACTTTTCGTAGTCGTAGCGCGGCGCGAGACCTTGGACCGTGTAGTTGTAGCGCTGGCCGGGGACGCCGGTGCCCATGCGGCCCTTGAAGCTCAACGGCTCGCACCATTCGACGCCATCGGAGCCGGCGAACATGGAGCTCCTGCCGTAGCCGGCCGCGAGCGCCGCGTCGCCCCACAGCAGGACGCGCTGGGTGCCGGCCCAGATGCGGTAGAGGACCTTGTAGTCCTTGTCCTTGGCGAGAAGGTCGCCGTAGCTGTAGCGCAGGAACTTGCGCGAGCCTTCGCTGAGCTGCTCGCGCTGGCTGCGCGCCACCTCCGGCGGGTACTCCTCGTTGCGGATCGAGGACTGGTGGTAGGCGAGCCCCATGTGCTCGGCGAGGTATTTGGGCGAGGCGGCGAAGGGCATGCCGCTGTCGCGCGCGAGCTGCAGCAGCGTGTGGTCGAGGCCCTTGCCGTGCATGTCGATCTCGACCGGCCGGCCCGCCGCCGCGACGCCCCTGAACGCCTCCTCCCAGAAGCCGTATTCGCCCTCCGCGATGCCGCCTTCCACGTGGACGCGGAAGGTGAGCCCGGTGATCTCGGGCACCGCCTCGAGGAGGTGGGTGAGCGCGTCGCGGCAGTAGGGGGCGAGGTTGTCGTCGGTGATGCCTTCGACGGTGTGGGCGGCGCGCGGCACGTCGTCGAAATCGTAGCGCTGCGTCCACAGGGCGAGCTGGAAGTCCATGCCGCGGCGGGCCGTCTCGGCGCCGATGAATTGCAGCATTTCGAGGTTGAGGTCGCGCTCGTCGGCGGGCAGCTCGCGCACGCGCACGTCGTAGCCATCGAGGTCGAACAGGAAGGGGTAGGGGAAATAGAAGTAGACGTCGGTGATCCACGGATTGTGGTAGGGATAGTTGTATCCCATGCCCAGCGTCAGCGCGAAGCGGTTGAAGCGGTTCGTCGCGAGCATCGTGAGATATTCGCGCCAGAAGTTCTTGTCGTAGTACCAGGCCTTGTCTTCGTTCTCGGCGCAGAACAGGCGCGCGATGCTGCGGATCCGGGCCGTCGGCTCGCCGGTGAGGGGGAAGGTGCCGTCGAACGGGTCGTCGCCCGTGGCGTGGCGGGCGCGGTCGGCAAGCTCGGTGAGGGCGTAGACGAGGCCGCGCGTGTCGTGACCCCAGGCGGTGACGGTGCCACCCTCGCGCCAGAGCGCGAAGCCTTCGGCGACGGCGGGAAGGGGGACGGGCGCGGCCGGATCGTCCGTGCGCCCCGCGCCGGCGATGGCGACGGTGAGAGCCTCACCATCGGCAACGACGGCGAAGCCCGCGCGCGCCAGCGCATCCTCGATGTGGCTGGCCGCCCACGCGATCGCGGGGTCGTCGTTGAAGGCGGCTGGCAGGCGGATGGCGATTTCGCGGCGCATCGGGTTCTCGTGGTTTCGGCCGGGGTCGCCCCTCGCGTCGGAGGGAGGGCCGGTCCGTGTCGTGTGGAGGGGAAAGGCCCCGCCGCCGTGGCGGCGGGGCAGTTGGGGAGAGCTAGTTCACCACCGCGTCGGTGAGGCGCCAGTGCGCGTAGCCCGACTTCTGCTCGTAGCCGAGGTCCACGTTGGGGGCGCGCACGATCAGGTAGCCGTTGGTGACGATCGGCAGGAGCGGCATGTCGGTGAGGAACTTCTCCTCGATGGCCTGCACCTTCTCGATGCGCGCTTCCAGGTTGGGCTCGGCCATCGCCTCCTCCAGCATGTCGTCGATGCCGGGGATGGCAACGCCGTAATGGCTGAAGTTGGGGCCGCCCGAGCCGTCGTTCTTCACCTCGGAGGCGGAGGACAGCTGCTCGCCGATCGCCTGCGTGGGCACCGGCGGATAGGCGGCCGAGCGCAGGAAGATCGTGTTGGTGTTGGTGGCCTGGTCGGCGTGGAAGGCGGTGTGGTCCTTGACCTCGAGGTTCATCTCGATGCCGCCGGCGCGCAGCATGTCCTGGATCATCAGCGCGATCGACTGATAGTCCTCGCGCTGCGAGGTGTAGCTGTCGAAGGAGAAGCCTTCCGGCAGGCCCGCTTCGGCCAGCAGTTCCTTCGCCTTTTCCGGGTTGTAGTCGTAGCGCACCGCCTCCGGGACCGTCTCCTCGGTGAAGCCGGCGGGGAAGGAGGGCGGGTTGAGGCCGAAGGTGCGCTGCGAGATCGGCGCCATCGCCTCCGCGATGGTGTCGCGGTCGATGAGGTAGGCGACGGCCTGGCGGACCTTCTGGTTGTCGAACGGCGGCTTCTGCATGTTCATCTGGATGGTGAAGAAGCTGCCGGGCGAGGAGGTGTCGAAGTGGAGGTCCGCGTTGCGGGCCTTGATCGACGGCACCCAGCCGGGAGCGCGCACGCCCTCGATCATGTGCACGTCGCCCGACAGGAGCGCCAGCGTGCGCGCCGTGGTGTCGGCGATATACTGGACGTGGAGCTTCGGCATCTTGGCCGGCTCGCCCCAATAGTCCGGGTTGCGGGTGAGGAGCACGCCCTCGGAGGGGTTCTCGAACACCGTCTCCAGCATGTAGGGGCCGGTGCCGACGGGATCGCGCTCGAATGCTTCCGAGCCCTTCTCCTCGAACGCCTTCTTGGAGATGATGCTGGCCGAATAGTGCAGCAGCGGTCCAAGCGGGAACAGCGGGTCGGGCTGCTTGAGCTGGAAGACCACCTTGTAGGGCCCGTCCACCTCAACGCTTTCGAGGTTGTGGTAGAGGGAGCGGTTGACGCCGAGCTCCTCGGGATTGAGCAGCCGGTCGAACGTGAACTTCACGTCCTCCGAGGTCATCTCGCCGTAGCCCTTCTGGAACTCGACGCCTTCGCGCAGCGTGAAGGTCCAGGTCTTGGCGTCGTCGGACACCTCCCAGTCGGTGGCAAGGCTCGGCTGGACTTCCGCGACGGTGCGCGGGAAGCGGCCCTTGGGCACCTCCACCAGCTTGTCGTGGATGTGGATGATCGCCCACTCGTCGGCGCCCTGGATGGAGCGGGCCGGGTCGATGGTCCTGAGGCCGCGCGCGGAGAATGCGATCTCCAGCGTGTCGGTCGACTGGGCGGTGGCGGGGCCGCTGAGCCCTGCGCTCAGCGGCAGGACCGCCGTCGCGGCGATCGCCGCGACCTTGAGAAAGCTACGTCTCCTCAACATTCTTGTTTTCCTCCCATTTGGGTTTTTGGATTGGGCCGGGCGCGGGAGCCTCAGGCCGTTTTGGTCGCCTCGTGGAAGCGCCAGCGCGCATAGCCGCTCTTCACCTCGTAGCCGAGGTCGACGCGGGGGTTGCGCACCACGGTGAAGGACAGGCTCGACAGGCCGATCAGCGGCAGATCGCGCAGCACCTGCAGCTCGATCTTGATGCAGTTGTCGAGGTATTCCTCGTAGGTGGTCGCTTCCAGCGCGGCCTGCAGCAGGTCGTCGATGCCGGGCATCGCGACGCCGTAGTGGCTGTAGTTGCCGCCGCCGGACCCGTCCGCCTTCACCTCCGAGCCGGAGGCGAGCTGCTGGAAGTAGATCTGGGTGGGGATCGGCGGATAGCTGGAGGAATGCATCGCCAGCGTGTTCTTATCGCTGCGATTGGAGGCGTGGTAGGCGGTGTGGTCCATCACGTCGAGCTGCATGTTGATGCCGGCGGCGCGGAACTGCTCCTGCACGATCAGCATGGTCGACGAATAGTCTTCGCGCTGGGAGATGTTGGCGGCGAAGGAGATGCCGTCCGGGAAGCCGGCCTCGGCCAGGAGCTCCTTGGCGCGCTGCGGATCGTAGGGGAATTGCAGGTCTTCCGGCGCCTCCTGCATCTCCATGCCGGCGGGGAAGAAGGCGGGCTGCAGGCCGTACATGGTGCCGCCCATCGGGGCCAGCGCATCGGCGACGGCGCGCCGGTCGATGGCGTGGATGATCGCCTGGCGGACCTTGAGGTTGTCGAACGGCGGGCGCGTCAGGTTGATGTGCAGCGTGTTGAACGAGCCCGGCACCGTCATGTCGACGAGGAGCGAGGGGTCGCGGCTCTTGATGGAATCGACCCAGCCCGGCGCGCGCACCGCCTCGATCATGTCGACGTCGCCGGCCAGCAGCGCCAGCGTGCGCGCCGTGGTGTCGGCGATGTAGACGCACTCCACCACGGGGATGTTGGCGGGCTTGTCCCAGTGGTCGTCGAAGCGGGTGAGGCGGGTGCCCCACTCGGTGTCGAACCGGTCGATCTGGTAGTGGCCGGTGCCGACGCCCTTGGTCGTCTTGAAGTCCTCGCCGTACTCTTCCACCGCCTTCTTGGGGACGATCACCGTCGTCTTGTTGAAGATGGTGGTGCCGAGGAGGTTCACATCCGGCGCCTTGAGCTTGATCGTCACCTCGTACGGGCCGGTCGCCTCGATGCTGTCGATGTTGGACAGGATCGTGACGTCGGTGCCCTCGCTCATGGCGCGCTCATAGGAGAACACCACGTCCTCGGCCGTCATCTCGCCGAAGCCTTTGTGGAACTTCACGCCCGGGCGCAGCTTGAAGGTCCAGGTCTTGGCGTCCTCGGAGGTGGTCCACTCGGTGGCGAGGGTGGGCACGTACTGATCGGGCGACAGGGCGAACTCGCCGTCGCGCGGGCGCACGAGCTGCTCGTAGACCTGCTCGGCGGCCCAGTTGTCGCCGCCCTGGGTGGTGAAGGTGGGGTCGCTGTAGCGCGGGCCTCGCGCGGCGACGCCCATGCGCAGGACATCGGGATCCTGCGCGCGGGCCGTGGAGATGCCGAAGCCGGCGAGCGCGGCCGCGCCGGCGCTCAGTTCCAGGAATGTGCGTCTCGAGACGGTCATCTTTGTTGTCCTCCCAAAGGAACGTGGCGCCGGTTCAGTGCCGGCGCTTCTCAAGTTCAGAGTCGATGATTTCGAGGCCGAGGCCGGGGCCGTCGGGCAGCTGGAACACGCCGTTCTGCGGCGTGGGCGGGTTGCGGAACGCGACATCCATGCGGCCGGACGGGTCCGCATACTCGGCCGGCTTGGTGGAGTGCATGATGGTGGAGAGCACGTGCAGGTTGGCGACGTGGCCGATGCCCGGCTGCGTCTGGTGCGGCACGAACTCGACGCCGTGGGCGAAGCAGATGGCGGCGCACTGCATCAGCCCGGTGATGCCGCCCATCTTGATGATGTCGGGCTGCACCATGCGCACGCCGGCGTTGATGATGTCGACCAGCGCCTGGGTGGTGTAGGTCTGCTCGGCGGCGGACACGGTGATGTCGAGCCGCTGCGCCACCTCGCCCATGGCGCGCACATGGTAGTGCTGCACCGGCTCCTCGAACCACAGGAAGCCGAGGTCTTCCAGCGCGCGCCCCACCCGCATCGCGCCGCCGACGGAGTATTGGTTGTTGGCGTCGAAGGCGAGGGGGAAGTCGGCGCCGACGAGCTCGCGCACGGCGCGGCATTTGGCGATGTCGCCGGGGATATCGTAGTCCTGGCGGGTGCGGTCGCCGTCGAGGCGGATCTTGATGGCGGCGGGCGTCTCCGCCTTGAAGCGCTTCTCGACGATGCGCAGCACGTCCTCCACGGAGCGGTCCGCGTTGCCGCCGATGGAGGCGTAGAAGGGCAGGCTGGTGCGCCAGGCGCCGCCGAGGAGCTTGTAGACCGGCAGCCCCAGCGCCTTGCCCTTGAGGTCCCACAGCGCGATGTCGAGCGCCGCGAGCGCCCCCGTCACCGCGCCCTCCGGGCCGAGCTTGACGTACTTGTGCATCAGGCGGTCGGCGATGACGGCCTGGTCGAGCGCGTCCTGGCCGAGCAGGGAGGGGGCGAAATCGCGCACGATCTGCAGCGAGTGTTCGCCGCCCAGCATGGGCGAGGCTTCGCCGTAGCCGGTGAGGCCGCCTTCGGTGCGCACGCGCACGATGGCGGTGCGGCGGCCGGGCGAGTCGCCAGGCTGCCAGCTCACCTGAAACGCGTCGATGGCGGCGATCAACGTGTCGCTCACAGGCGACGACCCGACCCGCCCAGGGTCTGGACTGGAGGCATTGGCGTTCTCCCTGCCGGCGGACATTGGGCCGCCGATTCGGTGGCGTTCCGGCGCTGGAGCCGGTCGCCACTGCTTCTGTAACTGTGAGGAAAGCAGCTATTGCATCCGTATTCAATAGCGATGCGGATTTTTCCTGCTCACACCCCTTTGCCGGCCCGATCAGGCGTAGATCGTGATGCGGCGGAAGCGGGCGGCGACGGTCTCCTCGTTGGCGATAAGGTGCTCCTCGCTGACGAAATAGTGCCGGCCGTTGCGCTCGTAGGTTTCGAGGATGCGGCCGGAGGTGGCGAGGCGGTCGCCGGCCCGCACCGGCGCAAAATGCTGCGCGCCCGCCTCCACGAGGATCACCGGGGCGGGAAAGCGGAAGCTCTTGTTGGTGTCGTCCATGGCAAGGCGCATCAGGCAGCCCGAATGGGCGACGCCCTCGCCGCGATAGAGCGGGTGGTCCTCGGCGAAGGCGTCGAGCGAGCGCTCCAGCATCTCGCGCGTGAAGGTGAAGGGCGCGGTGGTGATGGGTTGGCCGGGCCGCAGATCGCCGGCCGCGATCGGCGGCACGTCGGCGGGGCGGGCGAGCACGGGCAGCGCGTCGAGCGCGGGAGGGGCCGGCGGGTCGCCCTCGGGCATGGCGACATGGCCGCCCGCGACGACCGTGCCTTCCGCGTTGGTGACCGTGATTTCGGCGCGCAGAAAACCGTCGGTCGCGGCGAGGGGGCCGGCGGCGACGGTCAGCCGGTCGCCGTTGAAGACGGGGCGGCGAAAGCGGGCCGACATGGCGCCGTGCGCGGCGAAGGCGCGCCCGAAGGCATCGAGGGCGAGCCGGCTCACGTAGCCGTAGACGAAAGCGCCGGGCACCAGCGCCGCGCGAAAACCCTTGGCGCGGGCGACGGCATCGTCATGGATCGAGCCCTTGTAGCGCGGGTTGTCGTCGAGCCGCACGTCGACGATGCGGGTGCGGGGGAAGGGGCCGCCGCTCATTCGCTGGGGCCTTCGCCGGGAATTTCGGCCATGCCGGCGGCGGCGCGCCGGGCGGCGGCGGCGGCGGGGTCGAGGCCGATGATCTCGGTGAGGATGTGATCGTTGTCGCGCCCGAAGCCGGGGGCGGCGCTCGTCTGTGCGCCGGGCGTGCGGCTGAGGTGGAGGGGCAGTCCGGGGTAGCGGTGGCGCCCCGCGACGGGGTGGGCCAACTCGGTGAAGAAGCCGCGCGAGGCGAGGTAGGGCGAGCGTGTCAGGTCGGCGGCGTTCTGCACCGGCGCGGCGGCGACGCCGGCCGCCTGCAATGACGCGGCGACCTCGTGCTTGTCGCGCCCGCGCGTCCAGGCCGCGATTTCCGCCGACAGCGCGTCCTCGTTGGCCTTGCGCGCGTCGAGCGTGGCGAAGCGCGGGTCGTCGGCGAGGGCGGGCCGCGCCATCGCCTGGCACAGCGCGCGCCAGGCGGCCTCGTCGCAGGCGGCGATCACCACCCACTGGTCCTCGCCGCTGGCGGGGAAGGCGTCGTGCGGGGCGGCATAGGGGCTGCGGTCGCCGTTGCGCGGGCGCTCGCGTCCGGTCTCCCCCGCTTCCAGCAGCTCCGGGCCGATCAGGTGCATCGCCGCCTCCACCTGCGGCACCTCCACGTGCAGCGCGCGCCCCGTGCGGGCGCGGTGGATCAGCGCCAGCAGGATCGCGCTCGCGGCGTTGAAGCCGCCGACGGGGTCCATGTAGGAGGGGCCGGTGGGCTCCGGCGGGCCGCCGGGGTAGCCGACCATCGCGGAGGTGCCGGTCGCCATCTCCATGGTCGGCCCCAGCGCGGCGTAGCCCGCCATCGGCCCCTCGAGCCCGAAGGCGGGCAGCTCGACCACCACCAGCGCATCGTTGATCGCGCGCAAGGACGCCTCGTCGAGGCCGAGCTTGGCGAGGGTGCCGGGGCGGAAATTGGTCACCAGCACGTCGGCCCGCGCGAGGAGGGCGCGGAAGGTTTCGCGCCCCGCCTCGGTCTTGAGGTCGACCGTCATGGAGCGCTTGTTGATGTTTTGCGAGTTGAACAGGAAGGCGCGGTCGAACGGGCGGGCGCCGGGGTCGCCGTCGGGGAAGTTGACGGGCTTGGGCGGGTTTTCGTGGTGCAGGCGCCAGGTGTTGACGCGCGTGGGCGATTCCACGTGGATCGATTCGGCGCCGAAAAAGGCAAGGACGCGGCCCGCCATCGGCCCGGCCCAGGCCGTCGTCAGCTCCACCACGCGCACACCCTCGGCGACCTTGCCGGCGGCCGGCGGCGCGGGGCGGGAGGCGGCCGGCGCGCGCTCGGTAAGGCGCATGGTGGGGCCGAGAACCGTGTGGCGCGCCTCGCCGGCGGTGTGCCAGTAGCCGCGCGCGGCGAGGTGGGCGTTGGCGAAGAGCTCGGACGGGCGGTCCGCCTTGGCGGCGATCACCTGCGCGCGCTGCAGGCGGTCGACGATCTCGGCGGCCGGCTGATCGGCGACGTGGGCGGCGATGGCGTCGAACAGCGCCGGCCAGTTGCGGCGCCGTTCGGCGGGGTCGTGAAAGCGGTGGTCGGCGTCGAGATGGGTGAGGCCCAGCGTGCGCAGCACCGCCTGCCAGCGGTGATTGTAGATCCAGATGCAGACCCAGCCGTCGCGGCACTCGACGGGCGCGGCCGGAATGGCGAGCTGCGAGCGGTCGAACACGGTGCCGCTGTAAAGGTGCTGGACCACGTAGGGAAAGCACATCGCGCTCGCCGTCTCGGCCTTCTCGATGCGCACCGACTGGCCGAGACCGTCGCCCGCGCGCGCCAGGAGCGCGGCGAGCGTGCCGACGAAGCCGGCGAGGCCGGCGGCCATCGTGGCGCGCCGGCCGACACCGTAGAGCGGCTCGCGGCCGTAGAGCCCGTTGTTGTGCATCATGCCGGACAGCGCCTGCAGCACGATCTCCGGCCCCTGCCAGTCCGCCAGCGGCCCATCGGCGCCGAACGGGGTGATCTGCACCGCGACGACATGGGGGTGGTCGCGCTCGAAGGCCGCGAGGTCGTGGCTTTCGGGCAGGATCGCGACGTCGGCGGCGCGCCAGAGCGCGGCCAGCCGCTCCCGGTCCGCCGCCAGCGCCGGGTCGAGCGTGAGGGTCGCCTTGCCGGTGTTGACGTGGCGGAAGACGAACGAATCGCCGCTTTGCGACAGCGGCGCGAGGCGGCGCGTGCACGACCCGTCCGGCGGCTCGACCAGCGTGACGCGCGCGCCCTGATCGGCCAGCAGGCGCGCGCAGAACTGGCCCGCGACGCACTCGCTGGCGTCGACGACCGTGAGGTGATCGAGTGGCCTCGGCATGTTTCTCTCCCAACTGCCGGATTGATGTTGTCTTTCTTTTCCGGCAGGCTCGTCCGTGTTGAATACGGATGCAAATCCCGTCTCAATGCAGCACCAAAAGGCGGCCGGTTGTCAATTCGCCGGAGGCTGAGGAATAAGAGCGGGTCCCGCCTGGGGCCGACAGCCGGAGATGGCCGCATGAGCGGTGACGCAAGCGAACACAACAGGAAGCGGTTGACCTCGCGTCAGCTCGCGGCGCTGATCGGCGTCAGCCAGTCGGCGGTGTCGCGCGCCTTCACGCCGGGCAGCAGCATCTCGCCGGCGATGCGCGAGCGCATCCTGGCGTCGGCGCGCGAGCTCGGCTACCAGCCGAACGCCATCGCCTCGATGCTGTCCACCAACCGCACCAACATCATCGGCATCGTGCTGTCGGACATGCGCAACCCGTTCTATCCGGGGCTGATCGAGCGGCTGACGCAGGGTTTGCAGCGCGTCGGCCGGCAGAGCCTCCTGTTCAACGTGACGCCGGGCGCGAACATCGAGGAGCAGCTCCAGGCCATCCGCCAGTACAACGTGGACGGCGTCATCGTGGTGGCGGCGACCATCCTTTCGGAGAAGGCGCTGTCGTGGGCGATCGAGGGGCGCCGCTCGGTGCTCGTCAACCGCCTCTCGCTCGACCGCAACATCACGACCGTGTGCGTCGACAACGCGGCCGGGGTGAGCGCCATCGCCGACCATTTCCACGCGCTCGGCCGGCGCAAGGTGGGCTACGTCGCCGGCATGACCAAGACGCTGATCGGCCGCGAGCGGCGCATGGCCTTCGTCACCCGCCTCGCCGAGCTGGGCATGACGCTGGTGGGCAGCGCGGCGGCAGGCGAATACTCCTACGCCGGCGGCCATCGCGCCGCGCAGGAGCTTCTGGCGGAGGGCTCGCGCCCCGATGCCATCTTCTTCGCCAACGACATTCTCGCGCTCGGCGGCATGGATGCGCTGCGCGACGTGGCGGGATTGTGCGTGCCGGACGACGTCGCCATCGCCGGGTTCGACGACATCGCGATGTCGGCCTGGCCGCACTACGAGCTGACCACCTTCGCCCAGCCGGTGAGCGACATCGTGGAGCGCTCGGTGGAGCTGATCTGCAACGCGCCGCTCGGCGATGGCGACGCGCGCCAGGAGATCCTGTCCGGCCGCCTGATCGTGCGCCGCTCCACGGTGGGGGCCGGTGGCGGCCCGGTGGACGGCGACCCGCGCCAGTCAGTGAAAGTCGCGTGATTTCGGGATGATGCGCACGTCGCGCGGGTGACGGGCGATCGGCCGGGCGAGCTTGGGGTAGACGGCTTCGTCGGCGGGCGAGGCGGGCAGCGTGGGGGAATGGATGTCCGACAGGCGCGCGAGCTCGTCGGTGCGGTCGGCGATCCAGTCGGCCATCAGATGGACGACGCCCTCCTTGCTGCGCTGCACATGGCCCCGCACCGCGACGAGTTTGGCGCCCATCACCTCGCGCCGGAAGCGCTCGAACTGGCGCGCCCAGATGACGACGTTGGCGACGCCCGTCTCGTCCTCCAGCGTCATGAAGATGGCGTTGCCCTTGCCGGGCCGCTGGCGGATCAGCACGACGCCGGCCGCCGTCGCCGTGCGCCCGTCCCGCGCCTCGCCGATCTCGCGGCAGGTGAGGACGCGCTCGGCCGCGAAGACGCCGCGCAGGAGCGCCATCGGATGCGATTTCAGGGACAGGCGCACGGTCTGATAATCGGCGACGACGTGCTCCGACAGGCGCATCGCCGGCAGCGCCACGTCGGGCTCGGCGCCGGCCTCGCGCGCGGCGGCGGCCTCGAACAGCGGTAGCGGCGGATCGTCCGGCAGGCGCCGCACCGCCCATAGGGCCGCGCGCCGGTCGAGGCCGATGGAGCGGAAGGCGTCGGCGTCGGCGCGGCGCTTCAGCGCGCCGAGCGGCAGGCGGGTGCGCCGCCACAGCGTCTCGACGTCGCCGTAGCCGCCGCGCCGGTGGGCGGCGAGGGTGGCGGCCCACTCCTCGTGCATGCCGTCGATCTGGCGCAGCCCGAGCCGCAGCGCGAGGCCGCCGGTGCTCTCCGCGTCGTCCTCCAGCGTGTTGTCCCAGCCCGAGTGGTTGATGTCGGCGGCGCGCACGCGAACGCCGTGCTCGCGTGCGTCGCGCACGATCTGGGCCGGGGCGTAAAACCCCATCGGCTGCGCGTTGAGGAGGCCGCAGGCGAAGGCGGCCGGGTGGTGGCACTTGATCCACGAGGACACGTAGACGAGCCGCGCGAAGGAGGCGGCATGGCTTTCGGGAAAGCCGTACTCGCCGAAACCCTTCACCTGGTCGAAACAGCGGGTGGCGAAGTCTCGGTCGTAGCCGCGCCGCACCATGCCCTCCACCATCTTCTCCTCGAAGGCGTGGATGGTGCCCATGTGGCGGAAGGTGGCCATGGCGCGGCGCAGCCCGTTGGCCTCCTCCGGGGAGAAGCGGGCCGCGACCATGGCGATCTTCATCGCCTGCTCCTGGAAGAGGGGCACGCCGAGGGTGCGGCCGAGCACCTGGGCGAGCTCGTCCGGCGGGCCGTGCTCGGGCGCCGGGGAGGGGAACTCCACCGTCTCCTCGCCGTTGCGGCGCCTGAGATAGGGGTGGACCATGTCGCCCTGGATCGGGCCGGGGCGCACGATGGCGACCTGGATCACGAGGTCGTAGAAGGCGCGCGGGCGCAGGCGCGGCAGCATGTTCATCTGCGCGCGGCTTTCCACCTGGAAGACGCCGATGGAATCGCCCGCGCACAGCATGTCGTAGACGGCCGGATCCTCGCGCGGGACGTCGGCGAGGGTGTGGCGGATGCCGCTGTGCCGGTCCATCAGGTCGAAGCACTTGCGGATGCAGGTGAGCATCCCGAGGGCGAGCACGTCCACCTTGAGCAGGCCGAGGGCGTCGAGGTCGTCCTTGTCCCACTCGATGAAGGTGCGGTCCTCCATGGCGGCGTTGGCGATGGGGACGCTCTCGTCGAGCCGGTCCCTGGTGATGACGAAGCCGCCGACGTGCTGCGACAGGTGGCGCGGGAAGCCCAAGAGCCGCAGCGCCAGGGTGACGGCGCGGCGGATCTCGGGGTTGTCCGGATCGAGGCCGGCCTCCTTGATGTGCTTGGGGATGATGTCGCTGCCGTAGCCGCCCCACACGGTGCCGGCGAGGCGGGCGGTGACGTCCTCGGTGAGGCCGAGCACCTTGCCCACCTCGCGGATGGCGCTCCTGGGCCGGTAGCGGATCACGGTGGCGGCGATGCCGGCGCGCTCGCGGCCGTAGCGCTCGTAGATGTACTGGATCACCTCCTCGCGCCGCTCGTGCTCGAAATCGACGTCGATGTCGGGCGGCTCCTTGCGCTCCGAGGAGATGAAGCGGGCGAACAGCAGGTCGTGCTCCGAGGGGTCGACGGCGGTGATGCCGAGCACGTAGCAGACGGCCGAGTTGGCCGCCGAGCCGCGCCCCTGGCACAGGATGCCGCGCGCCTCGGCAAAGCGCACGATGTCGTTGATGGTGAGGAAATATTGCGCGTAGCCCAGCTCGTGGATGAGGCGCAGCTCCTCCGCCAGCAGGCCCTTCACCTTCGCCGTCACCCCGTTGGGATAGCGCAGCGGCGCGTGGCGCCAGACGAGCTCCTCGAGCCACTCCTGCGCATTCTTGCCCGGCGGCACCGGCTCCTCGGGATAGGTGTATTTGAGCTCGTCCAGCGAGAAGGCGATGCGCGACAGGAAGCGCGTGGTCTCGGCGATGGCCTCGGGTACGTCGCGGAAGAGGCGGGCCATCTCGGCGGGCGGCTTGAGGTGGCGTTCCGCGTTGGCCTCCAAGAGGCGGCCGGCCGCCTCCAGCGTCACGCCTTCGCGGATGCATGTGAGGACGTCCTGCAGCGGGCGCTGGGCGGGGTCGTGATAGAGCGCGTCGTTGACGGCCAGGAGCGGAACGCCGGCCCGCGCCGCCGTCTCCTTGAGGGCGAGGAGGCGGCGCCGGTCGCCGCGCCCGTGCGGGCGGTCGGCGGCAAGCCACAGGGGGGCGGCCTCGGCGAGGCGGGCGAGGGTGGCGGCGTCCGTGGCGGGGCCGGGCATGGCGATGAGGAGAAGGTCCGCGGCGTGGGCGAAGAGGTCGTCCTGCCACAGGATGCACTCGCCCTTTTCGGCGCGGCGGTTGCCGGTGGTGAGGAGGCGGCAGAGCCGTCCCCAGCCGGCCCGATTGCGCGGGTAGGCGAGGATTTCGGGCGTCTCGTCCATGAACACGAGGCGCGCGCCGATGGCGAGCGTGAAGGCGAGGTCGCGCCCGCTCGCCTCCCGCACCGCCTCGGCCGCCTCCTTGAGGGCGCTGTGGGCCCGCGCGACACCGGCCACCGTGTTGCGGTCGGCGATGCCGACGCCCGGATAGCCGAGCGCGATGGCGCGGGCGACGAAATCGCCCGGATGCGAGGCGCCGCGCAGGAACGAGAAGTTGCTGGTGACGGCAAGCTCGGCGTAGCTCATGCGAAGAGGCCGTGCAGGAACCATTTGGGCTGCGCCGTCTCCACGCCGAACAGCCCCTCGCGAAAAACCCAGAAGCGGCGGCCGTCCTCGTCCTCGATGCGGTAATAGTCGCGCGTGGGGGTGTCGAGGCCGTCGCGCCACCACTCGGCGGCGATGCGCTCGGGCCCCTCCGCGTGGGCGATCTCGTGCAGGACGCGGCGCCAGCGAAAGCGCAGCGGCGGCCCGTCGGGGATCTCCGCGAGGGTCTCGATGGGCTCGGGGCGGGAAAAGAGCTGCACCGGGCGCGCGGGCGGCTCGCCGGGGTCGGGCGCGGGCCAGGCGGCGCCCTTCGTGGCGGCCGCCGCGATGGCGCTCACCGGGCGCGCGGCGCGCTCGGGCAGGTGGCTCTCCTGCGGCACGAAGCGGTTCACCGCCTCGGCGCCGAAGCGGGCGACGAGGCGGTCGATCAGCGCGTTCACCTCGTCGCCCTCGAGGGTGTGGCCGTCGAGCCCGGTCTGGGCCGGGTGGAACGGCTCGGCGACGAGGACGGCGAGGCGGATGAGGTCGTAGCCGTAGCCGGCGTCGAGCGGGTCGGCGATGCCGTCGAGCCAGGCCTGGAAGAGGCGCGACAGGGTTTTTGGCTCGCGCGTGGGGCTTGCCGTCTCCACCTGGATGCGGGCGATCTTGCCGTCGACGCGGAAGAAGCTCGCCTCGAAGCGGCGCCCGCCCTCGCCGCGCCGCTCCAGCGTCTCGGCGGTGCGCTCCAGGAGGATGGTGAGGATGGCGAGCGCGTCCTCCACGCGGGCGATGGGCTCGGCGAAGCGGCGCTCGGCGCTGCACAAGGGCAGCGGGCGGCGCGGCGTGATGCCGATATCGGCCTTGCCGAGGACGCGGTCGAGCAAACGGGGAAAATCGCGCCCGAAGCGGGCGGCGAGGGGCGCGCGCGGGCGGGCGGCGAGGTCGCCCACGGTGCGCAGCCCGGCGCGGGAGAGGGCGAGCACGGTCTCGCTGTCGACGCCGAGCGCGGCCGCCGGCAGC
>JAUIJH010000263.1 GCA_030431335.1 Alphaproteobacteria bacterium
GCGGGTCCCACCTGGTGGCCCTGGTGGTCGGCCTGCAGCCGATCCAGTCCTACGTGCCGTTCCCCGACATTCCGCTCGATTCCTTCTTCGAGGAGACTGTGGCGGCGCGGGCGGCGGTGCAGGCGGCGGTGGAGCGGGTGGACCAGCGCCTCGAGCGCAGCGGCGTCTCCCGCGAGGTGCGCGGCGTGGTGGTGCCCACCAGCGAGGCCGGCCCCGTGATCGCCCGCCAGGCGCGATACGCGGACTTGTCGATCATCACCCGCGTTACGGACCTCAACTGGCACCGCCTGGTGGACGCGGCGCTGTTCGAGAGCGGCAAGCCCGTCCTGATGTGCCCGCCGGGGGCGTCGCTCGCCAAGGGGTTCAGCCGGGTGGTCATCGGCTGGGACACGAGCCCGGAGGCGGCGCGGGCCGTCTCCGCCGCGCTCGACATCGCCCCGGACGCGGAGCTGCACGTGGTGGTGGTCGATCCGCGGATCGGGCCGGAGGCCCATGGCGAGGAACCCGGCGCGACCCTTGCGACCGCGCTGGCCCGCCACGGCGCCAAGGTCACGGTGGACGCGATCCCGCGCGGCGAGGGGTCGGTTGTGGATGCGCTGCTGCGCCATGCGGAGGCCATCGGGGCGGATCTTCTCGTCGCCGGCGCCTACGGTCATTCGCGGCTCGGCGAGATCCTGCTCGGCGGCGCGACGCGCGACCTCTTGCGCAAGACGGAGCTGCCGCTCCTGCTCGCCCACTGACGGCGGCGCGGCGCCCTACGGAGCGGCGGGGCTCAGCGCAACCCGCCGTCCCTCGCGCGAGGAGGTCTCCAGCGCGGCGATCAGGCGCTGCACCCGCAGGCCGTCCTCGGCCGTCACGCGCGGGGGGCGCCCCTCGCGCACGGCGGCGACGAAGTCGGCGATGAGGCTCTGGTGCCAGTCGAAGGGGAAGGCCATCGGGTCGGCCCCGCCGCCGGTGGTCGCGGTGGCGCCGAACACCTCTTCGCGGCCGTCGCGCCAGGCGAGGGTCAAGACGCCCGATTGCAGGCGCGCGGAGGCGTTGTCGCAATCGACAAGGATGGTCTCCGGCGCGCCGGGATAGCCGCCGGTGGTGGCGACGACGGAGCCCACCGCGCCGCTCGCGAAGGTGAGCCCGGCGACCGCGAAGTCCTCCGCCTCGAGCCGGTGGACGCTCCTCGCCACCATCGCCTGGACCGCATCCACGGGGCCGGTGAGGGACAGCATCAGGTCGAGCGTGTGGATCGCCTGGCTGATCAGCACGCCGCCGCCGTCGCGCGCATAGGTGCCGCGCCCGGGCTCGTCGTAATAGGCCTGGTCGCGCCACCACGGCACGTCGACCCGCACGAGGCGGAGCGTGCCCATGCGGCCCTCCGCAAGGTGGTGGGCGAGCGCTTCGGAGGCCTCGCGGAACCGGTGCTGGAAGACGACGCCGAGCGGCACGCCGGCCGCCGCGCACGTGGCCGCGATGCGCTCCGCCGCCGCCACCGTGCGCTCGATGGGCTTTTCGCACAGCACCGCCTTGCCGTGCCGCGCGGCCAGCGAGACGATCTCCTCGCGCGCGTTGGGCGGGGTGAGGACGAGGACGATGTCGACGCCGGGGTCGGCGACCAGGGCTTGCAGATCGCGGGCGACGGGAAAGCCGTAGCGGTCGGCGAAAGCGCGGGCGCTGTCCTCGCGGCGGGCATAGACGCCGCGCACGTCCACGGTGTCCGCGAGGGCGGCGAGCGCCTGCGCATGGGGCTTGGCGGCCATGCCGCAGCCGATGACGGCAACGCCGGTACGGCTCATGACGCGCTCCGATTGCGGGCGAAGGGCGAACGGCAAGGTTTGACAATTATCGACACGGGTTGCGCCACCGCTTTGTGAATGTTGGCGAGACCTTAGAACAGGTCACGCCGCCATGAAACGAGCGATGCCCGCGGGAAGCGGGCAAACGCCGTCGCTTCCATGGGAAACGACGCACCGACGCACTTGCGTCCTTTGGCGCGGCAGGGCTTCATTCCGGGGGCGACAGCGCGCAGCCCCCTAGAACAAGAAGGCTCCCGTGATCATCACCGACGTTTCCGTCCGCGTTTTCCGGACGACCACCCGCCGTCACTCCGACAGCGCGGGCCATGCCCATCCCGGTCCGGCCCATCAGGTCGAGCAGGCGATCCTCACCATCACCACGGAAGACGGCCACGAGGGTCACTCTTTCACCGCGCCCGAAATCGTGCGCCCCCACGTCATCGACAAGTACGTGAAGAAGGTGCTGATAGGCCAGGATCACCGCGACCGCGAGCGCCTGTGGCACGATCTCGCCCACTGGCAGCGCGGCTCGGCGGCGCAGCTCACCGACCGGACGCTGGCGGCGGTCGATTGCGCGCTGTGGGATCTAGCCGGACGCGCGCTCGGCCAGCCGGTGCACAAGCTGATCGGCGCCTATCGCGACAAGGTCCTCGCCTACGGCTCCACCATGTGCGGCGACGAGCTGGACGGCGGCCTCGCGACACCGGAGGACTACGGCCGCTTCGCCGAGGCGCTGGTGGCGCGCGGCTACAAGGGCATCAAGCTGCACACCTGGATGCCGCCGGTGAGCTGGTCGCCCGACGTCAGGATGGACCTCAAGGCCTGCGCCGCCGTGCGCGAGGCGGTGGGACCCGACATCGCGCTGATGATCGACGCGTTCCACTGGTATTCGCGCGTCGACGCGCTGGAGCTGGGGCGGGGGCTGGAACAGCTCGGCTTCGCGTGGATCGAGGAGCCGATGGATGAGCAGTCGATGTCGTCCTACAAATGGCTCGCCGACAATCTGGACATTCCGGTGCTGGGGCCCGAAAGCGCCGCCGGCAAGCATTGGCACCGGGCCGAATGGGTCGCGGCGGGCGCTTGCGATATCCTGCGCACCGGGGTCAACGACGTCGGCGGCATCACCCCGGCGCTGAAGACCATGCGCATGGCCGAGGCCTTCGGCATGGAGTGCGAGGTGCACGGCAACACGGCGATGAACCTGCACGTCGTCGCCGCGTCCAAGAACTGCCGCTGGTACGAGCGCGGCCTGCTGCACCCCTTCCTCGAGTACGACGACGGCCACGACTACCTGAAATCGCTGTCCGATCCGATGGACGCCGACGGCTACGTCCACGTGCCCGACCGGCCGGGCCTGGGCGAGGACATCGATTTCGACGTTATCGAAAACAACCGGGTGCGCTGACATGAAAACCGTCCTCGCCTTCGGCGACAGCCTCACCTGGGGCAGCGATCCGGTATCGGGCGGCCGCCACCCGCACGCCTCGTTGTGGCCGACCGTGCTGCAGGAGGGGCTCGGCGCGCGGGCCCGCGTGGTGGCCGAGGGGCTCGGCGGGCGCACCACCTGCTTCGACGACCATTCCGGCCCCAACGACCGCAACGGCGCGCGCCTGCTGCCGACGCTGCTGGCGAGCCACATGCCGATCGACCTCGTGGTCATCATGCTGGGCACCAACGACCTCAAGCCGGTGCTGTGCGGCCGGGCCATCGGGGCGACGGCGGGGATGAAGCGGCTCGTGCAGATCGTGCGCACCTATCCCTACGATAAGCCCGGCTTCCCGGTGCCGCAGGTGCTGATCGTCGCCCCGCCGCATTGCTGCGCGGCAGCCGACGGACACCCGGCGGCGGGCCGCAGCATCGCCGAATCGGAGGCGCTGGCCCCGCTCTACGCCGCGCTGGCGGCGGAGCTCGGCACCGGCTTCTTCGACGCGGCGACGGTGGCGAAGGCCTCGCCGGTCGACGGCGTCCACCTCGACGCCGCGGCGACCGCGGCGCTGGCGCGCGCGCTCGTCGAGCCGGTCGCGCGGATGCTCGGCTGACGCCGCGCCAGGCCCCGCGCGCGCCGGCAGAACGGCCGCGCGGCGTGCGCCAAAGCCACACGCGGCCGGCATCGCTGCGCTGAGGCCGGGCGGGCGCGCCGGCGAATGCCTTCCCCTCTGGTTCTGAGGGCGGCGACCGCTATTGTGCGGGCGGGGAAAAACATCAAGGAGCGCTGCATGGCGCAGAAAATAAACAGGATTCTCGTGACCGGCGCGGCGGGAAACCTCGGCCGCGCCGTCCGCCGCGGGCTGGCCGGCGAGTACGAGCTGATCCGCCTCTCCGACATCGCCGAGATGGCGCCCGCCGGCCCGGGCGAGGAGGTGGTCACCTGCGAACTCGCCGACGCGGACGGTGTCGCGGCGCTGTGCGAGGGCATCGACGCCATCGTCCATTTCGGCGGTCAGCCTCGCGAGGCGGACTGGCAGACCATCAAGTCCGCCAACATCGACGGCGCGATCAACCTGTGGGAAGGCGCCAAGCAGCACGGCGTCGACCGGAT
Source organism: Alphaproteobacteria bacterium (assembly GCA_030431335.1). Lineage (GTDB taxonomy): Bacteria > Pseudomonadota > Alphaproteobacteria > Rhizobiales > Amorphaceae > Acuticoccus. The sequence goes on from JAUIJH010000263.1 coordinate 4,327, forward strand.
CATCTTCGCCAGCTCCAACCACGCCATCGGCCTCTATCGCCGCGAGACGCGCCTCGATCACACGACGCCCGCCCGCCCCGACACGCGCTACGGCCTGTCGAAGGCGTTCGGCGAGGACATCGCCTCGCTCTACGCCTACAAGTGGGGCGTGAAGGGCTTTTGCATGCGCATCGGCTCCTGCTTCCCCGCGCCCACCAACGAGCGCGCGCTGCACACCTGGCAGTCGCACGACGATATCGTCCGCCTCGTGCGCACCGGCCTCACGGCCGATTATGTCTACGAGATCGTCTACGGCGTGTCGGACAATCCAGAAGCCT
>JAUIJH010000070.1 GCA_030431335.1 Alphaproteobacteria bacterium
CGGCCTTTACAACTGCGACGATCCGAACTGCCTGAACCAGCCCGTTTGCCTGCTACTCAAACATACTGCCGCCCGTCCCGACCTGGCGGACGCCGCCTGGCATGTTCATACCGACGGGTGGGACTGCCTGGCGGTGGAGGTGGGCGGCCGGTTCATCTACAAGATCCCGCACCACGAAAGCGCCGCCGAGCGCCTGCGCCGCGAGCCGCGCGCGCTTGACCTGATCCGCCCGCACACCCGCATCGCGGTGCCGCGAATGCGCCTGCTGGACGGCCCCCACCTCATCAGCGAGCACGAAAAGCTGGCCGGCAGCACCGTGGACGCGGCACGTTACGCCACGTTGTCGCAGCACGGGCGCATGCGCCTGGCGCTCGATCTGGCCGCCTTCTTCGCCGAAATCCACGCCGTGCCGCCAGAGCGGGTGGCGCATGCCGCCTGCGACGGGCTGCGTGCCTGGGCACCCGCACCGGCGCTCCTGGCCAAGATCGCCGGCCGCGTGTCGGCGGACACCTATGCGGCCGCCGAACGGGCACTCGCCGCGCACGAACGGCACGGGCCGGACGAGGCCGTGTTCGGGCAGTTCGACACCCACGGCTGGAACATGGCCTACGACCTCGCGGCCGATCGCCTCAACGGGCTGTTCGATTTCGCTGGCGCGGGGGTGGGCGGGCTCCACCGGGATCTGTCCTATCCGCTTTTCGTCGATCCCGACCTGGCGGACCGTGTGATCGCGATCTATCGCGCGGCAACCGGTCGCGCGGTCGATCGCGATCGGGTATACGATGCCCATGGAGCGCTTCGCGCCATCGAGCTGTGCGACGAGGTGGATGACGGCCCTGCGACGGAACGCTTCAGCGAAGCGTTGTTCGCGTTCGCGGCGCTGAGGGGGTAAGCTCGGCTGCGACGACACGTGCGGCCGGCGGGCATGCCCCGGGGCTTGCGCCCGGCGCGGGCCAACATCACTTTCTATCGTCCGGGGGCCGAGACCCATTGTTTGCTGGGTTAGAAGCCTTAACATCGTGCGCGAGGCGCCACATTCTCATCACACACTGGTCAGAAGGCCGCTTGAACGTTGGCGACTGAACACTCAGGATGGCGATCATGAGAAGCCTTCCGAACCACGGCCTCGAGCTCACGGACGCGGAACCGAAAGGCCCGTTGGCGACGCTGCTCGACTATGCGGGCGACATCCCAGCCAGGGGGATGGCCGGTGACAAGGACGACACCGGAGATTCCGACGGAAACGACTCCGGCACGCTGGTCATCACTCGGACCAAGCCGGCAACGAAACGACCCAATATGTACCGGGTCCTGCTTCTGAACGACGACTACACGCCGATGGAATTCGTCGTGCATGTTCTGGAGCGTTTTTTCCAGAAGTCGCGGGAGGAGGCCACCCGTGTCATGCTGCACGTCCACCATCACGGGGTGGGCGAGTGCGGGATCTACACCTACGAGGTTGCGGAGACCAAAGTGACACAGGTGATGGACTTTGCCCGAAAGCACCAGCATCCTCTCCAATGCGTGATGGAGAAGAAGTGAGGAGCGAGAATGCCGTCATTCTCTCGTAGCCTGGAAAAGGCTCTGCACCAGGCGCTCGCCGCCGCCAACGAACGTCGCCAGGAATACGCGACGCTCGAGCATCTTCTCCTGGCCCTGGTCGACGACCAGGACGCCGCGGCGGTGATGAAGGCTTGCAACGTCGATCTCGACCGGTTGCGGCGCGACCTGTCGGACTACATCGACGCCGAGCTCGACAATCTCGTGATCGACGGCGACGACGATTCCAAACCCACCGCCAGCTTCCAGCGTGTCATCCAGCGCGCGGTGATCCACGTGCAATCCTCCGGCCGCGAGGAGGTGACCGGCGCCAACGTGCTCGTCGCCATATTCGCCGAGCGGGAGAGCCATGCGGCCTATTTCCTGCAAGAGCAGGACATGACCCGCTACGACGCGGTGAACTACATCAGCCACGGCATCGCCAAGCGGGCCGGCATGGAACAGAGCCGTGCCCGCGAAAGTGAGGAGGAATCTACGCCCGAAGAGGCCAGCGCGAGCGCCAAGCGCAAGACCGATGCGCTCGAGGCGTACTGCATCAATCTCAACGAAAAGGCCAAGAAGGGTAAGGTCGACCCTCTGATCGGTCGCGAGAACGAGGTGCGGCGCACCATCCAGGTGCTGTGCCGCCGGCAGAAGAACAATCCCCTGTTCGTCGGCGATCCCGGCGTCGGCAAGACGGCGATCGCCGAGGGGCTGGCCAAGCGCATCACCGAGAATGACGTCCCCGAGGTGCTGGCCGGGTCTACCATTTTCGCGCTGGATATGGGCGCGCTGCTCGCAGGAACCCGCTACCGCGGCGACTTCGAGGAGCGGCTGAAGCAGGTGGTCAAGGAAATCGAGGAATTTCCCGGCGCCATCATGTTCATCGACGAGATCCACACCGTCATCGGTGCGGGCGCCACCTCCGGTGGGGCGATGGACGCGTCCAACCTCCTCAAGCCGGCGTTGTCGTCCGGGGCGATCAAGTGCATCGGATCGACCACGTACAAGGAGTATCGCCAGTTCTTCGAGAAGGACCGCGCGCTGGTGCGGCGCTTCCAGAAGATCGACGTGGCCGAGCCCACCGTGGATGACGCGATCGAGATCCTGAAGGGCCTCAAGCCGCGTTACGAGGAGTTCCACCAGCTCCGCTACACCAACGACGCCATCAAGTCGGCCGTGGAGCTGTCCCACCGCTACATCAACGACCGCAAGCTGCCCGACAAGGCGATCGACGTGATCGACGAGACGGGCGCGAGCCAGATGCTGGTGCCGGTGGGCAAGCGCCGCAAGACGGTGGGCGTCAAGGAGATCGAGGCGACCGTCGCGACGATGGCCCGCATCCCGCCGAAGACCGTCTCCAAGGACGACGCGGAGGTGCTGTCCAACATCGAGGCCAACCTCAAGCGGGTGGTGTACGGGCAGGACAGTGCGATCCAGGTGCTCGGCTCGGCGATCAAGCTCGCCCGCGCCGGCCTGCGCGAGCCCAACAAGCCGATCGGCTCCTACCTCTTCTCCGGCCCCACGGGCGTCGGCAAGACGGAGGCGGCCAAGCAGCTTGCCGAGTTGATGGGCGTGGAACTCCTGCGCTTCGACATGTCGGAGTACATGGAGCGCCATACGGTGTCGCGGCTGATCGGCGCCCCTCCGGGCTATGTCGGCTTCGACCAGGGCGGCCTGTTGACCGACGGCGTCGACCAGCACCCGCACTGCGTGCTCCTGCTCGACGAGATCGAGAAGGCGCATCCGGATCTGTTCAACATCCTGTTGCAGGTGATGGACCACGGCAAGCTGACCGACCACAACGGCAAGCAGGTGGATTTCCGCAACGTCATCCTGATCATGACGACCAACGCGGGCGCCGCCGACCAGGCCAAGGCTCCGATCGGCTTCAACCGCGCGCGCCGCGAGGGCGAGGACATGGCGGCGATCAACCGTCTGTTCACGCCGGAGTTCCGCAACCGGCTCGACGCCATCGTGCCGTTCAGCCCGCTGCCGGCCGACGTCGTGCACCGAGTGGTGGAGAAGTTCGTCATGCAGCTGGAAGCGCAGCTGGCGGACCGGAACGTCACCTTCGAGCTGACGGACGAGGCGGTGCAGTGGCTCGCCGCGGAAGGCTACGACGAGAAGATGGGCGCGCGTCCGCTGGGCCGCGTGATCCAGGAGCACATCAAGCAGCCCTTGGCTGACAAGGTGCTGTTCGGCGAGCTGAAGAAGGGCGGCACCGTCAAGGTCGCCGTCGAAGTGGGCGAGGACGGCAAGAAGAAGCTGGTGCTGGAAGCGATCGCCGACCCGGGTCCGAACCGTGCCGCTGTCGACGAGGACAGCGATGACGGCCCCGACGACGACGATGGCGGTCCCGAGCCTGCGGGATCGGGCGGCGGCTCTTCGATGGTGCCGCGCGTCCCGCTGTCGAGCTGATCCAAGCCGCCGCGCCCGCACCGGCGCGGACCGAGCCGACAAACAAGAGCCGCGGGTCCGCCCGCGGCTCTTTTCGTGTTCGGGGGGCCACACCCGGTCGCCATCGGCGAGCGGACGCAAATTCCGGCGTGTTTTCAGGAGGGCGAAGAATATTCTCTCGCGCGAGCTGATCGAGCTGGCCCACGAGGAAAACTGTCAATGAGCGGCGTGAATCTCGACAATCGGGCCCAGGCTGGCCCGACGCGACGCGGCGTGCTGCGCGGGATCGCGGGTTCGGCGGCAGCCGCGGGGCTCTCCGGGATCGCCTCGCCGGCAATCGCCCGCATCGCCGGCGGACCGCTCGACGTCCTGGTGCTGGGCGCCGGCGTATCGGGCCTCACGGCGGCTTTGGCGCTGCTGGGCGAGGGACACAACGTCACGATCATCGAATATCAGGACAGGGTGGGCGGGCGCCTTCTGTCGCTGCCGCTCGGCGACGGCATGGTGTCCGAAGCGGGCGGCGGCCACTTTCGCTCCAACATGCCCTACGTGCTGAACTACATCCGGCACTATGGGCTCCCGCTGCTCAGCCTCAACGACGGGCTGCCCCGCTACACCGTCGACGGGATGGTGGGCGACGCGGCCAACCTCGCCGACTGGCCCTGGTCGCTGGCGCCGGACGAGCGCAACGTGACCATCTCCTCCACGCTCAACCGCTATCTCTTCCGCGCCGGGCTCGATGCCGACACCGTGCTCGATGCCCGCTGGCCGTCACCCGCGATGGTCGACTACCTGTCCAACATCTCGCTGGAAGACCTCATCCGCAGCGTCGGCGCCTCCGACATGTTCGTGAAGCTGCTGTCCGCCCACAGCGGCGCCTTCTACGCCGTCGACGCCGCGCTCGCGATCATACCCACCATCGCCTATCATCTCGGCGACCAGAATCTCTTCCGCATCAAAGGCGGCAACGACCGGCTGCCGCTGGCAATGGCGCGGTCCATCGGCCTGGAGCGCATCGTGCTCGGCGAGCCGGTGGTGGCGATCGACCAGTCCGGCCCCAGGGTGAAGGTGACCACGCAATCGGGCCGCGAGTTCGCCGGCGACCGCGTGGTCTCGACGATCCCCACGCCGGTGCTGCGGGATATCGCGGTGACGCCGCAATGGTCGCCCGCCAAGCAGCTTCTGATCGACGACAGCGAATGGGGCAACACCGTCAAGGTGGTGGTGAAAACCAGGACGCCGAAATGGCTTGGCGAGGGCGTCCACGGCTGGCCCATGGCCGGCGGCGACCGGCCCTGGGAGCGGGCGATCGACATCACCGGCAACGAGCCCGGCGGCTACGGCAACGTGTTCTTCTATATCAACGGCGGCAACGCGCGCTCCTATCTGGAACGGCCGGCCGACACGCGGGCGCGGCAGATCGTGGCCGAGTTCGAGCAAGACCTGCCCGGCCTCTTCGACGAGGTGTTGCTCGCCGAGGAGTTCGCCTGGAGCGAGCAGCCTTGGATCCGCGGCTCCTTCGGGGCCATCGGCCCGGGGCAGGGGTGGATGGTCGGCGAATGGCGCAAGCCGGAAGGCCGGATCCATTTCGCCGGCGATTTCACCACGCTGAAGAGCGGCTGGGTGGAAGGGGCCATCGAGGCGGGGCTGCGGGCGGCGCGGCAGATCGACGCCGAAGCGCGCCCGCTTCGCGTCCTGGACATCCGCCAGGAAGGTCTGGCGCGATAGTGACCCGGCGCCGCGCGCCCCTTTGCGGCGAGGGGCGCTCGTGTTCTATGATGAGTGGCGGATCGGTCGCGCACGAGAGGCGATCGCGCGCGGCGCGACGGAATCGATGAACGAACAGCATGCGAATGGGCTGACGTGGTTTCGCCGCGGAGCACTTAACGCGCTGGCGCTGCCGGTCGTGGTGCTGATGGCGGCCCAGGTGGGCTTCGCGGCCCTGGCCCGCGAGGCGGGCTTTTCCCTCGCCGAGACGCTGTTCCTGACCGTCGGCATCTGGGCGCTGCCGAGCCAGGTGGTGTTCGTGGGGCTGGTCGGCTCCGGCACGTCGATGGCGGCGGTGGCGTTGGCCGTGGCGCTGTCGGCCGTGCGCTTCATGCCGATGGTGATGTCGTGGACGCCCATCGTGCGCGCCCCCACCACCCCGCGCTGGCTGCTCATCTTCATGTCCTGGTTCGTCGCCATCACCGCCTGGGTGTTCGCGATGCAGCATCTGCCCGCCATGGAGCGAAAGGCGCGGATGCCGTTCTTCGCCGGCTTCGCGATCACGCTGACGGTGGCCAACGCGGCCATCGTCGCGCTGGCCTACCGCGCCATCGGTGCGATGCCGGACCTGGTGGCGGCGGGGCTCGTGTTCCTGACCCCGATCTATTTCGTGATGGCGCTGTGGCGCGCGGCGCGCGGGCCCACCGATGCGTATGCGCTCGGCGCTGGGCTCCTGCTCGGGCCGATCTTCACCGTGCTGACGCCCGCCGCCGACCTGCTGCTCGCCGGGATCATCGGCGGCACCTTCGCCTATTTCATGGGGCGGCGCGCGCGACGCCGGGCGCGGACGTGATGGAGGGGGGCACGCTCTGGGGCTTTTCGCCCTATCTCGCGATCCTCCTCGCCGCGGTGCTGCCCACGCACATCTGGCGCTGGCTGGGCGTGATCTTTGCCGGCCGGCTCGACGAGCAGTCGGAGATCTTCATCTGGGTCAAGGCGGTGGCGACGGCGCTGGTGGCCGCGCTGATCGCCAAGTTGATCCTGTTTCCCACCGGGCCGCTCGCCTCCGTGCCCACCTTAGCCCGGGCAGCGGCGGCCGCCATCGGCTTCGCGGTGTTCATCGTGGCCGGCAAGCGGCTCGCCGTCGGCATTCTGGCGGCCGAGCTGGTGCTGATCGGGGCCTGGTTCAGTCTTCGCTGAGCGCGGCGCGCAGCCGGTCGGCCGCCGCCCGGACCGTTTCGGCCGGCGCCACTTCGCCCGTGTGCGCCTTCAGGGAGATGCCGGCAAAACGGGGCAGCACGTGCCAATGGGTATGGAAGACCACCTGCCCGCCCGCCGCCTCGACAAAGTGCTGCACCGTGACGCCGTCGGCCTCGAACGCCTTCTTGGCGGCGATCGCCATGCGCTGCACGGTGGCCATGCAGGCGGACAGGTCCGCCGCCTCGATATCGAGGATGTTGCGCGAGGGGGCCTTCGGCAGCACCAGGCAGTGGCCGTCGACCCGCGGCATGATGTCCATGATCACGCGGGTCTTGTCGTCCTCGTAGACGGTCTCGGACGGGAGCTCGCCACGCAGGATCTTGGCGAAGATATTGTCGGGATCGTATGCGGTCATGGGGCCTTCGCTATGGTGGAAGCGGATGATCTCGGCGCTACTAGTTAGCGTGCCCCCGCCGGTCTGTCGCGGGGGAACCGGTCACCGGCGGACGAGGCGGGCAATCCGTGCGCCGATACCGCGGCGGCGGCGCTCGCGCGTGCCGAGCCGCCGCAGCGCGATTTCGAGCGCGCCGGAATAAAGCGCCAGATCTTCCGTGAGCAGCACCGACAGCGCGCGGCGCGTCGCGATGTCGACCAGGGGCTTGGCCGCGTTGACGTTGCCGCGCATGGCACGGTCGTGCAGGCCCAACAGCGGCAGCATCGGCGCGAACAGCTCGGTGACGCCGAGGAAGCCGAGCTTTTCGAGGGGCGCCGGCGGCACCATGCGGCTCTGCAGGTTCTGAAACCGCGCGGTGGCGGCGAACGCCTCCAGGCTCGCGATCTCGTCGTGCACCGAGGCGACCATCGCCCCGGTCTCGCGCGGCAGCGACTTGATGAAATGATAGTGCGAGACGGTGTGCTCGATGGGCTCGCGCACCCAGACCCAGTAGCGGGCGGGGTCCGGCACCGCCTTCCACAGAACGCGGGTTTGCATGTGGCCGTGCAGGACGCGCACGCCGGCCGCAGCCACCGCCTCCAGCGCCGCCGCGTCGAGCGCCGACACATGCACGTCGCGCAGCACGGCGTGGGTGCGCGGGTCGTCCTTGCCGTAGTAGAGGCCCAGGGCATCGCCGTAGGCGTGGCGCAGCAACCGCCCGAAGCGCGAGCCGGCCGTCTTCTGGACGTGCACCGACAGGATCAGCGGCCCATCCCGGTCGAAGCGGGTGACGGGCGGCAGCGCGGCCCCGGGGCGCAGGGCGATCATCGCCGCACGAGGCGCTGCGCCGCCGCCATCACCCGGCGCTTCAGCCGATGAGCGGGCGCTTCGCGGCGGCTGCCGAGGCGGCGCATGGCGAGCTCCATTGCCTGCGAGTAGAGCGCAAGGTCGGTGCCGAGCCCCTCGATCAGCGCCTGGCGGGTGGCAAGGTCCACCATCGGCTTCTGCCGGTTTTCGTTGGAGCGTGCGGCGCCTGGCGCGAGGCCGACCAGCGGCAGCATCCGGTCGATCAGCTCCGTCACCCCGACGAAACCGAAATCCTCCAGCGCGAAGGGCTTGATGAAGCTGTACTGGTGGTTGCGGGCCTCCGCGATGGACAGGAACTCCTCGAGGCCGAGATTTTTCTCCACCAGCAGCTTGCCGAGCCGGCTCTCCTGTGCGGTCGCCAGCTGGTAGTGATAGTGCGAGATGGTGTGCTCGATCGGTTCGCGCAGGACGACGTAATATTGCTGCGGCCGCGGCAGGAAATCGATCAGATAGCGCGCCCGCAGATGGCCGTGGACGATTTTGACCCCGGCTTCGGCGGCGGCGTTGAGGTGGCTGGCCGTCAACTCGCGCGGCGGGACGCGCAGGGCGGGGTGGGTGCGCTCGCTGGCCGGCCCGTAATAGAGCGCGCACGCGTCGCCGTGGACCTTCTTGAGCAGCGAGCCGAAATAGGTGCCGGCCGTCTTGGGAATGTGCAGCGAAACGATCAGGCCGTCCTTGGGCTCGCGCAGGTCAGGCATCGCCAGTCGATTTTTTGAACGGAGCGTAGGTGTTGAGCATTTCGTTCTGACGCTCCACGGCGCGCCGCTCTTGGATGAGGTAGTCGGCTACCGCCTCGCGCAGTCCGGCGTGACGCAGGAAATGGGCCGAGCGGGTTTGGCACGCCTCATATCCGCGCGCAAGCTTGTGGTCGCCCTGCGCACCGGCCTCCACGCGCTTGAGGCCGCGCGCGATGGCGAAGTCGATGGCCTGGTAGTAGCAGACCTCGAAATGCAGGAACGGGTGGTCCTCGACGCAGCCCCAGTAGCGGCCGAACAGCGTCTCCGAGCCGATCAGGTTGAGCGCGCCCGCGATCGTCCTGCCGCCGCGATCGGCCATCACAAGGCAGATCGCATGGCGGAGCCGCTCGCCGATCAGCGAGAAGAACCGGCGGTTGAGGTAGGGCCGGCCCCATTTGCGCGAACCGGTGTCCAGGTAGAAATCGTAGAAGGCGTCCCAGTCCGCTTCGGTGAGATCGTCGCCCGTCACCCAGCGGATGGTGATGTCGTTGGCGAGCGCTTCGCGCCGTTCGCGCTTGATCTGCTTGCGCTTGCGCGAGGCGAGGGCGGCGAGGAAATCGTCCGGCGTCGTGTAGCCGCGGTTCTGAAAGTGGAACTGGGTGTCGTAGCGGGGGAGGTAGCCGGCCTCGGTGAGGGCGGCGAAATCGTCTTCCTCTGTGAAGGTGACGTGGACGGAAGAGGCGTTGGTCTCCTCCGCGAGGGCAACCAGGGCGTGGGCCAGCACGTTGCGGCGGGCCTTCTGGTCGGTGTCGCCCACCAGCAGGCGCGGGCCCTGCGCGGGGGTGAACGGCACCGACACCTGGAGCTTGGGATAGTAGCGTCCGCCGGCCCGCTCGAACGCGTCGGCCCAGCCATAGTCGAACACGTACTCGCCCTTGCTGTGGGATTTCAGGTAGGCCGGGGCCGCGGCGAGCGCCGTACCGTCGGGCGCGCGTACCACCAGGTGGCGCGGCAGCCAGCCCGCCCGCTGGCCCACGCAGCCGGATTCTTCGAGGCAGGCGAGAAAATCGTAGCTGACGAACGGATTGAACGGCGGCGGCGCGGCGACCGTCTCGACGGCGCGCCCCCCATCCTCCAGGCGCCAGCCGGGATTGGCCAGGCTGTTCCACTCGTCCCGTCCGATCGACGCGAGCCCGCCGACCGCTTCGATGCTGAGCGCGTCCATTGGCCGATCCCCTTCGATCACACAGCGTACCTTGAACGGCGTGCGCGCGGCGTAAAGGCCGCTCCGGCGCGACAACAGCGCGCGCCATAGCCATGCAAGGTCAGGGCAAAAAGCCTTCGAAAATAATTTGATCAACGTGGGGTTTCAGGCGCTGCGCTTCAGCGCCCGAGCGCACGGTCCACGCGAAGACGGGACGCTTGCGCCGGCGCAGCGCGACCAGCGGGGAGGGCAGCGCCATCGCGTAATAGGCGATGAAGTCGGGTTTGGTGCGCGGCGTGTGCAGCATGGCGTCGCGGCCGAAGCGGCTGACCATCGATGCCTGGTGGCCCTCGCCGCCGGCGAGGATGCCGAGCGGCGTGTCCGGCAGCGCCCGGCGCAGGAGGGCGAGAAGGTCGGGATCGAAACTCATCACGGCGACGGCGCCGCCGTAGCGGGAGAGGGAGCGGGTGAGGGCGGCCGTCATCGCGGCCTTGGCGGGGTGGGTGAAGGGCGCCTTCAACTCCAGGAAGAGTGCGCTGCGGCCGCCGGCGAGGGCGAGGAGATCGTCGAGCGAGGACAGCGTCTCGTCCGAGCCGCGCAGCACGACCCGCCGCAGCTCGTCGAGCGTGCGCTCCGCCACGCGCCCCGCGGCGTGCGTGGTGCGCTCCAGCGTCGCGTCGTGCATCACGACCAGGCCGCCGTCGGCGGTGAGGCGCAGATCCACCTCCACCGCGAAGCCGTGTTCGATGGCGGCTTCGGCGGCGGCGAGGGAGTTTTCGCCCACGCCCTCCGCCTGCGCGTGCAGGCCGCGATGGGCGACGGGCGCGCGGGTCAGCCAGTCGGGCAGGACGCCTGTTATGGCGCGACCTCGACCACCGCCTCGATCTCGACGGAGGCACCGAAGGGCAGGTTGGCGACGCCCACGGCCGCACGGGAATGGCGGCCCTTGTCGCCCAGGAGGGCGACGAGGAGGTCGGACGCGCCGTTGATCACCTTGGGGTGGGCGTCAAATTCGGTCGTCGAGTTCACGAAGCCGCCGAGCTTCACGATCCGCACGATGGCATCGAGCGAGCCGGTGACGCTCTTCACCTGCGCGAGGATGTTGACGGCGCACAGCTCGGCCGCCTTCTGGGCATCCGCGACGGTGATGTCGGCACCGCAGCGGCCGACATATTCGAGGCCGTTCGGCCCCATCGGCAGCTGGCCGGAGACAAAGAGGAGATTGCCGCTTTTCACCACCGGCACATAGGAGCCGGCCGGGGTTGCCGGCGTCGGCAGCGTGATGCCCTTGTCCGCAAGCGCGCGCTCGATATCGTCCGCCATAACGCTGATCTTTGCCTCGTTCGAAGGAATTTGCAGCGTTCTGACGCGTCGCGGCTTTTCCTGCAAGCGGCTTGACGCGGCAGGGGCTTCATGCGCTAAGCGGGCGCCCATCGTCAGGATGGCCGACCGGACGTGGAGCGTGCGGCCTGTCGCAACGCGGGAGTGGATTATGGCGGAGCTCGGATCGCGATCGGCACGGCTTGCCGTAGTTGCTGTGGCGCTCGCCGTGGTCGGAGCGGCGCCGGCGGCCGGCGCGGAGGGCCTGCTTTCGCACCGGGCCGTCTACGATCTCTCGCTGAGCCGCGCCGAGGCGAGCACCAGCCTCGTCGACGCCACGGGGCGCCTCGTGTTCGCGATCAACGGGTCTGAATGCGAGGGCTACACCGTCGAGTTCCGCAACGTGACGCGGGTGGTGGACCGGGAGGGCACCACGCGGGTGACCGATCTGCGCTCCTCCACGATGGAGACCATCTCCCCGCCGATGCTGGAATTTTCGCACGAGACCTACATCGACGACGCGCCAGTCAGCGAAGTGGTGGGCACCGCGCGGGCGACCGCGGGCGGCGTGAAGGTGGATGTCGAGGCGCCGAAGCGGACCACCCTGTCGCTGGGGCGCGCGATCTTCCCCACCGCCCACACGCGCCTCATCCTGGAGGCTGCGAGGTCCGGCGAGCACGTGCTGGAAGCCACCGTCTATGACGGCGGCGACGAGGCCGACGCCGTGTACGAGACCGCCACCGTGATCGGCCCCGTGGGCACCGACCTGCCGGACGCCTCGCCGGGCGAGCGCAAGGCGCTGGCGAGCATTCCCGACGCCGCCGATCATGAGGCGTGGCGGCTGGTCATCACCTATTTCGAAGCCGGCGCCGCCGAAGGCGAGCGGCAACCGGAATACGAGCTCACCTTTACGCTGCTGGACAATGGCGTGAGCTACGATGTCGCCTTCAACTACGGCGCGTTCGCGCTGACGGGCGAACTGACCGAGTTGACCGTGTCGGATCCGCCGGCTCCCTGCGCGCAGTAGGACGAGCCCGACGCCCGATTTAAGTCGGGTACTTTCTGCCCCTTCGGCAATAAATACCTCGCTGACTGCGGAACGGTCCGAACTGTCCCGCGTTGCTGGCATGACGGTATTCTTCGCACATGCCAGTGCGAGCAGACGAGGGAAGTCATGAAAGACCTGAACCGCCTCTTCAAACATTTTGTGCGCGACATTTACTACGCCGAAAAGCAGATTTTGCGGACCTTGCCGAAGATGGCACGGAAGGCGGAAGCTCCGGAACTTAAGGAAGCTTTCGAGCATCACCGCGACGAAACCGAACAGCAGATCGAGAACCTGGAGAAGGTGTTCGAGCATCTCGGGATGAAGCCGCGCGGCGTGACGTGCCAGGCGATCGACGGCATTCTGGAAGAGGGCAAGGAGATCATGGAAGAGGCGGAGACGGGCGAGGCCCGCGACGCCGGCATGATCGCCGCGGCTCAGGCTGTCGAGCACTACGAGATCACCCGCTACGGCACGATGGTGTCCTGGGCCAAGACGCTCGGCATGCCGGAAGCGGCCGAACTGCTGCAGCAGAACCTCGACCAGGAATTTGCCGCCGACGGCAAGCTTTCCGAAATCGCCGAAACGGCGTTGAACCGCGAAGCGGCCTAAGTTCGGTTCGGCCCATCGCCCAGCCGGCGATGGGCACAGCCTTCGGGGCACTTCGCTCCATGCGTCGGGATCAGGAACGGCAGGTGGGCAACCGCCTGCCGTTTCTTTGTTTTGCGACACATTTGGCTGAGCGGCGCGTGGCCTCCGCGAGGGGCACGCTCACCGGCCCAACCGAGATCAGTTGCGATCTTCCGGGAGGATCGGGAGGGGGAGAACCTTGATGCCCTCTTCGATCAGGGCGCGGGCCTCTTCGGTCTCGGCCTGGCCGTAGATCTGGCGCGGCTCGGCCTCGCCGTAGTGGATGCGGCGTGCCTCTTCGGGGAAGGCGGTGCCGACGTCGGTACCGTTGTCCACCACCGCTTTGCGCAGGGCGCGCATCGCGTCGAGGAACGCCTGGCGGTCACCCTCCGGCAATGCGGCGTGGGTGGCGGCTGCCTCCGCTGGCTCGGCTTCGACCGGGACTTTTTTCGGGGGGCCGTCGGTCGTGGGCGTGTTGGCGGCGCGGGTGCGCACGGCCGGCGCCATCAAAGCGCGCGACACGTCGTGCGTGCCGCAAACGGGGCAACCGAGGTCGCCGTCGCCCCGCTGCGTCTCGAATGCGTCGGAGGAGGCGAACCAGCCATCGAAGGCATGGCCGCGGCCGCACTGGAGCGAGTAATGGATCATCCCGCAAGCCGATGGGCGTGGACGCGGGACAGGCGAGCCAGGTCGGGGCTCGCCATAGGAGCTGTCATTGCCGGGTGCTCGTAAGCGTGCAGGCGCCGCGACAGGGGCCGCCCAGCGCTCAAAGCTTGCCGCCCAGCGCTGCGTCGAGTTCGCCCGACCGCTCGGCCGCGGCAAGATCGTCCGAGCCGCCGATGTGGTGGTTGCCAACGAAGATCTGCGGGAATGTGTGGCGGCCGCTGCGCCGGATCATCTCTTCCCGCTTGGAGGGATCGCGCGTCGCGTTGTGTTCGATGAACGCGACGCCCTTTTTCTGCAAGAGATGGACGGCGCGTACACAGAAACCGCAATAGTCGCGCGTATAGACGTCCACCGTCGGCATGAGTTGCTCCGCTCTCGTTACATTCCGTCTTTGCGAAACATATGGGCGGTGCGTGCGGGCCGGCAAGCGCGTCTAGAGTGCAATGATGCCCCGGGACAACCGGCCGCAGCGGGCGGCGGCGCGGTGCGCCGTTTCCGTCGCACAGGGGGACGGACGCGGCAGCCATGGCGCGCGCCCGGCGATCAGGCTGGTTCGCTGGCGCCGGCGATGGCGCGCGCGAACACGGCAACGGATACGCTGCGGGCGCCGGCGCCGCGCAGCGTCATCGCCAGCGCGTCGGCGGTGGCGCCGGTGGTCAGCACATCGTCCACGACGACGATGCGCCGGCCGGCCACCTGTTCGCGATCCTTGACCGCGAAGGCATGGTGGAGGTTGTTGGCACGTGCCTCGCGGCCCAATCCGACCTGGTGGGGGGTGTGGCGGACCCGTTGCACCGCATAACGCACCACCGGCAGGCCGGTCATGGCGCCGAGATGGTCGGCCAGCAGCGCGGACTGGTTGAAGCGGCGCGCGGCGAGCCGGCGGCGATGGAGCGGCACGGGCACGAAACAGTCCGCCTCGTCCGTCAGGTCGCGGATGGCGGGGACCATCAGCCGCGCCATCAAGGCGGCGACGCCGGGTACATCGTGATATTTGAGCTGATGGACGAGACGGCGGCTCACCTTGTCGAGCATGACGGCGGCACGCGCGCGATCGTACAGCGGATGGTTCCACGCGAGTTCGGGCGAGCGGGCGCCGGGACCGGCGTCGTACGCAAGGGGAGTGCCGGTGATGTCGCAGACAGGGGGGACGATCAGCGTCAGCTCACGCCAGCAGGTGGCGCACAGCGTGCGCGGATCGGTGATCGGACGGCGGCAGGCTGCGCAAAGCGGCGGGGCAACCAGATCGATCGCCCGCTTGAAAAGCGCCCGCGGCCAGCCGAAGGGTGCGGCAAGACCGACCGCACCGTCGCGTGTGGGATCAACGACCCACTGTTTATTTCCTTCCATCTCGGCACCTTTCGCCGCTTATTATGTATTCGTTAAGTCGCCGAAGCTCGATAGCGTTCCATGGTTGTGCCGGAGAGTCATCCAATGATTGTGTTTGACCGGGCTCGCTTGCATTACCCTGTGGACAACAGTTTCGTGGACGTTCTGCACGTTCACCTCGCAGAAGAGCTCGCCGAACGCTTGAGCTTCGTACAACGACAATTTGAAATCGGGCTCGTGTGCGGGCCTTCCTCGGTCGGACAGAAGGAGGTCTGGCAAAATCTTCCCACCCGCTGGACTTATGCTAGTCCTGCACCCACTGGTTGTGAAGACCTTGTCTGCGACATAGGGTTGCCATTTTGTCGCACGTTCCCGGTGATCGTGTCGCAGAACGCGCTGCACCTCACCGACGATCCGGTCCGGGCGCTGGGCGAATTGCGCGGGGGCCTGGTGCCGGACGGCTTGTTTCTCGGCGCCGCCGCCGCCCAAGGAACGCTCGCCGAACTGGCCGACTGCCTGATCCGCGCCGAAGCGGAGCTGACCGGGGGCGCCGCCATGCGCGTCGCCCCGTTCGCGCCGCTGCGCCTATGGGGCGATGCGCTGGCGAAAGCGGGGTTCGCCCTGCCGGTGGCGGACGAAATTCGCGTGGTGATGCGCTATCGCGACCTGGGGGGCCTGTTCCGCGATCTCAAGGGGATGGGCGCGCGCGGCGTTCTTGCGCAGCGCAGCCCCGCGCCCCGGCGCCTGTTCGAGCGGGCCGAGGCGATCTACCGGGAACGCTACGCAGACCCCGACGGCAAGCTGCGGGCAACATTTGTGTTTGCCTGCTTGTCCGGCTGGGCACCCGATCCGAGCCAGCAAAAGCCCGCCCGGCGCGGCTCCGCCAGCGTCCGCCTCGCCGATGCGCTCAAGGATTTCGGCGGCTGATGGGGTTTTAGAGGGGCCGGCCCGCCGCCGCCCGCAAAGCCGCCACCGCCGCCGCACGGTCCGCCTTGCCGAAGACCGACGAGCCGGCCACCAGAACATCCGCGCCGGCTGCGTGGGCCGCGCCGGCGGTCCCGGGTGCGATGCCGCCGTCGGCCTCGATCAGGATCGGGCGCTCGCCCACCAGCGCGCGCACGTCGGCAATTTTCTGCGCCGCATTGGGCAGGAAGGACTGGCCGCCGAAGCCCGGGTTGACCGTCATCACCAGGATGAGGGCGACGCGGTGCAGCACCGGCTCCAGCACCGCGGCCGGCGTCGCGGGATTGATCGCGACGCCGGGCCGCACGCCGAGCCCCGCGATCACCTCCAAAGCCCGGTCGAGATGGCGCGTCGCCTCGGCGTGGATGGTGATGCCGTCCGCCCCCGCCTCGGCGAAGGCGGCGAGATAGGGCTCGGCCGGCTCGATCATCAGGTGCACGTCGAAGGGGACGGTGGTGCGCCCGCGCAGCGCCTTGATCACGGCGGGGCCGTACGAGATGTTGGGCACGAAGTGGCCGTCCATCACGTCCATGTGCAGGAAATCGGCGCCGGCGGCGACCGCATCGTCCACTTCGCTGCCCAGCTTGGCGTAGTCGGCGGCCAGGATCGAGGGCGCGATGCGCAGCGGCTCGCGCGGCCAGGGGTTCATCAGTCGGCTCCGTCGGGTTTGGCGAGCAGCAGCACCCAGTACGAGTGGTACGGCCCCTTGTCGGTGAGGGCGAGGGCGATGCCGGCGTGGGTCATCTGGCGGTTCAACAGGTTCTTGTTGTGGTCCGAAGAGGACTTCCACCCGTCGATGGCGAGGACCAGCGTGGGGTAGCCGGCGCCCAGGTTTTCGGCGGCGCGCCCGGCGCTGTAGTCGGCCTTGGCGAGCCGTTTGGCGATCCCCTGCGAGGTGTGCATGTCGGTGTGCAGCGTGTTGCGCCGGGCGAGTTCGCGCGCGGTCTCGTCCGCGATGGCTGACAGGCGGGCGTCGACCTGCAGGGCCGGCCGTCCCTTCGACTTGCGGTAGGTGTTGATCAGCGCGACGGCGGTCGCCGGGTCGACGCTGCGCTCGCGCGGCACGTCGGGCACGGTAGTTGCCGGCTTCTCGCCGAAGGGCAGGCGCGGCATGCCGCAGCCCGCGACGAGGGCGCCGACGACGGTCAGTGCGAGGAAAGGGGCGAGCACGCGCATGCCCAACTTGAAGCACGCGCGGCCGCGCGTGCTCAAGGGGCGATTTGGGTGCCCGCGCGGCCGGTCGCTGCATTCGCGCAACGCCGCCGAGAAAAACGGCGCCCGATGCTGCCCGAACGCGCGGCCTGGGTGGGCTTTCGCACGCCGCGTCGCATAGGTTCGGCTCATGTTTGTTAAGGGCTTTCCCATGCGCCGCCTTTTGCTCCTCCTTGCCGCGGCGTGCGTCGCGGGTTGCACCGCCACGGCGCCCGATCAGCCCGTCGTCGCCGTTGCGCCTCCGCCCGAGAGCATCGTCGTCGAGCCGATCGGCACGGGCGAGGCACCGGCCGTCGCCCGGCGCGCCTACAGCGCCATCGTGGTGGACGCCAAGACCGGCAAGGTGCTGCACGAGGACGACGCGGAGAGCCTGCGCTACCCCGCCTCGCTCACCAAGATGATGACGCTCTATCTCGTCTTCGCGCAGCTCGATTCGGGGCGCTTGTCGACGTCCTCGCCGTTGACGGTGAGCGCGGAGGCCGCGAGCCGGCCGCCGGCCAAGATCGGCGTCAAGGCGGGCAAGCCGATCACGGTGGATACGGCGGTGCGCGCGCTCGCGGTGCGTTCGGCCAACGACGTCGCGGTGGTGATCGCGGAAAACCTGTCCGGCTCGGAGGAGGCCTTCGCCGCGGCGATGACGCGCCAGGCCCGCGCACTCGGCATGACCCGCACCACCTTCGTCAACGCGTCGGGCCTGCCCGATCCGCGCCAGGTGACGACGGCGCGCGACATGGCGATCCTCGGCAAGGCTCTTGCGGACCGCTACCCGCGCTATTTCGCCTACTTTTCGACCGAGCAGTTCAGCTATGGCGGCCGCACCTGGAAGAACACCAACAAGCTGCTCGGCAAGGTGAAGGGGGTGAACGGGATCAAGACCGGCTACATCCGCGACTCGGGCTTCAACCTCGTCACCTCCGTCAATCGCGACGGCAAGCACATCATCGCCGTGGTGATCGGCGGCAGCAGCGGCACCTCGCGCAACCGCAAGATGGAAGAGCTGATCGAGACGTATATGCCCGTTGCCTCAGGCGGCGGTATCCTCAGCATTTTCTAGCATCGGCCCGCCAACGCGGGTCTCGGGCGAAACTGTTGCGCGTCCCAGCCGTTGACCATGGTCACTCCGATCGCAACCGCGAATGAGGAAATGGCCATGACCGACCAGGTTCACATGACAGACCGGCCGAAAACCTATCCGGCCGAGGCGGCGCGGCAAGGTAGCATTGCTCTGCGCACGCGAGTTCAGCGCGTCATCTTCATTGCGGGGCTTGCCGGCCTCGTCGTGCTGGCGCTGTTCTTCGCTGTCCTCGCATTGGACGCCAGCGAAAGCGCGCACGTCAGCCTCGAAAAGGAGGCGTCCGCCTTCACGCAGCGCAGCGACGCCGCCAACTGACGCTCCGGCGAGGGGCCCGGCCGGGTGCGAGCCGGCCCCCTCCCACCCTTTCGCTCGCCGGCCGGGCGCACCATAGTGGCGCCTCGACGCGCGGCGCCAGGCAGGGAAGAGCGAATGGCAAACGATGCAGCGAGCGGACCGAGCCCAGGCGAAGTGTTTCGCGATCTCCATGAGCGCTTCTTCGTGATGGCCAATGCCTGGGACGGGGCGAGCGCGCGGCTCCTGGCCGATGCCGGCTTTGCCGCGCTCGCCACCTCCTCGGCGGCGCTGGCCTGGTCGCTCGGCAAGCGCGACGGCACCGTCACGCGGCGCGAGGCGATCGACAACGCGGCGATGATCGCGCGCCACACGGGCCTGCCCGTCAACGGCGACTTCGAGTCCGGCTACGGCGTGACGCCGACCGAGGTGGCCGAGACCATCACGTCCGCCATCGAGGCCGGCGTGGCGGGCTGTTCCATCGAGGACCTGGAGCGCGACGGGCCAGCGCCGCTCTATACGCTGGACGAAGCGTGCTGGCGGCTCGAGGCCGCCCGCGAGGCCATCATTCGCACGGGCGTGGATTTCGTGCTCACCGGGCGTTGCGAGGCGCACCTGACGCCCGTCGAGGCGCCGCGCGCGGAGGTGGTCCGTCGCCTGGCGGCCTACGCGCAGTTTGCCGACGTCTTGTACGCGCCCGGCCTCACCCACGCGGATGAGGTGGCCGAAATCGTCGCCCTGACGGACAAGCCGGTGAACGTGCTCGCCGGGCTCGGCGGCGTCAGCAACGATCTCGCCGCGTTGGAGCGGCTCGGCGTCAAGCGCATCTCGCTCGGGTCCGGCCCCGCGAAGGTCGCCTACGGCGCGTTGGCCGGCTATGCCAAGGCGCTCGGCCAGGGGCGCCTCGACATGAGCGGCGCGGCCACCTCCAAGACGATGAACGGCGCGATGGGCGGCGATGAGCCCCGCTGACATCGCGGACCTCTTCGCCGACATCGCGCCCGTCACCACCAGGCGCATGTTCAGCGGGCACGGGATCTATCGGGACGGGCTGATCTTCGCGCTCGTCCTCGGCGGCGAACTTTTCTTCAAAACGGACGTGCAGACGATTCCGTTGTTCGAGGAGGCCGGCTCGACGCCTTTCGTCTACGACCACGGCAAGGGCCCGGTGACGATGCCCTATTGGCGTGTGCCGGCCGAGGCGTTCGACGACCCGGACGAGTTGGCGCGATTCACGCAACTGGCGTTCGACGCGGCGGCCCGCGCCGGCACCACCAAGCGACGGACCCCGCGACCGCGCAGCCGCCGCGCGAGCCAGAAGGAGTGACAATGCTGGACACCGTGACCCGCCGCGCCGATGCGGAGGCACTCGACCGTGCGGACCCGCTGGCTGCCCGCCGCGCGGCGTTCATTCTGCCCGAAGGCGTCATCTATCTCGACGGCAACTCGTTGGGGCCGGTAACGCACAAGGCGAAGGCGCGCGTTGCCGAGGCGGTGGCCACCGAGTGGGCGGACGGGCTGATCCGGTCGTGGAACACGGCCGGGTGGATCGACCTGCCGGCGCGCGTGGCGTCGCGCATCGCGCCGTTGATCGGCGCGCGCCCGGCCGACATCGCGGTGGGCGATTCCACTTCGGTCAACCTGTTCAAGCTCCTGTCGGCGGCGCTCGACCGGGCCGGCGGGCGCAAAGTCATCCTGTCGGAGCCGGGCAATTTCCCCACCGACCTCTATGTCGCGGAAGGCATCGCCGAGTTGAAGGGCGCGGAGTTGCGCCTGGTGGAGGACGTGGCCGCGGCGCTCGACGATCGGGTGGCGGTGGTGATGGTCACGCAGGTCGACTACCGCACCGGCCGCAAGCACGACATGGCCGCGCTGACCGGCAAGGCGCTCGAGGCGGGCGCGCTGGTGCTATGGGATCTCGCCCACTCGGCCGGCGCCTTCCCCGTCGATCTGACCGGGGCGGACGCCGATTTCGCCATCGGCTGCGGCTATAAATATCTCAACGGCGGTCCGGGCGCGCCGGCGTTCCTATGGGTTGCGCCGCGCCACCAGGAGGCGGTGTCGCCTCTGCGCGGCTGGTTCGGACACGCGGCCCCCTTCGCCTTCGAGAACCACTATCGCCCGGCCGAGGGCATCCGCCGCTTCCTCAACGGGACGGCGCCGGTGCTGTCGATGACGGCGCTGGAGGCGGCGCTCGAGGCGTACGAGGGCGTCGACATGGCCGCGGTGCGCGAGAAATCCGCCGCGCTTTGCGACCTGATGATCGCCCGCGTCGACGCCACCTGCGGCGATCTCGTAACGCTGGCCAGCCCGCGCGAGGCGGCCCTGCGCGGCAGCCAGGTCTCGTTCCGTTTCCCCGATGGCTATGCGGTGATGCAGGCACTGATCGCGCGCGGCGTGATCGGCGACTTCCGGGCACCGGACATCCTGCGCTTCGGCGTCACGCCGCTCTATACGCGCTATGTCGACGTGTTCGATGCCGTGGAAATCATGGCCGAGATCCTCACCGACCGGTCCTGGGACCAGCCGCAATTCCACAAGCGCGCCGCTGTGACGTGACCGGCGAAAGGCGGCTTTCGCGCCTCACGGCTTGTCGCAGAAGATCATCGCATTGCTGATGCGGCGGAGGTTCCCCTTGTTGACCTCCGACAGCGACAGTTCCTGGCTGCGGTGCTGGCCGGCGCGCACGCGATAGCCGTGGTCGAACAGGATGGTGAGCACCTCCTGCGGCGTGGCGCCGAAATCGGCCATCGTCTCGTGCAACTCGATGGCCAGCGCCGGCCCGTGGGCCAGCAGCCGGCTCGCCCCCTTGAGCACGTTGAGCTCGAACCCTTCCACGTCGATCTTCATCACGTCCGGGAGCGGTCCGTCGGCGAAATAGTCGTCGAGGCGGATGATGGGCACCTTGTTGCCGGTCGCGCTGTTGAGCGCGGTGCCGGGCTTGCCGTCCACGGGGATGTCGGCAAAGCCGGGCTTGTCGCCGGCCGCCGCGCAGAAGGCGTGCACGTTGTCCAACTCGTTGAGCGCCGCGTTGGCGCGCACCAGGCTCACCATCTTGTCCTGCGCCTCGACGGCATAGACCGTCTTCGCGAAATGCGCCGCGACGATGGAAAAATACCCCAGGTTGCTGCCCACATCGAGAAACACCGATTGCGGCGTCAGCGCCTCGACGATGTATTGCGTGGCCGCCGCCTCATGCAGCTTGCCGCCCTTGTAGCGCGGCAGGAAGAACCGCCGCCCGGCCGGCGCCTGCACGTCGAAATGAATTTCTTTGTCGCGCACGCGGATCGTATGGACGCGCTGGCCGGAAGTTTTGAACTGAAACACTTGCCATCCTCTCGTCGTAATCGCGACGCACACGCGAACCGTGTGTTGATCCATTGGGTATCAACCAGCATCGGCCGGCGAGCAAGTGCGCCGTATCCCCGATCAATCGGTGGAGCGTCCGGTCAGCCGTGGCCGAAGGTGGCCGGCTCGAGGCAGGCGTGGGTGGCGCATTCGAGCTCGAGCGTGGTGTGGGCGATGGCGAATTTCTCCGCCAGGACGCCCTTGGCCGCCTCCTTGATGGAGTCCGCGTCGCCCCAGCGGCCGGCGTCGATGGCAAGGTGCGCGTCGAAGGCGGGGTCGTGCTCCTGCATCTGCCACAGGTGCGCGTGGTGAACGTCGGCGATGCCGGGGATCGACTTCAGCGCGCCGACCACGGCGGAGGGGTCGAGTTCGGGGGGGCTGCCCAGCATCAGGAGGCGGATGACGCCGCCCATCTCCTTCAGCGCCAGCCACAGGATGTAGAACGAGATGCCGAGCGTGATGAGCGGATCGGCGAGCTGCCAGCCGAACACCAGGATCAACGTGCCGGCGACGATGACCGCGATCGAGCCGATCGCGTCGGCCACGTTGTGCAGGAACGCGGCGCGGATGTTCATGTTGTTCTTGGACATCGCGAAGGTGAGGGCGGCTGTCGCCGCGTCGATCGCGAAGGCGACGAAGGCGACGATGACCACCGTCCACCCTTCGACGGGCTCCGGGTTGAACAGGCGCCCCACCGCCTCGGAGGCAAGGTAGATCGAGAGCACGACCAGCGTGGTGTAGTTGATCAGCGCGGCGATGGGCTCGGCGCGACCGTAGCCGAAGGACATCGCCCCGCTCGCCGGGCGCCGCGCGATCTTACGAGCGACGAGCGCGACCACCAGCGACGCCGCGTCGGAGAAATTGTGCAGCGCATCGGCGATCAGCGCGAGGCTGCCGGACATGATGCCGGCCACCACCTGAACCACCGTCAATCCGAAATTGACGGCGATGGCCAGCAGCAGCCGTCCGTCGCCGCCGTCGGCACCGTGGGAGTGGTTGTGCGCCATGGACGAAGCCTCGGGAGTTGGGCGCGCGGGCTTTACAATTTGATAGCCCGCAGGCGCAGAGCGTTTGCGATAACACACACCGACGACAGGCTCATCGCAAGGGCCGCGATCATCGGCGAGAGCATGAGTCCCAGCACCGGATAAAGCACGCCGGCCGCAATTGGAATTCCCAAGGTGTTGTAGATAAAGGCAAAAAAGAGATTTTGCCGGATATTGGCGAGCATCGCCCGCGCAAGATGTCGCGCCTTGACGATGCCGGCGAGATCGCTGCCCGCCAGCGTGATGCCGGCGCTCTCCATCGCCACGTCCGCGCCGGTGCCGATGGCGATGCCCACGTCCGCGGCCGCCAGCGCCGGCGCGTCGTTGACCCCGTCGCCGGCCATCGCGACGCGGCGGCCCGACGCCTTGAGCCGCTCGATCTCGCCCAGCTTGTCCTGCGGCAGGACCTCGGCGAGCACCTCCTCGATGCCGAGCCGCGCCGCGACGGCCTGCGCCGTGGCGGCGTTGTCGCCCGTCAGCATGACGACGCGGATGCCATCCGCCCGCAGAGCCGTCACCATGTCCCGCGCGGAGGGTTTTTCGCGGTCGGCAAGGGCGAGGAGACCCTTGAGCGTCCCCCCCACCGCCACGAAGATGACGATCTCGCCGGCTTTGCGCCGCGCCTCGGCCGCGGACGCCAGCGCGGCCGGATCGGCTCCCACCTCCGCCATCATCGCCGCGTTGCCGATGGCGACCGTCTCGCCGCCGACAGTTCCCTTGACGCCCTTGCCGGTGATGCTGTCGAAATCGGCCGGCTCGGCGATGTCGAGCCCCTTCTCGGCCGCCGCGTCCATCACCGCGCGGGCCAGGGGGTGGGCCGATTGCCCTTCGAGGGCCGCGGCGGCCGCCAGGAGCGCGTCCGCGTCCGCGCCGTTCGCCGTCTCGATGCCGACGAGGCGGGGGCGCCCTTCCGTCAGCGTGCCAGTCTTGTCGAACACGATTGTGTCGACGGCGGCGAGGCGCTCGATGGCGTCGGCGTTCTTGATCAGGATGCCGTTTTCCGCGCCCTTGCCGACGCCCACCATCACCGACATCGGCGTCGCGAGCCCCAGCGCGCACGGGCAGGCGATGATCAGCACCGAGACGCCGGCGATCAACGCATAGGCGAGGGCGGGCGGCGGCCCCACCACGGCCCAAACCAGAAACGCGAGCACGGCGATGGCGAGCACGATCGGCACGAACCAGCCGGCAACGCGGTCGGCCAGCTTCTGGATCGGCGCCTGGCTGCGCTGGGCGGTCGCGACCATCTCGACGATCTTCGCCAGCATCGTGTCGGCGCCGACCTTGTCGGCCTCCATCACGAAGGCGCCCGTCGCGTTGAGCGAGCCGCCGGTGACGCGCGCGCCCGGTTCCTTCTCGACGGGGATCGGCTCGCCGGTGAGCATCGATTCGTCCACCGCCGAGGCACCCTCCACGACGACGCCGTCCACCGGTACCGCCTCGCCCGGCTTGACGCGCAGGCGGTCGCCGAGCTGCACCAGCTCGAGCGGGACGTCGCGCTCGGCGCCGTTGTCCACGAGGTGCGCCGTCTTCGGCGCGAGGTTGAGGAGTGCCTTGATGGCACCGCCCGTCGCCTCGCGCGCCCGCAGTTCCAGCACCTGCCCGAGCAGGACCAGAGCGACGATCACGCCCGCCGCCTCGAAATAGACGCCGACCGTGCCGTCGTGCCCGCGAAACGCGTCCGGGAAGATGCCCGGCGCGAACGTCGCGACCAGCGAATAGACGTAGGCGACGCCGGTGCCGATGGCGATCAGCGTGAACATGTTGAGGTGGCGCGAGACGAGGCTCTGGTAGCCGCGCAGGAAGAACGGCGCGCCGCCCCACAGCACGATTGGCGTGGCCAGCACGCATTCGGCGATATTGAGGTAGACGCCCGGCACCGCCATCTCGATCGCCGGGATCAGATGCCGGCTCATCGCCAGCAGGAAAAGCGGCACCGCCAGCACCACCGAGACCAGGAAGCGGCGGCGCATGTCGAGATATTCGGCCGACGGCCCCTCGTCGGCGGAGAAGGTCTTCGGCTCCAGCGCCATGCCGCAGATGGGGCAGGAGCCCGGGCCGATCTGCACGATCTCGGGATGCATCGGGCAGGTGTATTCGACGTCGGTCGGCACGGAAGGCGCGCGCGGCTTGTCCGACAGGAAGATTTCGGGCCGCGCGAGGAATTTCTCCCGGCAGCCGTTGGAGCAGAAGTGGAACGTTTGCCCGTCGTGCTCGGCGGTGGGCTTGCCCGCATCGAGCCGCACGCTCATGCCGCAGACGGGATCCTTGGCCGTTCCGTCCGCCGCAGCACCATCGTGAGCATGGCCGGAGTGCGAATGGCATCCGTGTGCGGCGGCAGATGGTTCCGTCATCGTGGGCTCCCCCTTCTGGTCGGGCGGCCTCGCCATCCGGCTCGCGCCCGCAATCCTGTCAGATCCACCCAACTGACATGGGGCGCAACCCCCGCGCCGTCCGATGCAATTTTTGCAGCACGAAACTGCAAAATTAACGTTCGACGCAGCGCAAAGAAGTCCCGACACTGGCGGCATTCAGCAGCATCCGGCATGGCGGAGGAGAAACGATGTCTCAGGGCTACTCGAAGCGCGACTTTCTCAAGCTCGGCGGCGGGGCGGTCATCGGCACCTCGATGCTGCCGTTCTGGCACATGCCGGCCGCGGCGAACGGCGGCACCATCGTGTGCGTGACGGGCGAGACCATCAACAGCCTCGACCTTCACCGCACCGGCACCAACCGGCCGAGCTACCAGATCGCGGTCAACTGCTACGACCGGCTCGTCTCATTCGGCATCAAGACGCTCGACGATGGCGGCCTGTCCTACGACTACGCGACCATCCGCGGCGAGCTCGCCGAGAGCTGGACCGTGTCGGAGGACGGCACCGAGATCACCTTCAAGCTGAAGCCCGACGCCATCTTCCAGGACGGCTCGAAAGTGACGGCCGAGGACGTGAAGTGGTCGTTCGACAGGGCCGTGTCGGCGGGCGGCTTCCCGACGTCGCAGATGGCGGCCGGCGGCCTCCTTCGCCCCGACCAGTTCACCGCCGTCGACGAGGCGACCTTCGTCGTCAAGCTCGACGAGCCGACCAAGCTAGCACTGCCGGACCTTGCGGTGCCGGTGCCCTTCATCCTCAACTCCAAGCTCGCCAAAGAGCACGCCACCGATGCCGACCCGTGGGCGATGGAGTTCGTGCACAAGAACACCATCGGCTCGGGCGCCTTCAAGGTGACGCGCTGGGATCCGGGCCAGCAGCTCGTCTACGAGCGCTTCGACGGCTGGGTGGGCGGCGACGGCGACCTGCCGCCGGTCGAGCGCGTCATCCTGCGCGA
>JAUIJH010000264.1 GCA_030431335.1 Alphaproteobacteria bacterium
GCCAATATCGCAGACGGTGGCACGAGTGCTGGATGGAAGGGTGCGGTGCGCCATCAGGAGCCCGGACCCTCGTGCCTCAGCGCTGGGCGGCGGCCGTCGTGGGCCGCTTCTCCTTGCGCTCGGTGATGCGCGCGGCCTTACCCGTGCGCCCGCGCAGGTAGTACAGCTTCGCGCGGCGAACCTTGCCGCGGCGGGCCACCTCGACGCTCTCGATCATCGGCGAGAACAGCGGGAACACGCGTTCCACGCCTTCGCCGTAGGAGAGCTTGCGGACGGTGAAGTTCTGGTTGAGGCCCGCGCCCGAACGCGCGATGCACACACCCTCGAAATTCTGCACGCGGGTGCGAGTGCCCTCGGTCACGCGGACGCCGACGCGCAGCGTGTCGCCAGGCTGAAAGTCAGGCAGCGTGCGCTTTTCGTCAATCGCCGCCATCTGCTCGGCGTTGAGCTGATCGATGATGTTCATGTCGTCAAGTTCCCGTCACGCAGCCGCGCCGGCGCGCTCAAGCATTACAACTCTAGTGAAGCCAGAAGGGGTTCAATAGTGTTTGCGAACGCACTTGTCGAGAGGCAAGGCGAGGGAAGGTGCCATGCGCGCCGGCTCAGCCCTCGACCGGCCGCTCGTCGGCGATCACCTTGCCGTCGTTCGGCAGGGTGCCGGCCGCCACCACCTCGACCGTGCCCGAGAGATGGGTGATTCGCTTCAGCGTTTCGGCGATGGCGGCCGCCGCGGCTTGCGGCGGGCCTTCGACCCGCAGCACCATCGCGTCCACATGGTCGGCCCGCCGCACGATGAGGCGGGCGCGGGCGATCTCGGGGTGGCGCCGCGCCAGCTCGGCCACCTGCGCCGGATCGACGAACATGCCCTTGATCTTCGTGCGCTGGTCGGCGCGGCCCATCCAGCCCTTGATGCGCGTGTTGGTGCGCCCGCACGGGCTCGGCCCCGGCAGCACGGCCGTGAGGTCGCCCGTGGCGAAGCGGATCAGCGGATAGGCGGCGTTGGCGAGGCGGGTGACGACGATCTCGCCCACTTCGCCCTCCGCCACCGGGTCGCCCGTGCCCGGCCGCACGATCTCCACGATCATCGCCTCGCTGAGGATCAGTCCCTCCCGCGCGCGGCTCTCGTAGGCGACGACGCCGAGGTCCGCCGTCGCATAGCACTGCGCCACGCGGACGCCGCGCGCCTCGATGCGCGCGCGCAAATCCGCCGGCAGCGCCGCGCCCGACACCAGCGCCTTGGTGAAGCCGAGCGCGAGCCCCGCCGCCTCGGCCTTGTCGAGCAGGATGTTGAGATAGTCGGGCACGCCGCAATAGACGCTGGGGCGCAGCGCGGCCAGCGTGCCGATCGCCTCCTCGGCGTGGCCCGGCCCGGCCGCGATCACCGGGCAGCCGAGCGCGGCGAGCCCGCTCTCCAGGATGAAGGCGCCCGGCGTCAGGTGGTAGCCGAAGGTGTTGGCGGCGCGCTCGCCGGCGCGCACGCCGGCCGCGTAGAGCGCCCGCGCCGCCTGCCACGGGTCGCGCTCGCGCCCCTGCGCCACGTACACCGGCCCCGGCGACAGGAAGATCCGCGCCAGCTCCGCCTCCGGCACCGCGAGGAAGCCGCCGAAGGGCGGCGCCTCGGCCTGCGCCGCCATCAGGTCGGTCTTGCGGGTGATAGGCAGCGCCGCCAGCGCCGCGCGGGACGTCACGTCCCCCGGCTCGATGCCGTCGAGCCGGGCCGCCCAGGCCGGCGCGTTGGCGATCGCGTGGGCCAGCCGCTGCGGCAATTCGGCGAACAGCGCGTCCTCGCGGACCTGCGGCGAGCGCGTCTCCTCGCTGTCGAAATGCTCGCCCATCGTCATCCCCGTGCCGCGCGAGCCGCATTTAGCCAAGTCGCCGCCGATTTGGCAAAAATCCGCTGCGGAATGGCGATTGAAATAAGCGATACGCGGGACAAAATAATGCGTAAATACAGCAATAAATAGCTGCCCATGAGGGATGTAACTATATGAAGAAATTGATGATTGCGGTTTTCGCGATCGCAATGGGCTCGGGTGCGCACGCCAGCGAAGATCTGCTCGCCCGCGGCGACTACCTCGTCAACGTGGTCATGGCGTGCGGCAACTGCCATACGCCGCAAGGTCCGGCCGGCCCGGACATGTCGCGCCAGCTGGCCGGCGGCCTGCCGTTCATCGAGCCGGCGTTCGAAGTCTACGCCTCCAACATCACCCAGGACGAGGCGACCGGCATCGGCGCGTGGAGCGACGACGACATCAAGCGGGCCCTGCAGGAGGGCGTGCGGCCGGACGGCACCAAGCTCGCCCCGGTGATGCCGTTCAACTTCTACAAGGTGCTGTCGTCGCGCGATCTCGATGCGGTGGTCGCCTACCTGCGCACGGTGCCCGCGGTGGCCAACGACGTGCCGAACCCCAACTACAAGATCCACATCGAGGCCCACCCCATGCCCGGCGCCGAGGCCGCGCTGGAGGAGGCGGATCGTGCCGGCGACAAGGTGCTGGAGGGCTTCTACCTCGCCACCATCGCGCACTGCATGGAGTGCCACGTGGGCCGTGTGAACGGCGTGCCCGACGTGGTGAGCGGCATGGGCGCCGGCGGCATGAAGTTCCCCGGCCCGTGGGGCGAATCGGTGTCCGCCAACATCTCCAGCCATCCCGAGGAGGGCATCGGCGCCTGGACCGACGAGGAGGTGGCCCGCGCCATCACCGCCGGCGTCTCGCGCGACGGCAGCCAGCTGTTGCCGCCGATGGGCTACTGGGCCTACGCCAACATGCGCGAGGAGGATCTGTCCGCCATCATCGCCTGGCTGCGCACCCTGCCGCCGGCGTCCACGCCGCAATAGGCGCGCCTCGGCGGCGGCGCCTCGGGATCAGAAGGTGCCGGGGTAGCTGCCGCCGTCGATCAACAGCGCCTGGCCGGTGATGTAGCCGGCCTTGGCCGAGCACAGGAAGGCGAAGTAGGCGGCGATCTCGGACGGGTCGCCGTAGCGCCTCGCGGGATTCTTGGCGGCCCGCTCGGCCCAGATGTCCTCGAAGCTCGGCCCGCCGGTCACCACCAGGCCCTCGACGTGCTCGCGTTGGGCGTCGGTGGCGAAGATGCCCGGCAGCAGCGTGTTGACGGTGACGTTCTGCGCCACGCCCTCGCGGGCGATGCCGGCGCAGAACCCGACCAGCCCGGAGCGGGCGCCGTTGGACAGGCTCAGCTCGGACTGGGCGATCTTCACCGAGCGCGAGGTGATGTTGACGATCCGCCCGAAGCCGCGCGCGATCATGCCGTCGAAGGTGGCGCGGATCATCTCGATGGGCGCCAGCATCATCAGGTCGAGCGCCGCGATCCATTCGTCGTGGGTGTGGTCGCGGAAGTCGCCGGGCTTCCGGCCGCCGGCGTTGTTGAGCAGGATGTCGGGCTCGGGGCAGGCGGCCAGCGCGGCGGCGCGGCCGTCGGGGCTGGTGATGTCGGCGGCGACGGCGGTCACCTTGCCGCCCGTCGCGGCGGCGATCTCTTCGGCCGCCAGGTGCACCCGCTCGGCGTTGCGCGCGACGATGGTGACGTCGACGCCCTCGCCGGCCAGCGCCTCGGCACAGGCGCGGCCCATCCCCTTGCTCGCGCCCGTCAGCAGCGCACGGCGTCCTTCGATCCCAAGGTCCAAGGGAGTTCCTTCCGTCTCGATCCGCCGACGCGGGCGGGTGGTGGCGATGTGCGGCGAACTGATGCGCACACCATGCCGTTCGCATACAACACCCCATAGTACACGCAAAGCCGCGCTTTCAGGCCCTTTCGCGGCCTGCCGAAACTTGTATGGAGATGGGCGGGCACCATCCGGGCCGTTGACGCGGTCCGCCTCGAGGTCGAGGGTTTGTGGAAGCGCCCAGGATGAAACCCTTGCACCATCTCACCAAATCAACGCCCGCGAACAATGCGGCGGACCTCCCCCAGCGGTCGGTGCTGAATGGGCGCGCGGCGCTGTTCGCGCTGGTGGCCTTCGGCCTGTTCGCGTCCCACGACGCCATCATCAAGCAGCTCGGCGGCACCTATTCGCCGTTCCAGATCGTGTTCTTCAGCGTGCTGTTCACCTTCCCGCTGGCCACGTTCTTCCTCATGGGCGACCGCACCTCGGCGACGCTGCTGCCGCGCAACCCGCTGTGGATCGCGCTGCGCACCGCGTCGGCCGTCGTCACCTCGGTGTGCGCGTTCTTCGCCTTCTCCACCCTGCCGCTGGCTCAGGTCTATGCCATCCTGTTCGCCACGCCGATCCTGATCACGCTGCTGTCGATCCCGCTGCTCGGCGAGACGGTGCGGCTGCAACGCTGGCTCGCCATCGTCGGCGGCATGATCGGCGTGATCATCACGCTGCGGCCCGGTTCGGTCGACCTGGAGCTCGGCCACATGGCGGCGCTGGCGGCGGCCTGCTTCGGCGCGCTGTCGGCCATCATCGTGCGCAAGATCAGCGGCGGCGAGCGCGCGCTGGTGCTGATCCTCTATCCGCTGGCGGCCAATTTCCTGCTGATGGCCCTCGTCATGCCGTACTGGTACAAGCCGGTGCCGCTGGGCGATCTCGCCCTCAGCGCGCTCGCGGCGACGCTCAGCTTCGGCGGCATGCTGTTCACCATCCTCGCCTATCGCATCGGGTCCGC
>JAUIJH010000071.1 GCA_030431335.1 Alphaproteobacteria bacterium
CCTCGTTCACGTGGCCGTGCTTCTGGCTCTTGCCGCCGGGGCCGTACTCTTCCAGGTGCAGGTGGAAGGTCTGCGTGATGCCGTCCTTCGGCTCCACGTAGTGGCGGCTGTAGGCCTGCGGACCGTCGACGAACTTGATCTCGCGCGCCTTCCGCACCCGCGGCATGTCGCGCAGCCGCTTCAGCTCCTCGGTGAGATTGTACTCGCCCACCATGCCGCGCACGAACACGCGATCCTTCTTGGAGTGGTAGTAGGTGGCGAGGATATCCTCGTCGGCCGCATCGTCGTGGCCGTGGGTGTGCTCGTCGTGGTCGTCGTGCATGGGGCCTCCTCCGAGAGCGCGGGATGTGACTGTCTTAGGGGTGCCGCAGGGGCCGCCGCTCAGACAAATTCAGTATGACGCCTCGACCGTTGCGACATTTTCGCATTCGACCGCCACTGCGCCGGCCGCCCGGCGGCGCCGCCCTAGCGGGGCGGTGCGCCCACTCCGCCGTTTCGCCGGCACCACTTTCGCGCCCGCCCAGGCTCCCCGCGAGCCTCTCGCGCAAAGCCAAAACGTTTCGATATGGACCCGAGACCACTTCAGACATTTTCTGAATGGCCCAACCCCGCGATCCTGGACTCACTATAAGAGCGCGCCCTCAAATGGGGTGCCAAACACAAGAACGACCAGGGAGGACGCGAAACGTGATCAAACGAGTGGTACTGGGCGTCGCCGCCGCGGCGATGATCGGCTTCAGCGGTGCGGCCGAAGCCTTCCCCGACAAGAACATCACATTCCTCATCCCCTACGGGCCGGGCGGTGGCTTCGACACCGTGGTGCGCAAGATCGTCCCCAAGATGGAGGAGATCCTCGGCGTCGAGGTGGTGCCGACCAACATGCCGGGCGCCAACGGGCGCAAGGCGGCCACCTTGCTGGAGCGCTCCAAGCCCGACGGCTACACCATCATGATCTTCAACATCCCCGGCCACGGGCTCGGCCTCCTGCGCGGGGAAGACATCGGCTACGACATCGAGAACCTCACCTGGCTCGCCCAGGTCGGCCAGGACGGCTACGTGGTGCTCGGCGCGGCCGACAACGAGAACATCAAGTCGGTGCAGGACGTGCTGGACCTCGGCCGCGGCATCAAGATCCCCGACCAGGGGCCGAGCTCCACCTCGCACATGGCGAACCAGATCACCTGGACCACCTTCGGCGTGCCCTACGAGTTCATCACCGGCTACAAGTCCTCGCAGGACTACACCACGGCGGTGCTGCGCGGTGACGGCGACCTCACCATGGTCGTGTCCGGCTCGGCCAAGCGCTACAACGCCAATAACGATTTCAACGTGCTGGCCGAATTCTCCGACAACAAGCAGTTTCCCGACGCGCCGGGCGGCGCCGAGCTCGGCCAGCCCGACCTCGACAATCTGGGCCTGCGCCGTGCGGTCGCCGGTCCGGCCGGAATGCCTGCGGACGTGGTCAAGATCCTGTCCGATGCCCTCGTCGCCGCGGTGAACGATCCGGAAGTCCAGGCCTGGGCGGAGGAGACCGGCAACCCGATGCCGGCGCTCGGCGCGGAGCAGACGGCCGCCGCGGTCAAGCGCTCGTTCGAGTTCCACAAGCGCTACGCGGACATCCTCGACTAACCGGCCACACGCCCGCCCAGTCCAGAGTTTCCCGGGGTCGCGGTGCCTCAGCGCATCGCGACCCTCCTCCTTGAGGAATCCATTCGATGGAAGTCTTCGCCACCTTCGCCGAGGGGCTGTACAACCTTGCCGGCTGGTGGGCGCTCACGCTGCTCGCCATCGGCACGCTGATCGGCCTCGTGTTCGGCGTCGTGCCCGGGCTCGGCGGCTCGGCGGCGATCGCGCTGCTGACGCCGATCACCATTTCCATGCAGCCGTTCGAGGCCATCATCCTGATGGCCGGCGTGATGTCCTCCACCGCCACCAGCGGCGCCGTCACCGCGATCCTCATCAACACGCCCGGCACGGCGCCCAACGCGGCCACGGTGCTGGACGGCTATCCGCTCGCCAAGCAGGGCAGGGCGGGCTACGCCATCGGCGCCGCGGCGACGGCCTCGGGCATCGGCGGCCTGCTCGGCATCGGCTTCCTCATCTGCGTCATCCCGATCACGCGCGAGATCGTGCTGGCGTTCGGCCCGCCCGAGTTCTTCCTGATGGCCGCGCTCGGGCTGTGCGCCGTCGCCGTCTCCACCGAGGGCAAGTTCCTGCGCGGGCTGATCGTCGCCTGCTTCGGGCTCGCGGTCGCCACCGTCGGCTTCGACGACGTGTCCGGCGAGGTCCGCTACACCTTCGATTCCATGTACCTGTGGGACGGCATCAAGCTGGTGCCGGCCATGATCGGCCTCTTCGCCGTCGCCGAGATGATCCACCTGTGGTCCAAGGGCGGCTCCATCTCCGAGGACCCCTCCAACACCAAGATCGACTTCGCCCAGGTGCTCGAGGGCGTGCGGGAGGCGGTGCGGCGCTGGCCGGTGGTGCTGCGCGGCTCGGCCATCGGCGCGGGCGTCGGCGCGCTGCCGGGCGTCGGCGGCACCGTCGCGGCGTTCCTCGCCTACACCGTCGCCGCGCAGAGCGACAAGAACCGCGCCAATTTCGGCAAGGGCGAGATCGCCGGCGTCATCGCGCCGGAAAGCGCCAACAACGCCAAGGAAGGCGGCTCGCTGATCCCCACGCTCGCCTTCGGCATTCCGGGCAGCGCGGAGATGGCGGTCTTCCTCGGCGTCCTGGTGCTGCACGGGCTGTCGCCGGGCCCCACCATCATGACGCAGCACATGGACGTGGTGTGGACGCTGATCTTCGCCACCGTCATCGCCGGCGTGCTGGGCATGTTCGTGACGCTGTTCGCGGCCTCCAACATCGCCAAGCTCACGCTGATCGAGTCGCGCACGCTGGCGCCCATCGTGCTCGCCTTCGCGCTGATCGGCTCCTATTCGCTCAACAACGAGATCATGGACGTCGCCCTCACCATCGCGTTCGGGCTGATCGGCTTCGCCTTCATGCGGCTCGGCTATCCGCGGCTCACCTTCCCCATCGCGCTGGTGCTGGGGCCGATCATGGAGACGAGCTTCTTCCAGTCCATGATCATCGGCGACGGCTCGCTCGCCGTGTTCCTGCACAGCTGGCCCTCGCGCATCCTGGTGGCGCTGCTCGTCGTCGCGCTCATCTTCCCCGCGGGGCGCGTCCTCCTCAAATCGCGGCGTCGCCGCCGACCCCAACCGGCGGAGTAGGCCCCATGTCGTTCTTCCTGCGCTCGCGCAATCGCACCGCTTCGCTGATCTCCATCGCCGTGCTCGGCGCGTTCGCGGTGCTGTACGTCCACTTCAGCTACGACTACGAGCCGAAGGTGCGCACCTTCCCGCTGATCGTCGGGTTCGCGATGATCGTCTTCGTCGCGCTCGACTTCATCAGCCACACCAACACCGCGCTCGGGCGCCTGGTGGGCACACTCGTCGGGATGGACAAACCGCCGGAGGGCGGCGAAACGGGCGCTCCCACCGCCTCGCCGATCGGCGCGCTGGTGTGGATCCCCGCCTACGGCGTCCTCGTCTACCTGTTCGGCTTCCTCGCGACGGCTGGCCTCTACATGTTCATCTCGATGGCCGTGTTCGGCAAATCGGCGCCGCTGCGGGCAGCGCTGTGGTCGGTGCTGCTCGTCGCGGTGGTCTACGTCTTCTTCGAGGTGGCGCTCGGTTTCCGCCTCTTCCAGGGCATCGTCCTGGGTCCGCTCCTCGCCGGCTGATCGTTCTCGCCCGGCGAGGTGCGCTGCATCCGGCCGGGCGCGGCGTCGCCACGAAGAAACGCGCCGGCCCTCAGCGGGGGCCGTCGCATCCGGCCCCGTTCCGCATGGGGGAGCGGGGGTCCGTCGACACCAAGCTGCCGGAAATCCTCGCCTTTCCGGCAAAGTACCCCTCAAGAGCGCTGGAACGGGCGCGGGAAGACAAAGATGCTGGAACGCCAAGGAACCGTCCGCCGTCAGGCAAACGCAGATCAGCCCGCCAATGTGGACGACGCGGTGGGCTGGGGCAGCGATGTCGCGGCGCAGATGCTGCGCCGGCTCGGCATCGCCTATATCGCCCTCAATCCCGGCGCGAGCTATCGCGGCCTCCACGACAGCCTCGTCAACCACCTCGGCAACGCCGCGCCGGAAATGCTGATGTGTCTGCACGAGGAGCACGCCGTTGCCATCGCGCAGGGCTACGCCAAGGCGACGGGCACGCCGATGGCGGTGGCGCTGCACTCCAATGTCGGCCTGATGCACGGCTCCATGGCCATCTTCAACGCCTGGTGCGACCGCCAGCCGATGATGATCATCGGCGCCACCGGGCCGGTGGACGCGGCCCTGCGCCGCCCTTGGATCGACTGGCTGCACACCGCGCAGGACCAGGGCGCCCTGGTGCGCAACTTCGTCAAATGGGACGATCAGCCGGGCTCCATCGACGCGATCCCCGAATCGCTGCTGCGCGCCCACCAGCAGACCGCCTCCGCCCCGCACGGGCCGACCTATGTCTGCCTCGACGCGGCGCTGCAGGAGGCCGAGGCCTCCGCCGATTTCGCCTTTCCCGACCCCGCCCGCTTCGCCCCGCCGCCCGCGCCCGCGCCCGATCCGGACGCTCTGGCGGAGGCGGCCCGGCTCATCGGCGAGGCGCGCAAGCCGCTGTTCCTGTTCGGCCGCGGCGGCCTGAGCGCGGCCGAGTGGGACGCGCGCGTCGCGCTGGTGGAGCGCACCGGCGGGCGCATGATGACCGACCTCAAGACGCGCTCGGTGGTGCCGACCGATCATCCCGCCCACGTCGGCCAGCCCTTCAACAAGCTCGGCAAGGACGGGCGCGCGGCGCTGCGGGAGGCGGACGTCATCGTCAGCATCGGCTGGGTCGACCTCGGCGGCGTGCTGCGCCAGGCCTTCGGCGCCGATCCGGTGCCGGCCAAGATCGTGCACGCCGGGCTCGACATGCTGCTGCATAATGGCTGGGGCAAGGAGACCTTCCAGCTCCCGCCCGTCGACGTGCCCATGCTCGCCGACCCGGACCGCACCGTTTCCGGCCTGCTCGCGCTGCTGCCGGAGCGCGCGGCGGCCGCGGCCCCCGCGCCCTCGGCCGAGCCGGCGACCCATACGCCGGGCGAGACGGTCAACCTCGCCGACGTCGCGACGGTGCTCGCGGCCGCGGTGGGCGACACCCCCGTCACCTTCGCCGCGCTCTGTCGCGGCTGGCCGACGCAGCTGTGGCCGTTCGCCGAACCGCTCTCCTACCTCGGCAAGGACGGCGGCGGCGGGGTGGGCTCCGGGCCGGGCCTCGTCATCGGCGCCGCGCTGGCGCTCAAGGGCTCCGGCCGCCTCACCGTCGGCATCATCGGCGACGGCGACTGCCTGATGTCGATCAACGCGCTGTGGACCGCCGCGCGCTACCAGATCCCGGCCCTGATCATCGTCGGCAACAACCGCTCCTACTACAACGACGAGCTGCACCAGGAGGGCGTCGCCCGCCACCGCGGCCGCGATCCCGCCAACCGCTGGATCGGCCAGACCATCGACCATCCGGCGCCCGACATCGCCAAGCTCGCCGACGGGCAGGGGGTGGAATCGGCCGGCCCGATCCGCGACCACGCCGCGCTCGCGGCCGCCATCGAGCGCGGCGTGGCGACGGTGCTCGCCGGCCGGCCGTTCGTGATCGACGTCCACATCGACCCGGGCCACGGGCGCGAGCTCACCGAATCGATGGCCGAACGCTCTCTCGCCAGCGCGAGCTGATCGCGCGTGGATACCTCCATCCTCGCGGCGGCCGGCGATGCGCTCGTATCGCTGTCCGATCCGGTCCGCCTCGGCTACCTCGCGCTGGGGGTGATGATCGGGCTGACGCTCGGCGTCATCCCGGGCCTGTCGGGCCTCATCGGGCTGTCGCTCCTGCTGCCGTTCACCTATTCGATGGAGCCCTTGGCCGGGCTGGCGATGCTGATCGGCCTCGCCGCCGTCACCACCACGTCGGACACCATCCCCGCGGTGCTGTTCGGCGTGCCGGGCACCGTCGGCTCGGCGGCCACCACGCTCGACGGCCACCCCCTCGCCAAGCGCGGCGAGGCGAGCCGCGCGTTCGGGGCGGCCTTCTTCGCCTCCATGCTGGGCGGCCTGTTCGGGGCGGTGCTCCTCGGCCTCAGCGTGCCGGTGCTGCGCCCCCTCGTGCTGATGGTCGGCACGCCCGATCTCCTCGCCTTCTGCATCTTCGGGCTGTCGCTGGTGGCGGTGCTGTCGGGCGGCAATGCCTTCAAGGGGCTGGCGGCGGCCTGCCTGGGGCTCGTCTTCGCCATGATCGGCGAGGATTCCCAGGCCGGCGAGATGCGCTGGACCTTCGGCTCCATCTACCTGTGGGACGGCATGCAGATCGTGCCGCTGGCGCTCGGCCTCTTCGCCATTCCCGAACTCGCCGACCTGATGATCCGCCGCTCGGCCATCGTGTCGGAGCATTTCCGCGACAAGGTCTCCTCCCAGCGCGAGGGGGTGATGGACGTCCTGCGCAACAAGTTCCTGGTGGTGCGCTGCGCCTCCATCGGCGCGCTGTTGGGCGCGGTGCCGGGCATCGGCGCGGCGGTGATCGACTGGATCGCCTACGCCCACGCCGCGCGCACCATCAAGGGCGCCGACAAGACGTTCGGCACCGGCGACATCCGCGGCGTGATCGCCTCGGAAAGCTCCAACAACGCCAAGGAAGGCGGCTCGCTGGTGCCCACCATCGCGTTCGGCGTGCCGGGCTCGGCGTCGATGGCGCTGATCCTGGCCGCCTTCACCGTGCACGGCATCGTGCCGGGACCGCGCATGCTGTCCACCAACCTCGACATCACCTACGCGCTGGTGTGGTCCATCGCCATCGCCAACGTGCTCGGGGCGGGGGTGTGCTTCCTGTTCGCGGGCCAGCTCGCCAAGCTCGCCCTGCTGCGCGCCTCGATCCTGGTGCCCATCGTGCTCGCCGTCAGCTTCATCGGCGCCTTCCAGGGCCAGCGCGCCTGGGGCGATCTCTACCTCCTGGTGGCGGCGGGCGTGCTCGGCTTCGTCATGAAGCGGCTCGGCTGGCCGCGCCCGCCGGTGATCCTCGCCTTCGTGCTGGGGAGCCTGTTGGAGCGCTATATGTTCATCTCCACGCTGCGCTATGGCGGGGATTGGCTGATGCGCCCGCTCGTGCTGATCATCCTGGCGCTGGCGCTCTACGGCGTGTTCGCGCCCACCTTGCGCAGCGCGATCGCCGCCTGGCGGGGCAAGCGCAACGTGTCGCTGTCGTTCGGCTTCGGCCTTCACCGGCCGCCGCTGGACGTCGCCTTCACCGGCGGATTGTTCGTCCTCTTCGCGGCCACGCTGGTCACGTCGGCGGGGTGGGATTTCGGCGCACGGCTGTTCCCGCAGGTGATCGGCTGGACGGGGCTGGTGGCGACGGGCGTGCTCCTGTTCGCCATGCTGTTCGTGCGCATGGAGCGCACGGCGCCGGCCGCGCACGGGGAGGCGACCCTCGACGTGCGCGACGATCTGGGCGACCTCGGCGCCGCCGTGATGTGGCGCCGCGCGCTGGTCTTCTTCGCCTGGTGCGTGGGCTATCTGGTGGCGGCCGCGCTGATCGGGATGTTGCCGGCGATGGTGGTGTTCCTGTTCGCCTATCTCGTGACCGCGGGGGAGCGGCTGTGGCTCGCCGCCGCCCTCACGCTCGGCATCGGGGCGGCGTCCTACGGGCTGTTCCACTACGTTCTGGTGGTGCCCTGGCCCGACGCGGTGCTGGGCGATCTCTTCCCCGCTCTGAGGGATTGGCGGCCCACCCGGCTGTTCTGATGCCTGACGCCGACATGACTTCATGTCGGCGTCAGTCGAAGTGCAGGTGACAGGCTCTTACTGGGAGAAGATCTCGTCGAGCTTCTTCGCCGTTTCCTTCGGGGTCGCGTAGGTCTCCTTCACCACGTCGGCCACACCATCGGCCGATTTGGCGCGGATCACCAGGTTGAGGTTCTCCGCCTCGGCCAGGAAGGCCTCGTCCACCAGCATGTCCTCGAACGCCTTGCGGAGGGCGGCGACGCGGTCCTCCGGCACGTTTTCATGCACATAGAACGCCTGGCCGACCTTCAGCGGCGCTTCCAGCAGGCCCAGCATCTTTTTGTGCTCGTCCGTCGTCGCGTAGCTCGCCGCGGCGGGGACATCCATCAGGTCGGGATGCTCGTCGCCCATGCGGAACACGAACTGGAGCTTGTTGTTCTCGATCCAGTCGGGATTGGTGGCGAGGAAACCTTCGTAGTAGTTGCCGCGCCCCTCGACTTCGCCGCGCTCCATGGCAAGGTTCATTTCCCCGCCGCTCTTGTAGCCGGGGATGATCTGCAGTTTCGCGCCCGTCATCTCCGCGATGAAGCGCGGATACTGGTACGAGCTGCCGCCCACGCCCGAGGAGGCGAAGATCACCGGCGTGTCGCGCATCTTCTCCAGCGTGTTGGCCTCGACGCCTTCCCACACCACGCCGACATAGGGCCGGACCGCGACTGAGCCGAGCCAGTTGGCCTTGGAGAAGTCGTACTCGACCTCCTGCGTCAGCGGCACGATCAGCGAGGAGGGGTGGAGCTCGCCGATCACCAGCCCCTCGTCGGACGCGGCGTTGAAGATGTAGTTGGCCGCCTTCACGCCGCCGCCGCCGCTGCGCGCCTCGACCACCACGGTGGGTTCGCCCGGAATGTGTTTGCCGATGTGGTTGGAGACCAGCAGCGCATACTGGTAGATCGAGCCGCCGGTTCCCGAGGGAGAGACGACGATCACCGTCTTGTCCTTATAGAAGTCGGCCACATCGTCCGCTTGGGCCGTGGCGACGCCAGCCGCCATCGCGAGCGCAGCCGCCACTGATATCCCTGCTATAAACTTCACGTTTTCCTCCCATACGTAAATAGTTCTGTTCGTCTTCCACGAATTCGCATCGCGCGTGTTGCTTGAGATTCGCGAATTGCAACCATCCGATCACGTGATCGTCGCTGCCGAAAACGCTACGAAGCGCCTTTGCGCCTGTCAATTGAACGGGCGCAATCGTATTTGCTATGGGAGCAAGCTGAAACAGCGCTACTTG
Source organism: Alphaproteobacteria bacterium (assembly GCA_030431335.1). Lineage (GTDB taxonomy): Bacteria > Pseudomonadota > Alphaproteobacteria > Rhizobiales > Amorphaceae > Acuticoccus. The sequence goes on from JAUIJH010000071.1 coordinate 9,081, forward strand.
TACTCACAGTTTATTTCAGCGGCAGCGAGGCGCTCGCCGTCGAACCCGGCGCGATGGCCAACCCGCTCGCGCTTGCGCCGGGCTTTCGCGAGACGGGGCCGTCAAATCGCCGCACGCGCCAATGCCGGCAAGGATTGGAATTGTTCAAGCCGAACGCGATCCACCGCGCGCAGATGCAAATCGCTGGCGGGACATCGAGTTACGGGTCGGGGAGGCGCTTTACCCTTAAATGGAATAATTCGAAGAAAGAACTAACCCTATGAAACTTGGAGTATTTCTAGAAAATTTACGTATTGACTTGCGCTCTTCTTGGCGTGATCAGACATGCAACGGAGAGGTGGCGCTCGGCATCGCGCAACCGGTCCGGTCCGATCAACGCAACGGGATACCGATCAGATGACAAAGGGCGCGCTGGCAGCGATCTTGACCATGGCGACCACGAGCTTCGCCTGGGCCGACGCGCCCACGCCCGAGGCCGTGCTGGGCACTTATGCCGATATCGCCCAAGCTGCCTACGGCGATTCCCTCGTCACCGCCGAAGCGCTGGGTGCTGCCGTCGACGCGCTGATCGCCAACCCGTCCGACGCCACCCTCAACGCGGCCCGCGCCGCGTGGGTCGCCGCCCGCGCGCCCTACCAGCAGACCGAGGCCTACCGCTTCGGCAACGCGATCGTGGACGACTGGGAAGGCAAGGTGAACGCCTGGCCGCTGGACGAGGGGCTGATCGACTATGTCGACGCCGCCTATGGCGCCGAGTCCGACACCAACGCGCTCTACACGATGAACGTGATCGCCAACCCCTCCATCGCCGTCAACGGCCGGGAGGTCGACGCCTCCAGCATCACGGCGGACCTCATCGCCGACACGCTGCACGAGGCCGAAGAGGTGGAGGCCAACGTCGCCATCGGCTATCACGCCATCGAATTCCTGCTGTGGGGGCAGGACCTCAACGGCACCGGACCCGGCGCCGGCAACCGCCCCGCCACCGACTTCGACACGGACAATTGCAGCAACGGCAATTGCGACCGTCGCGCCGCCTATCTCAAGGCGGCGACCGGCCTCCTCCTGTCCGATCTCGAGGAGATGGTGGGCTACTGGGGCGAGGACGGCGAGGCGCGCGAGGGCCTTCTGGCCGACCCGCAGGCGGGCCTCCTGTCGATCCTCACCGGCATGGGCTCGCTGTCCTACGGTGAGCTCGCCGGCGAGCGCATGAAGCTCGGCCTCCTGCTGCACGACCCGGAGGAGGAGCACGACTGCTTCTCCGACAACACCCACAACTCGCACTATTTCGACGCCGTCGGCATCCGCAACGTCTACACCGGCCACTACCGCCGCGTGGACGGCAGCGTCGTCTCGGGCCCGGCCGTCGCCGACATCGTCGCCGACCTCGACCCGGCGCTGAACGAGGAGATGCTCGCCCGCCTCGACGCGACGATCCTCGCCATGGCCGCGATGAAGGCCCGCGCGGAGAGCATCGAGGCCTACGACCAGATGATCGGCGAGGGCAACGCCGAGGGCAACGCCATCGTCCAGGCCGCCATCGACGCGCTGGTCGACCAGACGCCCTCCATCGAGCGCATCGTCGCCGCGCTCGACCTCGGCGCCCTCGAGATCGAAGGCTCCGACAGCCTCGACGATCCGAACGCCGTCTTCCAGTAGCATCCGTGTCCTGAAGGTGGTCGCGTGATCGTTTGTCAGTGCAACGTCATCCTGAGGCGGGAGATCCAGGACGCTGTCCGCAGCATCCTGGCGCGTGATCCCGCGGGCGGCTTAGAGCCGCAGCTGGTCTATCGAGAATTGCAGAAGCGGGGGCGATGCTGTAGCTGCTTCCCCACCGTTGCTGCGATCGTCGATGAGCTTCTCGCCGATGCCATGAAAGACGTTCATGGCAGCGCCCTGTCCTCGGCATCGCCGCTTAAACAGCTGATGCCGAAGGATGCATAATGAAGGGCAACACCAGGGTGATCGAGCGCCTCAACCAGGCTCTCTTTCTTGAACTTGGGGCGGTCAACCAGTACTGGCTCCATTATCGTTTGCTCGAGGACTGGGGCCTCGGCAAGTTAGCGGCAAAGGAACGCGCCGAATCGATCGAAGAGATGCATCACGCGGACAAGCTTGTCGCGCGCATCATCTTCCTCGAAGGGCATCCGAACCTCCAAACGCTGGCGCCCCTGCGTATCGGCACCACCATTCGCGAGGTGCTCGATGCGGACCTCGCCGGTGAATACGAGGCACGCAAGGCCTACGGCGAGTCGCGTGAGATCTGCCGCGCCGAGGGCGATTATGTCTCGATGGACCTGTTCGAGCGTCTGTTGAGCGACGAGGAGGGTCATATTGACTTTCTGGAGACGCAGATCGCGCTCTTCGAACGCATCGGCGAGGAGCGGTACGCCCTGCTCAACGCCGAGCCCGCGAACGAGGTCGACTAACCGGCCCCTGCGCGGCGTCCTTGTTGTGGGCGCCGGCCTGGGGCTGGCGCTCGCGGCTGCCGCGCACACTCTGAGCTTAGAGGGCCCGCCCGCCGACGCGGCCAGCACCCTCTTGCCCTCCGTCGAGCGAGACGACCTGTCCAGGAAGGACAAAGCCAGGGTGGCGGCCGTCACCCGGCCCACCGACGATTTCCGCACCGCCGAACGGTTCGAGGCCAAGCCGGGGGGCGCGACCACGTCCGAGGCGCGGGCCGACCGCAACGCCTTCTCGCACCCCTCCGCCAACCTCACCTTCGAGGGGCGGGAGCGCTTCTTCGTCGGCAACGGCCTGTTCCGCAAGATGTGGGTCGCCGCCCCGTCCTCCACGGCCGCGTCCGATGGGTTGGGGCCGCTGTTCAACGCGCGCGCCTGCCAGCGTTGCCACCTGAAGGACGGGCGCGGCCACCCGCCGTCCGATCCGGACGATGCCGCCACCTCGATGCTGGTCCGCCTGTCGGTGCCGCCGTCGACGGCCGAGGAGACGGGCAGCCTCGCCGCCCTGGAGGCGATGCGCATCCCCGAACCCACCTACGGCGGCCAGTTGCAGGACTTCGCCGTCACGGGGCTGCCCGCGGAGGGCCGCATTGCCCTCTCCTGGGAGGAGCACGACGTCGCGCTCGCCGGCGGCGAGACCGCTACGCTGCGCAAGCCGGTGCTGGAGATCGTCGACCTCGCCGACGGCCCCATGGCGCCAGGCACCATGATGTCGCTGCGCGTGGCGAACCCGATGATCGGGCTCGGCCTGCTGGAGGCGGTGCATCCGGCCGATATCCTCGCCCGCGCCGACCCCTTCGACAGCGATGGCGACGGCATCGCCGGCCGCGCCTCGGTGGTGCGCGACCCGGCGACCGGGGAAAAGGTGCTGGGCCGCTTCGGCTGGAAGGCGTCCAACCCCACCATCCGCGCCCAATCGGCGGATGCCTTCTTCAACGACATGGGCCTCTCCACGGCGCTGTTTCCGGACGGTTTCGGCGCCTGCACCGCCGCGCAGGCCCCCTGCCGCGCGATGCCGGACGGCGTCCAGCCGCACATGGGCGACACCGAAGTCTCCGACGAGATGCTCGACCTCGTCACCTTCTACGCCCAGAACCTCGCCGTGCCGGTGCGGCGCGACGTGGACGACCCGCAGGTGCTGGCCGGCAAGGCGCTGTTCTACGGCGCCGGCTGCCCCGCCTGCCACACGCCCAAATACGTGACGCGCCGCGATGCGCAGAACCCGGCCCAGCGCTTCCAGCTCATCTGGCCCTACACCGACATGCTGCTGCACGACATGGGCGAGGGCCTGGCGGACGGACGGCCCGTCGGCGTCGCTTCGGGCGCGCACTGGCGCACCCCGCCGCTGTGGGGGGTCGGCCTCACCGACGCGGTCAACGGTCACGATTTCCTGCTGCACGACGGTCGGGCGCGGGGCGTACTGGAGGCCGTGCTGTGGCACGGCGGGGAGGCGGCGGCGGCTCGCGAGCGGGTCGTCGAGATGACGCCCGAAGAGCGGGACGCCCTGGTGCGTTTCGTGGAGTCGCTATGAGGATATTCGTTGCTCTGATCGCCCTGTTCGCCGCCGGCTTCGCCCATGCCGAGGGGGACGGGCACGCCTACCGCCCCGTGGTGGAAAGCCTCATCGCCGATGTGATCGTGCCGGCCCACGCCGCCTTCACCGCCGCCGCCGAGGCGGAGGCGGACACCATGGCCGGCCTCTGCGCCGCGCCCTCGCCAACGGGCCTCGAAAACGCGCGCGCCCAATTCCGCGATCTCGTCGTCGCCTTCAGCCGCATCGAGATGTTCCGCTTCGGCCCGGCGCGCGAGGACAACCGCATCGAGCGGCTGTTCTTCTGGCCCGACCGGCGCGGGCGGGGGCTGCGCCAGGTGCAGGGCGTCATCGCCACCGCGGACGAGAGCGCCGCCAGCGCACAGACACTGACGGGCAAGAGCGTCGCCGTGCAAGGCCTGCCCGCCCTCGAATTCGTACTGTTCGCCAACGGCAGCGACGCGCTCGCCAACGAAGCCGGTTTCCGCTGCCGCTATGGCGAAAGCATCGCCGCGGTGGTCGCCGATATCGCGCGCACGCTGGAGGCCGAATGGCGCGGCCCGTTCGCCGCGCTCATCGCCAGTTCGGGGCCGGACAACCCCGCCTACCGCTCCCACGGCGAGGCGTTCCAGGACATCATGCAGGCGGCGGCCGAGCAGCTCGAGATCGCCAACATGCACAAGATCGCCCCCGTGCTCGGCGAAACGCCGCAGAGCGCCAAGCCGCGGCTGGCGCCGTTCTGGCGCTCCGACGCCACGCTGCCGGCGCTGCGGGCCAACATCGCCGGCGTCGCGGCGCTGTTGACCGAGGATGTCGCCGCGCTGCTGGGCGAGGATGCCGAGCTCGTGGCCAGCGCCCAGTTCGAGCTGCGCCAGGCCGACGCGCTGATCGCCCCACTCGCCGCCGATCCCGCCGGCTTCGAGGCCGTGGTCAAAAGCCCGGACGGGCAGCGCCGCCTGCTGGCCGCGCGCTATCCCATCGACGGGGCCGAGACGATCCTGTCCGAGCGCATCCCGGCCGCCCTCGGCCTGATCGCCGGCTTCAACGCATTGGATGGCGACTGATGAAACCCTCTCGACGCGCAATCCTCGCCGGTTTCGGCGCCCTGCTGCTCCCCGCGCCCGGCGCACTGGCCGGCGAGGGCGACAAGCCCGCCTTCGTCGCCGCCCATCGCGACATCAGCGGCCGCTTCGACGCGCTGGTGCTCGACGGGGAGGGCAACATCGTCTTCCGCGAGGCGCTGGAGGGGCGCGGCCACGCCGCCGCCGTGCGCCCCGACCCGCATGCCGCCGTCGTGTTCGCCCGGCGGCCGGGCCGCTTCGCCCTGGTGCTCGACCTGACGCGGCGCGCCCGCACCCGCGTGATCGCTCCGCCGGCCGACCGGCACTTCGCCGGCCACGGCCTGTTCAGCGCCGACGGCAAGCTGCTCTACGCCACCGAGAACGATTTCGAGGGCGAGCGCGGCGTCCTCGGCATCTACGACGCCACTGACGACTACCGCCGCATCGGCGAGTTCGCCACCCACGGCATCGGCCCGCACGAGGCGCTGCTCCTCAACGACGGCAAGACCATCGCCGTCGCCAACGGCGGCATCCTCACCCACCCCGACTATCCGCGCCAGAAGCTCAACCTCGCCACCATGGAGCCGTCGCTGGCGCTGATCGACGTGGAGACGGGCGCGCTCCAGGCGATCGACCGGCTGCCGGCCGACATCCATCAGCTGTCGATCCGCCACATGGTGGAGGCGCCGGGCGAGGTGCTATGGTTCGGCGGCCAGTACGAGGGGCCGCGGCGCGACCGGGTGCCCCTCGTCGGCACCTTCGACCGCGAGCGCGGCCTGTCGCTGGTGGAGGCGGATCCGCGCACCATGGCGCGCATGAACCAGTATGTCGGCTCCGTCGGCATCTCCGGCGATGGCGAGACCGTGGTCGCGACCGGACCGCGCGGCGGCCTCTATCTCGCCTGGGACAGCGCGACGCGCAGCCTGCGCGAGGCGCGCGACTTCGTCGATGTCGGGGGCACCGCGCCGGCCGGCACCGGCTTTGCGGTCACCAGCGGGCAGGGGCGGTTCGAGCGCTCCGACGGCGAAGGCGTCGCCATCGCCGGCGCCTTCGACAACCACCTCATCGCGCTCTAGGCATTCTCGCTCGGCGCGATCGGCGCGCCGAGGCGATATCTCAGCTTTGCGGCGACAGGCACGACAGCAGCGCCCGTGCGTTGGCGCGCATCAGCGCGTCGTACTGGTCGCGTCCCGCTGGAATTTCGGCGCCGAGCGGGTCGAGCACGCCGGTGCGCGCCTGCGTCCCGTCCACCACGACGTCGATCAGCTTGGGTGCGAATTGCGGCTCCGCGAACACGCAAGTCGCCCCCAGCGCTTCGATCCGCTCGCGGATTTCGCCGAGCTGCGCCGCGCCCGGCAGGATCTCCGGGCTGACGGTGATCGACCCCACCGCCGCGACGCCGAAGCGCGCCTCCAGGTAGGGATAGGCGTCGTGGAAGACCACGAACGAGCGGCCGCGCACCGGAGCGAGCATCGCCGTCATCTCGCTCTCCAGCGCTTCCAGCTCGCCGATGCGCCGCTGTGCGTTGGCCGCGTAGGTCGCGGCATTGTCGGGGTCCGCGTCCTCCAGCGTGGCCGCGATGTGCGCCACCATCGCCCGCGCATTGGCCGGGTCGAGCCAGATGTGCGGGTTGACGCCGTGCGCATCGCCCTCGTGCGCGTGCTCCTCCTCGTGCTCCTCGTCTTCGCCCTCGTGAGCTTCGTGCTCGTGCTCGTCCTCGTGCGCATCGTCGTCGTCGTGGGCTTCGTGCGCTTCGTGCTCGTGCGGATCGAACGCGCCGCCTTCGCGCAGCGGCAGCAGCGTGAGCCCGGGTGTGTCGATCAGCGCCGCCACCTTGGCGTCCGGAGCCAGCGTCACCAGTGCGTTGGCCATGAACGTCTCCAGCTGATCGCCGACCCAGAACACCACGTCGGCATTGGCGATGGCGCGCGCCGTGGACGGACGCATGGCGTAGGTGTGCGGCGAGCTGGCGCCCTCCAGCACGAGCGCCGGCGTGCCGGTTCCCTCCATCACCGCCGTCACCAGCGCGTGGATCGGCTTGATCGACGCGACCACCTCGACGTCGGCGCGCGCGCCGCCGGCCCACAGCCCCGCCGCCAACGATAAAATGGCGATTGCACGTACGTTCATGGCGACTCCCGATTGACGCAAATGTTATAACGTAACAAAGTCGCCGTAACGAGTTCGCGCAAGGAGCGCAAGAGGCATGGACGGGGGCACGACCCACATCGAGCGGCCGCAGGTCGCGGTCAACGCGCTGGTCGAGCTTCAGAATGCGGGGCTCAATCGCGCCGGCCGCTGGCTGGTGCGCGGCGTCGATCTCGCCGTGCCGCGCGGCCATGTGGTCACGCTGATCGGCCCGAACGGCTCGGGCAAGTCCACCACCGCGCGCCTGGCGCTGGGGCTCGCCGCGCCGAGCGAGGGGCGCGCGCGCCGCGCCAAGGGCCTGCGCGTCGGCTACGTGCCGCAAAAGCTCGCCATCGACTGGACGCTGCCGCTCACCGTGCGCCGCTTCATGAGCCTCACGCGCCGCCTGCCGGAGGCCGCGGTGGAGCGGGCGCTGGAGCGCGTCGGCATCGCGGCCCTGGCCGAGGCGCAGATGCGCACCCTGTCGGGCGGCGAGTTTCAGCGCGCGCTCATCGCGCGGGCCATCGCCCTCGCGCCCGATCTCCTGGTGCTGGACGAGCCGGTGCAGGGTGTCGACGTCAACGGCGAGGCGGCGCTTTACAAGATGATCGACGAGATCCGCCGCGAGCTCGATTGCGGCGTCCTCATGATCAGCCACGATCTGCACGTGGTGATGGCCTCCACCGACACGGTGATCTGCCTCAACGGCCACGTCTGCTGCCGCGGCACGCCCGACGCGGTGAGCCAGAGCCCGGCCTACCGCACCCTGTTCGGCTGGCGCCCGTCGGGCGACATCGCCCTTTACCGCCACGACCACCACCACCACGACTGCGCCGGGGCGCACGAAGGCGAGACGCAGGCGCAGGACGAAACCCATGCTTGACGATTTCTTCGTGCGCGCGATGGTCGCCGGCATCGGCGTGGCGCTGATCGCCGGCCCGCTCGGCTGCTTCATCGTGTGGCGCCGGCTCGCCTATTTCGGCGACACGCTGTCCCATGCGGCGCTGTTCGGCATCGCGCTGGCGTTCCTGCTGGAGGTCAACGTCACGCTCGCGGTGATGGTCACCTCGCTGCTGGTGGCGCTGGCGATGCTGGGCCTGCGGCGGGAGGGGTCGGTCTCCTCCGATGCGGTTCTCGGCCTCCTGTCGCACGGCGCGCTGGCGCTCGGCCTGGTGTGCCTGTCCTTCCTCACCACCGTGCGGGTCGACCTCCTGGGCCTCCTGTTCGGCGATATCCTTGCGGTGTCCCGCCAGGATATCCTGGTCATCTACCTGCTGGCGGCGGCCATCGGCGTGGTCCTGTGGCTGATCTGGCGCCCGCTCTTCGCCGCCACCGTCAGCCGCGACCTTGCCGAGGCGGAGGGCCTGCGGCCCGCCCGCACCGACCTCGTGCTGATGGTGCTCCTGGCGGCGATCATCGCCGTCGCCATGAAGATCGTCGGCGTCCTCCTGATCACCGCGCTTCTCATCATTCCGGCCACCACGGCGCGCCGCCTGACGGGGGGGCCGGAGCCGATGGCCTTCGTCGCCGCGCTGGTCGGCCTTCTCGCGGTGGTGGGGGGGCTGTTCGGCTCGCTCACCGCCGACACGCCGGCGGGGCCCTCGATTGTCGTCGCCGCGCTGGTATTGTTCGTCGTGAGCTTGTCGCCGCTGGGCGGCCTCATGCGTCGTCGCGCGCACACCAAGGAGACCGGCTGATGGAGCACCCCAACAAGGCCGAGGCGCATCACACGCACGACCACGCCGGCGCCAAGAACGAGCTGACGCGCAACGAGCGCCTGGTGCACACCGTGCTGGAGGGGGCTGACGGGCCGCTGGGCGCCTACGCCATCCTCGATGCGGTGCGCGAGGCGGGGATGCGCTCGCCGCCCCAGGTCTATCGCGCGCTGGAGCGGCTGCAGCAGCGGGGGCTCGCCCACCGCATCGAACGCCTCAACGCGTTCGTCGCCTGCCGGCGCGACGAGTGCGACGGCACCGCCACCATCTTCGCCATCTGCGAGAATTGCGGCTGCGCGCGCGAATTCGCCGACGGCACGTTCGACGGCTTCGTCACCGACTGGATGCGCGACAACAGCTTCGCCATGCGCCTGTCGCGCTGCGAGCTGGTGGGCCTGTGCCTCGCCTGCCAGCCGCCGAGCTAGAGCGGGTCACGGCCAGACTTAATCATCCGGCGTCCCGTGACGTGACCCGCGTCCGACAAAAAACCCAAGAGCGCGTCATGCTTCCGTGGAAGCGTGACACGCTCTAACGCTTTAAAGCCGCATCGCGGCCCCGAAGAGGAGCCCGGCCATCAGCGACCCGACGAACGCGAAGCCGAGATAGAGCGCGAACACCCGCGGCTTGGCGAGCGCCCACACGGCGACCGCCGCGGGAATGCACGAGACGCCGCCCGCCACCAGGAAGGCCATCGCCGCGCCCGGCGCCATGCCCTGCTCCATGAAGCCCGAGACGACGGGCAGCGCCGCATAGCCGTTGAGATAGAGCGGCACCCCCACCAGCGTGGCCAGCGCGACCGAGACCGGACCGTCGCCGCCCACGACGCCCGTGACCCAGCCGGACGGCACATAGGCGATCATCAGGCTTTCCAGGATGAACGCGAGCGTCAGCCATTTGAGGAGGAAAAGGGCCGTCTTGGCGCCTTCGCGGGCGAATTTCGTGCGCCGTGCCGGGTTGGCCCACACCCGCCACACGGGCGGCTTGGGATCGCGCACGCGCACGCCGCCGCAGCCGCCGTTGCCGATGCCGGGGCGCAGCGGATCGGCGAGCCATTGCTGGCGCGACAGGGCGAGCGTGCCGAACCCGCCGAGGAGACCGATGCCCACCGCCGCCGCCGCTTTGCCCACCGCGAAATCGAAGCCCAGCGTGCCCGCGGTGAGCGCGAACATCGCCGGATCGACGACGGGGGAGGCGAGCCAGAACGCCATCACCGGCGCCAGCGGCACCCCCATCGCCAGCAGCGCGGCGATCAACGGCACCACCCCGCACGAGCAGAACGGCGACAGTCCGCCGAACAGCGCCGCGCTGACGATCATCACCGCCTGGCGTCCCTGGAACGCCTTGGCGATCAGGTTGTCGGCGCCGGACGCGGCGGCGTAGGCCGCAAGCCCCACCGACAACACCAGCCACGGTGCCACGTCGGCGAGCGACACCAGCGTGAAGCGCGCCGTCTCGCGGGCCTGGTCGGGCGCCAGCGCGGCCAGGACCAGGAGCACCGCACCGTTGAACAGCCAAACCCGCTGCACCGCCGACATCGCCCCGCCCGCGCGGCGGATCCCCAGAACCAGCTCGCTCATTGGACACCCTCTTGCATCTGGCCGGTCAGGCCATCGTCGTTTGGGGCCGAGGGGACGCCGACGCAACAGCATTCCTCGACAAAGTCGAACACGGCCCGCAGCCGCTCGTAGTCCGCCCGGTTGGCCACGGCGCGGCCGCGCCGCTCCTGCGTCACCAATCCCGCCGCCACCAGCACGCCGAGATGGTGTGCGAGCGTCGATGGGGGCAGCGACAGAAGCCGCCCGATTTCGCCGATATTGAGACCCTCGCGGCCGGCGCGGACCAGCAGGCGAAACAGCCCCAGCCGCGCGTCATGCCCGAGGGCGCCAAACGCTTTGGCCGCCATCCCGTCATCCATGGAAATAACTACTAATCTAGTTATTTGGTGATGACAACACCCCACCACATCGGGCCAAGCCCTTTATAGTGAGAGCCCCGGCGGCCGCTTCGAAGCGGCCGGCCAGTGTCACGATGAGATGAGCCTGCCGATGACCACGTCCACCTTTGAAAACCCGCTCTACGCGCTGTTCGCCGATGCCGAGACGGCGGCCGAGTTCGCGCCCGCGCGCACGGTCGAGCGCTACGGCGCGGTGGAGGCGGCGTTGACGCGCGCGCTCGCGGCGGTGGGGATCATCGATGCGGCGGCGGCCGCGCCGATCCTCGCCGCGATTGCCGATTTCGCGCCGGACTGGGCCGCCTTTGCCGCGGATGGGCTGACCGACGGGCTGCCGGGGCCGAGCTACGTGCGCCAGCTCAAGGCGCGCGTGCCGGCGCAGTGGCGCGCGGCCGTCCACCTCGGCGCCACCAGCCAGGACATCATGGACACCGCACAGGCGTTGACGCTGCAGGCGGTCAACGCACGCCTGGCGGCCCGCCTCGACGGGGTGATCGCCGGCCTCGACGGGCTCGCGGCGCGATGGGGCGAGGCGCCGCTGATGGCGCGTACGCGCATGCAGGCGGCGCTGCCGATCGCGATGGGCGCGCGCATCGCGTCCTGGCGCGACCCGCTGGCACGCCAGCAGACCCGCTTCGCCGGCGTACGGGCCGATGTGGAGTGTGTCGAGCTGGCCGGCCCGGTGGGCACCGGGGAGGCCTGGGGCGCCCATGCAGCGGCGCTGCGGCGCGCCGTGGCCGAGGCGCTCGCGCTGTCCGATCCGGGGGGAAGCCGCCAGAGCGGCCGCGACGGGCTCGTCACCTATGGCGGCTGGCTCGCCACCACCTGCGGCGCGCTCGGCAAGATCGGCATCGACGTCGCGCTGATGGCGCAGCAGGGCATCGAGGCCGTGGCGCTGTCGGGCGGCGGCACCTCCTCGGCGATGGCGCACAAGCGCAACCCCGTCGGCGCGGAAATCCTGGTGACGCTGGCGCGCTACGCCGCCGCCCAGCAGGGCGCGCTGCAGCAGGCGATGGTGCACGAGCAGGAGCGTTCCGGCATGGCCTGGTCGCTGGAATGGCTCGCGCTGCCGCAGCTATGCATGAGCGCCGGCAGCGCGCTCGGCACGGCGGGAACGCTCCTCCACGCCATCGCCTCCATGGGGGAGGCGCCGGCCGCCTGATCGCGCGCCGTCTACGCCACGCGCGCGCCGGCCCGCCACGCGGCGCGCACGAAGGGCTGGCCGTCCACGAGTCCGACGCGCAGGATATCGGCCCGCTGGCCGGGCGCCAGCGCGCCGCGGTCGGCAAGCCCGGTGGCGCGCGCGGGGTTGAGCGTGGCGAGCCGCACCGCGTCGGCCAGCCCATGGGGCAGGGCCGGGTTGCCGGCGATCAGGAACACCGAATCGAGGATCGCGCGCGGCACGTAGTCCGAGGCGAGGATGTCGACGAGGTCTTCCGCCAGCAGCGCGCTCGCCGCGATGTTGTCGGACTGGGAGCCGCCGCGCACATAGTTCGGCGCTCCCGCGACGATGGCCAAGCCCGCCGCCCGCGCCGCCCGCGCCGCCTCCAGCGTGGTGGGAAACTCCGCCACGCTCACTCCGTCCGCCTTCGCCTCGGCGATGTGCGCGGCGGTCACGTCGTCGTGGCTCATCAGCGTGAGGCCGGTCTTTTTCAGGAGCCCCACCACCTCGTGGCGCACCCGCTCCACCACGCCCGACAGGCGCTCCAGGATCTCCGCCAGCTCCGCCTCCACCACGGGGCGCTCCCACCCGGTCGCGGCGATGCGGCGGCCGATATAGCCCTCCAGGTCGCGCGATTGCTTCACGCCCGGCGTGTGGTCCATCACCGAGGCGAGGCGCACCATCTTGCGGCCGATGTGCTCGCCGAGCAGCGCGATGGTCGCTTCGTCCGCGGTCTCGCAGCGCAGGTGCACGAAGTGCTCGGCCTTGAACATGTCGCCGGCCGCCCCCGCCTCGAGCGCCTCGATCATCGGCGTCAGGATCTCGCGGCGGTGGCTTTCGGTGCCGGCGATGCCCACGCACAGCGAATCGAACACCGTGGTGATGCCCCCGCCGATCATCTGCGCGTCGTGCGCCAGCGCCGCCGGCAGCGCCTGCCACCGCACGTGGCTGCGCGGATAGACGTGCTTCTCGAAATGGTCGGTATGCACGTCGACGATGCCCGGCATCAGGAAATCGCCGCCGCAATCGATGGCGCCGTCGGGCGCGGCCTCCGGCTCCACCGCCTCGATGGCGGCGCCGGCCAGCACGAGGGTGCCACGCGCCGCCACACCGTCCGGCAGGACGAGGTTTGCATTGGCAAAGCTCAGGCTCTCGCGCCGCGCGCGCACGTGGACGGTCATGTCGATCTCCGTGATGATGTCTCCATCAACAGTTCAACAGATCCGTTTGCAACTGCGATGACGTCTCAGGCGGCGAGGATGCCGAGCATGCGTTCGGCGAACCAGACCGCCGCCACCATGCCGATGCTGTAGGCAAAGGCCGGCCGCAATCCTTCGAGCGGCACCGCGAGGAGGCGGCGCAGCGAGAGCGTCGCCAGCAGCGCCACGGTGACGATCGCCAGCTGCCCCAGCTCGACGCCGACATTGAACGTGACCAGCGCCAGCGCGATCTCGCCCTGCGGCAGGCCGATGCGCGCGAGCGCGCCGCCGAAGCCGAGCCCGTGCAGCAGGCCGAACGCGAAGGCGACGAACGGCGGCGACAGGTGCGCCGCCCCCGCGCGCCGCTGCACCACCTCGGCCGCCAGGAACACGATGCTGAGCGCGACCAGCGCCTCCACCGCCGGCCCCGGGATCTGCGCGAACCCCAGCGCCGCCAGCGCCAGCGTGATCGAGTGCGCGGCGGTGAACGCGGTGATCGTCCACAACAAGGTGCCGCGCCGGCGGATCAGCAGAAGCAGCGCGAACACGAACAGCACATGATCGAGCCCGAGCAGGATGTGCTGCATCCCCAGCACCGTGTAGGTGGCCGCGACATCGAGCGTCGTCGGCTCGGCGGCGACGGTGAAGCGCGGCTCGGCGGCCAGCACGCGCGCGGTCTGCACCGCGCCGGACGGGGCGATGACGCGCACGATCACGTCGGTCGGCGTCCGGTCGAGCCCCTCGACGGCGATTTCGGCGCCCGCCAGCGGCGCCGCGCACGACAGCGCATAGGATCGCGCGAACGCCCCGTTCGGATCGGCCTCGATGCGCTCGTCCGCCTTGCGGCAGCCGCCCGGAAAGCGCGCCGTGAGCGGCATCGGCTCGTTGCCGAGGGCCGGCAGCTTGAACAGCACCCGGTATTCGCCCCCCGCACCCTCGATGGTGAGGAGCGCGGGCATGAATTCGTGCGCCCGTGCCGCCCCGCCCACTGCGGCCAGCCACAGCGCGAGGCCGAGGAGGGCCGCCCGGATCACCCGCCCGCCTCGTCGTCGTCCGTGTCGGCGTCGGCGTCGTTGGTGGGGGCGGGGGCGGGCGCAGCGTCCACGGGCTCGATCTCCACCTCGTAGGCGGCGCGGAGCTCGCGGTAGCGCGCGTCGATATAGTCATGCTGCGTCTTGGCGCGCAGGTCGCGCGCGACCGCCTCGCGAACCGTCTCCAAGGTCGGCGGCGGCGGTTGGCGCCGGCTCGCGACGCGCACCAGGTGGGAGCCGTAGGCGGAGGGGACCGGCTCGCTCCAGGTGCCTTCCGGCAAGGTCATCACCGCCTCGGCGAAGTCGGCGCCGAAGATGCGGCGCACGTTGCCGAGCGCGGTCTCCTCGACATCGCCGGGCAGCAGCGTCGGGTCGGACAGGGCAGCCGGGTCCGCGCCGTTTTCAAGCGCCGCGCGGATCGCCGCCGCGTCGTCCGCCATCGCGGCGCCATGCACCTGCGGCGAGAGGTAGACCTGGGTGAAGGCGACGCGCGGCTCGGCCTGGTAGCGGGCGATGTTGTCGGCCAGGTGGGCGGCGAGCGCCGCCTCGCTCGCCTCGAGCGCGGCGGGCGGCGGCTCGAGCAGGAACTCCATCTTCTGCGCCAGGCGCTGGCGGATGATGGAATCGTCCTCGTCGAGCCCGAGCTTCAGCGCCTCGCGGGCGAGGATTTCCTCGCGCACGTAGGCCTCGATCACCCGCTCCATGTCGGCGGCGGTGGGCGTGCGGCGCCAGTTGCGCGTAACGAGGTCTTCCAGCTGGGCGATGCGCTCCCGGTCGACCACGATGCGCTCGTGCGTGGGCTCGGGCGCCCGCGCGCCGCGCACGCTGGCGAGCGTCACCACGAGCGCCCCCACCACGAGGAACTGCACCAGCGGCTCGCGCGCGATGCGGCCAAGGACGCCCATCATCTCAGCCGGCTCCCGCGCTGGTGGCGAACGTGAGGGTGAGGACGAGCAGCGACGCGGCGGCGATCCACGAACCGAGCGCGCGCACGCCGATGCGCTGCCATGTGCGCCGCAGCGGCGCGCTGAGCCCGCCCACCAGCGTCACAGCCAGCACCGCGCCGAGCCAGATGCCGGCCCCGTCCGCTGAGGTCAGCGCCGGCCCCGCGTCGGCGCGCGTATCGAGGCCGACGGCGAGCCCGGCGCAGGCGGCCATCAGCGCCGCGAGGCCGCGCCATGCCCCGCCGAGCGCCACGCAGACCCCGGCGATGGCCGCCAGCACCAGGAGCGCCGTCGCCGTGTCGGCGGCGAGCGCCGGCAGCGGCAGCGGCCAGGCGAGGCCGAGCGCCAGCAGCGCCGCGAAGGCGGGCAGCGCCGGCCGCGAGACGCGCGGCGCATGCTGGCCGCACAGGAGGCCGATGGCGAGGAGCACCAGGGCGTGGGAGGGGGTGATCAGCGGGTGTAGCATCCCATTATAGAAGGCGCCCACGGCGGGGATGGGGCTGTGGGCGCGCGCCGTCCCCGTGAACAGAAGGACGGCGCAGAGGCTGGCGAGAAGCCGGCTCACGCGGCTCCGGCGAGGAAGGCGACGCCGGCCACCGCGATGGCGCCGCCGAGCGCGCGCACCAGGGTGCGGCCGGCCGACCACCGCGCCGGCCAGCCGAGCGCGATGCCGATGAGGTGCAACAGCCCCGTGCCCACCACGAAGCCGATGGCGTAGCCGAGCGCGTCCGTCGCCGCCGGCAGCTCGGTGCCGTGCGCGTGGCCGTGGAAGATGGCGAAGGCGCCCACCACCACGGCCGCGATCGCGAGCGGGATCTGCCGCCCCGCCGCCACCATCAGCCCCAGCACGATGGCCGAGATGGCGATGCCGATTTCCACGCCCGGCAGCGGCACGCCGGCGACGCCCGCAGCGCCGCCGAAGGCCATCACCAGCGGAAAGACGATGGGCAGCAGGTAGATCGCCGGCGGGCCGAGCAGCGCGCCGAGCAAGCCCACCGCCACCATCGCCACCACATGGTCCCAGCCCAGGATCGGGTGCAGGAAGCCGGTGACGAAGCCGCTGGCGGAACCGGCCGCCTCATGCGCCATCGCCGGCAGGGGGAGGGCGAGGGCGACGAGGCCGACGGCGATCGCCGCGAGCGGCGCGGCGGAGGGGCCCATGGGGCGTGGGACGAGCATCGATTTTCCTCCTTCGCGGCGGTCTGGTCGGGTGAGACCGCCGTCATAGCATAAGCGCGCGAGAGGTCAGGAGGGCTGTTTTTGCTCGATGATCGGCTGCACCGCGCCGAGCGCCGGGGTGATGTCCATGCCCGGCGGGGCGCCCTCCACGCGCACCGTCACCTGGCGGCTGGCGAACTGGATGCCGTTGGAGGAGAACAGCTCGTGGATGCGCGTATAGACGTGGCGGCGGGCGAGGAACTGGTCGCCCGGCCGGGTCATGAACTTGACGCGGCAGATCATCGCGGAGTCTTCCATCTCCACCACACCCTGCGACTTGAGCGGATCGAGGAAGAGGTGGCCGATCTCCGGGTCGGCGGCCAGGTCCTGGCCGAGCTTCTTGACCAGCTTGCGCACCTTCTCGATGTCGGTGCCGTACACCAGGCGCAGCTTGAGCTTCATGATCGCCCAGTCGCGCGAATAGTTGGTGAGCTGCTTGATCTCGCCGAAGGGGATGGTGTGCAGCGGTCCGTTCTGGTGGCGCAGCTGGAAGGAGCGCACCGAGATCTTCTCCACCGAGCCCATCACCCCGCCGATGTCGATGTACTCGCCGCGGCGGAAGGCGTCGTCGAACAGGAAGAAGGCGCCGGAGAAGATATCGCGGATGAGGCTCTGCGCGCCGAAGCCGACCGCGAGGCCGATGATGCCCGCGCCGGCGAACAGCGGC
>JAUIJH010000072.1 GCA_030431335.1 Alphaproteobacteria bacterium
GGCGACGTCGAAATAGGCCCAGAACCAGGCGACGAAGAACATCACCTCCGAGGCGATGAACAGCAGCATCCCGTAGCGCAGGTGCAGCTTCACCACCGGAGTGTGGTCGCCGTGCAGCGATTCCTTGATGGTGTCCATCCACCAGGCGGCCATCGTGCCCAGCACGATCACCAGGCCGACGGC
This sequence comes from Alphaproteobacteria bacterium, assembly GCA_030431335.1. Classification (GTDB taxonomy): domain Bacteria; phylum Pseudomonadota; class Alphaproteobacteria; order Rhizobiales; family Amorphaceae; genus Acuticoccus. The sequence goes on from JAUIJH010000072.1 coordinate 184, forward strand.
GAAGATGCCCCAGCCGCTGATGTTGAGGCCGGCGATCGACAGCGTGTCGCCGGCGTTCCAGCGCATGAACGCGATCGCGCCGATGGCCATGATGAAGGCGCCGGCGGAGCCGATGGCCGGCCACGGGCTCGGGTCGAGAATGTGGTAGTCGTGGTTGGGCTTTGTGCCGCTCGCCATATTCGTCTTCGACCCTCCGGTCGATCCCCTACGCATCGCGAGGGCCGAAGCCCCCGGTTCCCAAAGACCGTTCTGCCACGGTGCAAGTCGGTCGTCGACCATCGCCCGCCGTGGCGCAACTCATTTTTAGCCGGCCGGTTCCGCGGCCGCCGCCTCGCCCGCCGCGCCTTCCAGCGGGAAGAACGTGTAGGACAAGGTGAGGACGCTCACCCCGTCGGCATCCTTATCGTCGTCGAAGCTTGGGTCGACATAGAATACGACCGGCATCTCGCGCTTCTCTTTGGGTGCCAGCGCCTGCGCGGTAAAGCAGAAGCAATCGATCTTGGTGAAGTAGCCGCCGCCCTGGAACGGGGTCACGTTGAAGACCGAGCGGCCCACGGTGTCCTCGTTGGACAGGTTCTCCACCTCGTAGCGGATCTCGACGACCTCGCCGACGTGCAGCTTGATCGTGCTCTGCACCGGCTTGAAACGCCACGGCAGGCCCGGAGCCACGTTGGCGTTGAAGCGGATGGTGATCTCGCGATCGCGCGCCACCAGCCCCGGCACAGTCTCGACCGAGGCGATGGACGGGGTGCCGTCGAACCCGGTGACGCTGCAGAACCAGTTGTAGAACGGCACCGATGCGTAGGCCGCGCCCACCATGACGGCGACGAAGCCGACGCAGGCGAAGGCGATCACGGAATGGCGGCGGGGGGTTGGGCTGCTCATATCTGCGAAATCGGTCCGCTGCCGGACAGCTTCAGGACGGTGATGACATAGAACAGGATCACCAGCGCGGCCAGCAGCAGCGCGATGGCGATGGAACGGCTGCGCCGGCGGCGCATGCGCTCCTTGTTGTCGGGCGCCGGGTCGCTCACGCGAAGGCCCGCACCAGGAGATGGTCGGCCATCAGCACGCCGAACAGCGCGAAGAGGTAGAGGATCGAGACGCCGAACAGGCGGCCGGCGTTCTTGCGCTCGCTCGCCGGATCGGACTTGAGCAGCGCGATGGAGCGCTGCACCAGCCACGCGCCCAGCACCACCGCGACGGCGCCGTAGGCCGGGCTGGCGAAGCCGAGGAGGGTGGGCAGCGGGCCCGCGAGCGCCGTCAGCACGGCATAGATGACGATCTGCCAGCGGGTGTGCGACGCGCTGGCGACCACCGGCAGCATCGGCACGTTGGCGCGCGCGTACTCGTCGCGCTTGAGGATCGCGAGCGCCCAGAAGTGGGGCGGCGTCCAGAAGAAGATGATCAGGAACATGACGAGGGGGGCGAGGCTCACCGTGCCGGTCACCGCCGCCCAGCCGACGACGGGGGGCAGCGCGCCCGCGGCGCCGCCGATGACGATGTTCTGGGCCGTGCGCCGCTTCAGCAGCACCGTGTAGATGACGACGTAGAAGGCGATGGTCAGCGCCAGCAGGCCCGCCGCCAGCCAGTTGGCGGCGAAGGCGAGCACCATCACCGAGCCGGCCGCGAGGATCGCGCCGAAGGCGAGGGCGTCGTCGGGGCTGACGCGGCCGGAGGGGAGGGGGCGCAGCGCGGTGCGCGTCATCAGCGCGTCGATGTCGGCGTCCAGCACCATGTTGAGCGCACCGGACGCGCCGGCGCCCACCGCGATGGCGCCCAGCGACAGCAGCGCCAGCACCGGGTGCAGCGTGCCGGGCGCGAGGATCATGCCCGCCAGCGCCGTGAACACCACCAGCGACATGACGCGCGGCTTCAACAGCTCCACGAAGTCCTGCGGGAGTGGGTCGGAGCGGTCGTTGTAGGCGGCGGTATCGGTCATCCGGGGCTCTGATCTCGCGTTCAAGCCGGCACCGCGGCGCCGGCGTGAGAGGGCAGGGTGACGCCGCGACGGGCAGGCCGCGGCGTCGGCGGCGGGGCGGGTGCCCCGCGGGTGGCTACTTGATCTGCGGCAGCGTCTCGAACTGGTGGTAGGGCGGCGGCGAAGGCAGCGTCCACTCCAGCGTCGTCGCGCCCGCACCCCAGGGGTTGGCCGCGGCCTTGCGGTGGCCGAGCAGCGCGTCGACCATGCACCAGACGAAGGCGAGCATGGCCACCAGCGTCACGTACGCACCCATCGAGGACACGAAGTTCCAGCCGGCGAACGCCTCCGGATAGTCCGCATAGCGGCGCGGCATGCCCTGCAGGCCGAGGAAGTGCTGCGGGAAGAAGATCAGGTTGACGCCCACGAACATCAGCCAGAAGTGCAGCTTGCCGAGGCGCTCGGAGTACATCAGCCCGGTGATCTTCGGGAACCAGTAGTACCAGCCGGCGAAGATCGCGAACACGGCGCCCATGGACAGCACGTAGTGGAAGTGGGCGACCACGTAGTAGGTGTCGTGGAAGGCGCGGTCGAGGCCGGCGTTGGCCAGCTGCACGCCCGTCACGCCGCCGATGGTGAACAGGAAGATGAAGCCGATCGCCCACAGCATCGGCGTGCGGAACTCGATCGAGCCGCCCCACATGGTGGCGATCCACGAGAAGATCTTGATGCCCGTGGGCACCGCGATTACCAGCGTCGCGAAGGTGAAGTAGGCCTGCGTCGAGGGCGAGATGCCGATGGTGTACATGTGGTGCGCCCACACGACGAACCCGACCACGCCGATCGCGACCATGGCGTAGGCCATGCCGAGATAGCCGAACACGGGCTTCTTCGAGAAGGTCGACACCACGTGGCTGATGATGCCGAAGCCCGGCAGGATCAGGATGTACACCTCGGGATGGCCGAAGAACCAGAACAGGTGCGCGAACAGCACCGGGTCGCCGCCGCCGGCGGCGTCGAAGAAGGTGGTGCCGAAATTGCGGTCGGTCAGCAGCATCGTGATGGCGCCGGCCAGCACCGGCAGCGACAGCAGGAGCAGGAACGCCGTCACCAGCACGGACCAGGCGAACAGCGGCATCTTGTGCAGCGTCATGCCCGGTGCGCGCATGTTGAGGATGGTGGTGATGAAGTTGATCGCGCCGAGGATCGACGAGGCGCCGGCGATGTGCAGCGACAGGATCGCGAAATCCATCGCCGGTCCGGGGCTGCCGGAGGTCGACAGCGGCGGATAGATGGTCCAGCCGCCGCCGAAGCCGTGGTCGCCCGGCGAGCTCGGCATGAACAGCGACAGGATCAGCAGCAGGAACGAGGCCGGCAGCAGCCAGAACGACACGTTGTTCATGCGCGGGAAGGCCATGTCCGGCGCGCCGATCATCAGCGGCACGAACCAGTTGCCGAACCCGCCGATCATCGCCGGCATCACCATGAAGAAGATCATGATCAGGCCGTGGCTGGTCGTGAACACGTTGAATACGTGCGGGTTCGAGAAGATCTGCATGCCCGGCTCTTGCAGCTCGAGGCGCATGAAGAACGACAACGCACCGCCGATGAAGCCGGCAACAATCGCAAAGATCAGGTACATCGTCCCGATATCTTTGTGATTGGTGGAAAACAGCCACCGGCGCCAGCCCGTTGGGGCTCCATGTGCGTGATCATCTGCCGCGTAGGCCATCACTGTCTCCGTCTGTAGGTGCGGCGTTGAGGCCGCTTATCGCGTCGTCGTTTATCGGGTCTCGGGTTCAAGGCGGTCTATTGCGCGACCAGCGCGGCGACGGGCGTGCCGGTGCCCTCGGCCTGCCACGCGTAGAGCTGGTCGGTGGCCTTGTCGATATCCTCCTTGGCCAGCGCCGCCCACTCCTCGAAGCGCGCCTTTTCCAGGACGTGCACCTCGAGCGGCATGAAGGCGTGGTTGCGCCCGCACAGCTCCGAGCACTGGCCGTAATAGACGCCCGGCTCCTCGGCGTTGAACCAGCTCTGGTTGGTGCGGCCCTTGATGGAATCGGTCTTGATGCCGAAGGCGGGCACGGCCACCGCGTGGTTCACGTCGAGCGAGGTGGTGAGGACGTGGACCACCGAGTCTTCCGGCACCACCAGCGGGTAGTCGGCGGCAAGCAGGCGGGGCACCTGGCTCTCGGTCAGCCCGAACTTGCTCATGCGCTCGGCGCGGGCGGCGTCGTCCAGGACGTTGGACATGATCACATCGATGTCGGCGTAGCCGTCGTCCATGTATTCGTACTGCCAGTACCACTGGCCGGCGGTGAACTTCACCGTCATGTCCGGCGCGGGGATCGTCGTCTCGTTATAGAGGAGGCGGAACGAGGGGAAGGCGATCGCCACCAGGATCAGCACCGGGACGATGGTCCACACCACCTCGACCATGGTGTTGTGGGTGACGCGGCTCGGCGTCGGATTCTTTTTGGCGCGGAAGCGCACCATCACGAACAGGAGCAGCGCCAGCACGAACAGCGTGACCACCGTCACGATGATCAGCGTGTAGCGCTCGAACCATTTGATCTGGCCCATCACCTCGGTGACGCCGATCTGCATGCCGATGCCCCAGGCGTGCGGCTGCCCCGGTATCTCGGCCAGGGCCGGCGTGGCCAGCCCCATGCCGGCCAGTGCCATCGCGGCGCACAAAAGCCCCGCCGCCCAAATTCCGAGTTTGTGCGCGTTGTGAAGTTTCACCGTGTTCCCCAAGCTTGGCCACCGAAACGGCTCTCACATAGCCAATTTCGATTTGTTCTGAAACTAACGACATCGAGGCCTGCCGTCCACGCTGGCCTGCGGTGCGGACGTGACCGCAAATCGACGCACCGCCCTTTTAGCGGCTGTGACGCCGGCACGCTACGCTGTGTATAGAACCTTCGCACGGAAGGGCACCGTGTTGCTTGCCCAAAGCTGTGATAGTGAGGCTCAAGTTCGTTGGGAGTAACGTCTATGTGGCGACTTGTCATCGCCTTGCCCGTGGCGCTTTTCGCCATTTTCGGGGCGGGCCTGCACCCGGCCGACGCGCAGGGGCGGATTGTCGCGCGGCACGGCGATTGGCAGATCCGCTGCGAAAAGCCCGTCGGCTCGCCTGCCGAGCAATGCGCCCTGGTGCAGAATGTCGAGGCGCAGGATCGCGCCAACGTGGGCCTCACCGTCATCTTCCTGCGCACCGCCGACCGGCAGGCGCGCATCCTGCGCGTCCTCGCCCCGCTCGGCGTGCTGCTGCCGTCGGGCCTGGGCTTGTCCATCGACGACACCGAGGTGGGGCTGGCCGGCTTCGTGCGCTGCTTGCCCGAGGGTTGCATCGCCGAGGTGGAGCTGGACGACGGCTTGCAGGAGCGATTCGGCGCCGGCGAGACGGCCACGTTCGTGATCTTCCAGACGCCCGAGGAGGGGATCGGCATTCCGATCTCGCTCAACGGCTTTTCCGACGGGTTCGCCGCGCTCGACAATCCGCCGCCCCCGCCGGACGTGGGCGAGGAAGTCGACCCGACCGTTCCGGCCGAGGCGGTGCCGACCACGCTCGCCACCGCGTCGGACCGTTTCGCCGCCGCCGAGCAGTCGCTGCGCATCACCGACGACCGCACCGAGATCGACCGGCTGCTGGAAGACCCGCTGTTCCCCTACGTGGTCGCCAGCGCCGTGCTCTTGCTGGCCATCGTGCTGATGATCATCATGGTGGCGCGCAGCCGTGGGCGCCGGCGGCGCCTGGCGCGCGAGGAAGGCTGGCGCCAGGACGAGTGGGAGACGGACGAGGAGGGCGAGCCCGCCGCCTCGCCCGACGATCTCGCCGCGCTCGACAAGGCCCCGCGCGGCAGCGGCCCCGGAGGCGGGCGGCGCCTTGCCACGGGGCAGCGGCCACGCCAATTGCCCAAGATGGGTGACGGCGGCCCCGCCCGCTCGCGCTGACGCGCCGGCACCCGACCACCACCGGAGAGGACCCATGGCCGAAGACCTTCTCGACAGACACGGCCTCGAGGCCGCCCGCTGCGCTGCCCTGGTGGGCGAGGCGCTGGTCGGCGCCGACGATGGCGAGCTCTTCATCGAGCACCGCGTTTCGGAAAGCCTGGTGTTCGACGACGGCAAGATGAAATCCGCCAGCTTCGACGTCAGCGACGGGTTCGGCCTGCGCGCGGTCGCGGGCGAGACCGTCGCCGTCGCCCATTCCTCCGAGATCAACGAGGCGGCCCTGTCGCGCGCGGTCGCCACCGTGGCGATGGCCGGGCGCGGGCGCGAGGGGCACGTCGACGTCGCGCCCCCCGGCACCAACCGCGCCCTTTACGCCGACCTCGACCCCGTCGCCGAGCCCGGCTTCGGCACCAAGGCCGACCTTCTCGCCGCCATCGACGCCTATGCCCGCGACAAGGATCCGCGCGTGCGGCAGGTCTCGGTCGGGATCGGGGCGGAGCGCCAGGTGGTCAACATCGTGCGCGCCGACGGCCAGCGCCTCGCCGACGTGCGGCCCCTGGTGCGGCTGTCCATCACCGTCATGGTGGGCGCGGACGGGCGGCAGGAGACCGGCACCTACGGCATGGGCGGGCGCGAGCCCTACGCCCGCTTCATCGACGAAAAGGCCTGGCGCGCCGGTGTCGACGAGGCGCTGCGCCGCGCGCTCGTCAACCTCGAGGCCGTGCCCGCTCCCGCCGGCACCTTCGACGTGGTGCTTGGCCCGGGCTGGCCCGGCATCCTGCTGCACGAGGCCATCGGCCACGGCCTCGAAGGCGATTTCAACCGCCGCCAGACCAGCGCCTTCGCCGGGCTGATGGGCGAGATGGTCGCCTCCCGCGGCGTCACCGTGGTGGACGACGGGACCATCCACAATCGCCGCGGCTCGCTGTCCATCGACGACGAGGGCACGCCCAGCCACGAGACGGTGCTGATCGAGGACGGCCGCCTGGTCGGCTACATGCAGGACCGCCAGAACGCGCGCCTGATGGGCATGATCCCCACCGGCAACGGGCGCCGCCAGAGCTACGCCCACACGATCATGCCGCGCATGACCAACACCGTGATGCGCGGCGGCGACCGGCATCCGGACGAGATCCGCGAGGGCGTCAAGGACGGGCTCTACATGGTCTCCTTCGGTGGCGGGCAGGTGGACATCACCTCCGGCAAGTTCGTCTTCTCCTGCACCGAGGGCTACCGGCTGCGCGACGGCAAGATCGCCGAGCCGGTGCGCGGCGCCATGCTGATCGGCAACGGGCCGGACGCGCTTACCCGCGTCGCCGGCGTCGGCAACGACATGGCGCTCGACGACGGCATCGGCACCTGCGGCAAGGCGGGGCAGTGGGTGCCGGTCGGCGTCGGCCAGCCCACCATCCGCATCAACGCGATGACGGTGGGCGGCACCGAGGTCTAACCGCCTCATACCAACGGCATACTTGCGAACGGGCACCGGAGCGGGCACTGCGGGAGCGGCGCGGCCCGTTGCCGACCGGCATGGCGCCGCGCCCGCCCCCGCCGCGGTTAGCCAAGGATTGAAGCGCCATGATCCCTGCCGACGAAATCAAGAAAAACGCCTTCGCGATGCCCTACACCTCGCCGGCCTTCCCGGTGGGGCCGTACAGGTTCATCAACCGCGAATTCATGATCATCACCTACCGGACCGACCGCGAGGCGCTGGAAAAGGTGGTGCCCGAGCCGCTCGAGATCGGCGATCCCATCGTCAATTACGAGTGGATCCGCATGCCCGATTCCAACGGCTTCGGCGACTATACCGAGTCCGGCCAGGTGATCCCCGTCACCTTCGAGGGCCAGAAGGGCGCCTACGTCCACTCCATGTACCTGGACGACGGGCCGCCGATCCTGGGCGGGCGCGAGCTGTGGGGCTTTCCCAAGAAACTCGCCTCGCCGAAAATGATCGTCGAGAAGGAGACGCTGGTCGGCGTCGTCGACTTCTCGGGCGTGCGCGTCGCCACCGGCACCATGGGCTACAAGCACCGCGACCTCGCCGAGGCGGACGTGATGCCGGCCCTCACCGCGCCCAACTTCCTGCTCAAGATCATCCCGCACGTGGACGGCTCGGCCCGCGTGTGCGAGCTGGTGCGCTACTACATGCAGGACATCGTCTTCAAAGGCGCGTGGACCGGGCCGGCCGCGCTCGATCTCGTGCCCCATGCGCTTGCCCCCGTCGCCGCGCTGCCGGTGCGCGAAATCATCGGCGCCAAGCACATCCTGTGCGACCTGACGCTCGGGCTCGGCACCGTCGAGAAGGACTATCTGGCTTAGCGATTGCGCGAGGCTGTGGGCGGGCGCTTTCGCGAACGGCTGGTTGTGGGCTAAGACGGTGAGGTCCGCCGTGACATGTCCCATTGCCAGCGCAGAAGCGACAAATGCCCGCACCTTCCCATCCCGCCGAGCGTGACGATCTCGCCGCCGCCTTCCGCATGGCCGCGGCGATGGAGCTCAACGAAGGCATCTGCAACCACTTCTCGCTCGCCCTGCCCGGCGAGACGGAGCGGTTTCTCATCAACCCCTACGGCGTGCACTGGTCCGAAATGCGGCCCGAGCACCTGCTCCTGATCGACGGGGACGGCCAGGTGGTGGAGGGCGAGGGCGAGGTGGAGGCCACGGCCCGCTTCATCCACGTCGCCGCGCACCGGGCCAATCCGCGCCACGCCGCCGTGCTGCACACGCACATGTATTACGCGACGGCGCTGACCATGCTGCAGGGCGCGCGCCTGGAGATGGCGCACCAGTCGGTCTGCCGCTTCCACGGCCGGGTCGTCTACGTGGAGGCGTTCGGCGGCCTCGCCAACGACGAGGCGGAGGGCGAAGCCATCGCCAGCAACGCCCGCTCCGACCCCCACGCCGACATTTTCTTCCTGGCGCATCACGGTGTCACGGTGTGCGGTCCGACGGTGGCCGAAGCCTTCACGGACCTTTATTATCTGGAGCGGGTGGCGCGTCAGCAGGTCATTGCCCAGTCGACCGGGCTGCCGCTCAAGCTGCTCAGCGACGCGCAGGTCGACCTTACGGCGCGGCAGATGCGCCAGACCACGACCGTGCAGGCAACGGAGTATTTTACGGCGATGAAGCGACTTCATCCGGTTCCGGCAGCGTTTTCCGCATGATGAACCGTCACGAGATGGCCGGGCGGCCCGGCGGCGAAGCCAAGCTCCGCTACCTCGACGGCGACTTCCAGGTGATCAGCCCGGGCAGCTTCGTGCGCTGCGCCATCACCGGGCAGGCCATCCCGCTGACCGAATTGCGCTACTGGAGCGTCGACGCCCAGGAGCCCTATGTCGACGCCGTGGCCGCCTACCGCGCCCACGCCGCCGCCAAGGCGCGCTGAACCGCCCCGCTTCCCACGCTCCGGACGAAAAAATGGGATGGCCGGAGCCATCCCATCTGGCGCGAAAAAGCGCAGTTCGCGGTCTGTCGCAAAGTCGCTTTGTTCTATCGGCGCAGACCGGCTGCTTGCAAAATCGCTGCCGACCCTGGGGATGCGCCAAACTATCGCTTCAACAAGCGACCGAAACACGCCGGAGAAGTGAGGTGCCCAAAAAACGGCACCGATTCAGAGAAATACACTCTTTGAAACAAGTCGGCGGATCGCAGCCTTACGCGCTGACACTGTCCGCCCCAATTTCCGTGTTCTTCTTTGAAGGTCTTTTCCGTTTCTCCTGCGGTCTTGGTCGCAGGAGTAATTTAATGAAACTCTCATGATGCGCCTGTGACGCGCATCACGGCCGTGCCGGTTGCGGTTTCGCCGGCCTCGAGCGTTTCCGGGCTTGCCGGAATCGCGCCCTAGGCGGCTTCCATCGCGGCGGCGATGGCGGCGATGGCATCGTCCGCCTTGTCGGCGTCGGGGCCGCCGGCCTGGGCCATGTCGCGGCGACCGCCGCCGCCCTTGCCGCCCAGCGCCTGGCTGCCGGCACGCACCAGGGCCACGGCGTCGAAGCGCTCGGCGAGGTCCGGGCTCACCGAGACGACGACGCTGGCCCGGCCCTGCTCGCGCGAGACGATGGCGACCACGGCCGAGCCGGCCGCCGTGCGCGCTTCGTCCGCGAGGCCCTTCAGCGCCTTGCCCGGCAAGTCGTCGACCACGCGGCCGATGAAGGTGACGCCCGCCACCTCGCGCTGCGCCTCCGCCTGCGCCGGGCCGGCCATCGCCAGCTTGCGCCGGGTGTCCTCCAGCTCGCGCTCCAGGCGCCGGCGCTCGTCCATCAGCGTCTCGACGCGCCCGGCCGCTTCGGCCGGTGCCACCCGCAGCGCCGCCGCCACGGCACGCAGCCGCGCCCGCTCGGCGGCGAGGTGCGCCCGCGCCGCCTCGCCCGTCAGCGCCTCGATGCGGCGCACGCCGGCGGAGACCGCGCTCTCGTCGGTGAGCGCGATCAGGCCGATATCGCCGGTGCGCTTGACGTGGGTGCCGCCGCACAGCTCCACCGAGAAGCGGCGGTTGCCGGCGCGACCCATCGAGACCACGCGCACCTCGTCGCCGTATTTCTCGCCGAACAGTGCCCGCGCGCCGGACTGCATCGCCTCGTCAATCGCCATCACGCGGGTGTCGACGCGGTCGTTCTCGCGCACCCTCGCGTTGGCCTCCTCCTCGATGACGGACAGGTCCTCGGGCGCGATCGGCGCGCTGTGCGAGAAGTCGAAGCGCAGCCGGTCGGGCGCCACCATCGAGCCCTTCTGGGCCACATGGTCGCCCAGCGTCTGGCGCAGGCACTCGTGTAGGATGTGCGTGGCGGAGTGGTTGGCGCGAATCAGGCCGCGCCGGGCCGCGTCGACCGCCAGCGTCAGCCCGTCGCCCACCGCCAGCGTGCCCGCTTCCAGGGTGCCCTTGTGCACAAACAGCCCGTTCGCCACCTTGGCGACGTCGGTGATCACGAAGCGCGCGCCGGCCTCGTTGGTGGCGATGCCGTGGTCGCCCACCTGGCCGCCCTGCTCGGCGTAGAACGGCGTCTGGTTGAACACCAGCGCGGCCGATTGGCCGGCCGCCAGCCGGTCCACCTGCGCCCCGTCCACCACGATGGCGGCAACGGCGCCGCCGGCGGTGTCGGTGTCGTAGCCGAGGAACTCGGTCGGCGGCACCTGGTCGGCGATCTGGAACCACACGCGCTCGTCGGCCGCGTCGCCCGAGCCCTGCCAGTTGCGGCGCGCCTCGGCCTTCTGCGCCGCCATCGCGGTCTCGAAGCCGGCCCGGTCCACGCTCAGCCCGCGCGGGCGCAGCGCGTCCTCGGTCAGGTCGTAGGGGAAGCCGTAGGTGTCATACAGCTTGAAGGCGGTCTCGCCGGGCAGCGCGTCGCCGGCCGTCAGGCCCTCGGTCGCCTCCTCGAGCAGCGACAGGCCGCGCACCAGGGTGCGCCCGAAGCGCACCTCCTCCGCCTCGGTCGTCTCCATGATCAGGCTTTCGGCGCGGATCAGCTCCGGATAGGCATGGCCCATCGTGTGCACCAGCTCCGGCACCAGCTTGAAGATGACCGGCTTGCTCGCGCCCAGCATGTTCGCGTGGCGCATGGCGCGGCGCATGATGCGGCGCAGGACGTAGCCGCGTCCCTCGTTGGAGGGCAGCACGCCGTCGGCCATCAGGAAGCACAGCGCCCTGAGGTGATCGGCGATCACCTTGAAGCTCGGCTTCTCGGCGCCCTCGGCCTTCACGCCCAGCGCGTCCTCCGTCGCCGAAATCAGGTGGCGGAAGATGTCGATATCGTAGTTGTCGTGGACGCCTTGCAGGATCGTGGAGATGCGCTCCAACCCCATGCCGGTATCGATCGAGGGGCGCGGCAGGTCCTTGCGCACGTCCGGCGCCTCCTGCTCGTACTGCATGAACACGAGGTTCCAGATCTCGATGAACCGGTCGCCGTCCTCGTCCGGCGAGCCCGGCGGGCCGCCCGGAATGTGGTCGCCGTGGTCGTAGAAGATCTCCGAGCACGGGCCGCACGGGCCGGTGTCGCCCATGCGCCAGAAATTGTCGTCCGTGGCGATGCGGATGATGCGGCTCTCCGGCAGCCCGGCGACCTTGCGCCACAGCTCGAAGGCTTCGTCGTCATCGGCATAGACGGTGGCCAGCAGCCGGTTCGGATCCAGCCCGTATTCCTTGGTTATCAGCCGCCACGCAAGGTCGATCGCCCGTTCCTTGAAATAATCGCCGAACGAGAAGTTGCCGAGCATCTCGAAGAAGGTGTGATGGCGGGCCGTATAGCCGACGTTTTCCAGGTCGTTGTGCTTGCCGCCGGCGCGGACGCACTTCTGGCTGGTGACGGCGCGAGAATAGGGTCGCGACTCGTGCCCAGTGAAGACGTTCTTGAACTGGACCATCCCGGCGTTGGTGAACAAAAGCGTCGGGTCGTTGCGCGGCACGAGCGGGCTCGACGGGACGATTTCATGCCCTTCGCTTTTAAAGTAGTCCAAAAATTTCGAGCGGATTTCGTTGACGCCACTCACCGGCGAGGCTCCTCAACAGATGACCGGCGAGAGGTAACGATTGTCCGGTCGAATGTCACGCGCGGCGCATGCGTTCGGCCACCAGCGCCACCAGCGCGTCGGGCAGCTCGGCGCGCACGGCGAGGGCGATGGCCGTGTCGGCGAGCTCGCGCGCGGCCGGGCCGCCGGCCATCAGCCGCTTGCGGTCCTTGGCGGTGGTGACCAGCGCGAGGCCCTCCGCGCGCGCCCGCTCCAGGAGCTGCCGCGCGTCGCCCTCGCCGATCGCCTCGTGGTCGCCGAAGGCGCGGCGCAGCGCGATCGTCGCCCCCAGCGCCGCCACCGAGGCGAAGAACTTGCTCGGCCGCCCGATCCCCGCGAACGCCGCCACCCGCCGGCCCTCGAGCGGGACCGGCGCGCTCGCCACCAGCCGCACCCGGTGGACCGGCAGCGCGGTGGCGGGCAGCGTCGCGCGGGCCGCCTCGTCGCCCTCGACCACCACCAGCGCCTCGGCGCGGGCGGCGTGCGCGGCGAAGGGGGCGCGCAGCGGGCCGGCCGGGGTGACCCGCCCGTTGCCGAGCCCCACCACGGCGTCCACCACCAGGAGCGCCACGTCCTTGGCGAGGCCGGGGTTCTGGAAGCCGTCGTCCATCACCACCACGTCGCCGAACCGGGCCGCGAGCGGGCCGCCGACGGCACGGTCGGCCGCGACGATGGTGGGGAAGCGGTCGGCCAGCAGCAGCGCCCCGTCGCCCACGTCGCCGGCGCCGTGCCCGGGTTCGACGCGCACCGGCCCCTCGAGCTTGCCGCCATAGCCGCGCGTCAGGAAGACGGGCCGCGCGCCACGCGCCGCCAGCGCCTCGGCGAGCGCGATGGCGACGAGCGTCTTGCCCGCCCCGCCCACCGTCGGGTTGCCGATGCACACCACCGGGATCGCGAGCCGGGCGCGCGGCGGGCGTGCCATGCGCTTGGCGGCGATGCGGCCCACCAGCCAGCCCGCCGGCGCCAGCAGCGCCGCGCCCGGCCCGCCGCCTGGGCGCCACCAGAAGGCCGGCGCCTTCATGCGGCCGCCCGCGCGGCGTCCAGCACCGGCGCGAGCCCCGCCATGGTGCGCTCCACCGCGCCGCGTTCGCGCGCCAACGTCGCGGCGGCGGCCTCGGCCATGCCCGCGCAGGCGTCCGCGTCGGCGAGGAAGCGGAGCACGGCGGCGCCGAGCGCGGCCCCGTCGCCGACGATCTCCGCCGCCCCGGCCTTGAGGAAGGGGGCGAACATGTCGCCATGGTCCGGGCCGGTGAGGAGGGCGCTGCCGTAGGCGGCCGGCTCGGCCGGGTTGTGCCCGCCCAGGGGCACCAGCGAGGCGCCCAGGAACACGATCGGCGCCAGGCGGAAGAGGGTGCCCATCTCGCCCAGCGTGTCGGCGAGATAGAGGCCGCTGCCGGGCGCCTCGCCGGCGCTGCGGCGCCGCACGTGTTCCGCCCCGCCGGCCGCCGCCATCACCCGCGCCGCCGTCTCCGGGTGGCGCGGGGCCACGATGGTCACCACGTCCGCCCGCACCGCCGCGACCGCCCGGTGCGCGGCGACGATGGCCTCCTCCTCGCCCGGATGGATGCTGGCGGCGAGCCACACCGGCCGTGCGCCGATCGCCGCGCGCAGGTCCGCGAGCGCCGCCTCGTCCACCGGCGGCGGCACGGCGTCGAACTTCAGGTTCCCGGTGACGGCCACCTGCGCCACGCCCAGCGCGCGCCAGCGGGCCGCGTCGTCCTCGCTCTGGGCCAGCGCCAGCGGGATCTTGCCGAACAGCGGCCGCGACAGCGCCGCCATTTGCGCCCAGCGCCGGAACGAGCGCTCCGACATGCGCGCGTTGATCTGCGCCCGCGGCACGTCGCGGCGCGCCAGGGCGTCGATGGTCGCCGGCCACACCTCCGATTCGGTGAACAGCGCCGCCGAGGGCCGCACGGCATCGAGGAACCGCCGCACGAACGGCGGCGCGTCGAGCGGCGCGTAGCGGTGGGCGATGCCAAGCTTCGAGGCGGCGACGCGGCCGGCCGCTGCGGGGGTGCCCGTGGTCATCAGCACCGCGTGGCCGGCCTCGCGCAGCGCGCCGGCCAGCGCCAGCGCGGCGACGCTCTCACCCACGCTTACCGCGTGCAGCCACACCGGCCGCTCCGTCAGCGGGCCGTCGCCGAGGAGGCCGCGCTTCTCGTCGAGCCGCGCCGGATCTTCCTTGCCGCGCGCGGCACGGCGGGCGAGGTGCATCGGCGCGAGCGGGCTCGCCAGCCATCCCGCGCCGCGATAGAGCGCCCAGACCGCCTCGCCCCAGCTCACTCTTCTTGGTGGGTTTCCGGGTCGAGCAGGCGGTGCAGGTGGACGATGAAGTAGCGCATGTGGGCGTTGTCCACCGTCTGCTGCGCCTTCGCCTGCCACGCCTTCTTCGCCTCGGCATAGTTCGGATAGACGCCGACCACGTCCACCTCTTCGAGATTGCGGAAGTTCACTCCGTCGAGATCGGTCAGCTCGCCGCCGAGGACGAGGTGAAGCAGTTGCTTTTGCGCCATCGATCCGCTCCGTCGCCTAGAGCAGCCGTCGGTCTATTGGAAGCAATAGAGCGACAGAAGCTGCTCGCCATCAATGAGTTAGAGCATCTTGTCTGCGCCCGATCGGGCGCAGGATGCACTAGCCCGACATCGACGCGAACGCTTCGGCAGCCTTGGAGCGCAACGCCTCTGCCAATGAACGCGACGCGGCGACCACCGGGGCGTGGCTGGTTTCGGAGCTGTCGTAGCGCGGCACCTTGCCGGTAAGGCCCGTTAGTGTTCCGCCAGCCTCCTGCACGATCAGATCGGCCGCCGCAAGATCCCAATGGTGCGGGCCTGGCTTTGTGATCACCCCGTCCAGCCTCGCCTCGGCCACGCGCACCAGGCGCAGCGCCAGCGAGGGGATCATCGCGGCGCGCCGGACGCCGGCCGCGCCGAACCCGCCGTCGCGGAAGAGCGGCCCCGGCAGGGCGATGGACGCGCCGGCCATGCCCACATGGCCCGACACCTGGAGCGGCACGCCGTTGCGGGTCGCCCCGCCGCCGCGCGTCGCCAGATATAAAGAGCCGTTCACCGGCTCCAGCACCGCCGCCGCCACCGGCCGCCCGTCCTCGATGATCGCGGCCACCACCGACCAGATCGCCTCGCCGCGCAGGTAGGCGCGCGTGCCGTCGATCGGGTCGACGACGAAGGTGCGCGGCAAAAAGCCCGTCTGCGCCGCGTTTTCCTCCGAGATCATGCCGTAGCCGGGCCGGGCGACGCTCAGCGCCTTGGTCAGCGCGGCGTCGACGGCCAGATCGGCCTCCGACACGGGGCTGCCGTCGGGCTTGATCCAGCTCTTCTGTTCCCTCTTGAAGTGGGAGAGCGCCGTTTCGCCCGCGGCCAGCACCGCTTCCTTCAAGATGGCGAGGTCATCCTGGAGCAGGGTGTCCGTGCTATCGACCACCGATGGCCATTCCGTCGATGGCGATGCTGGGGGCGTCGGTGGAGTAGAGGTGCGGCGCGTCGTCGGCGAAGATGGCGCGGGCGAACATGTCGCTCAACGAGCCGGCGATCGTCACCTCCGTGACCGGGTGGGTGATCTCGCCGCCCTCGAACCAGAAGCCGGCCGCGCCCCGGCTGTAATTGCCGTTGACGATGTTGGCGCCCATGCCGATCAGGTCGGTGACGAGAAGGCCCGAGCCGGCGTCTTCCATCAGGTCGTCGAGGTTGCCCTTGCCGCCGTGGATGGTGACGTTGGAGGCGGCTGGGGAGGGCGCGCCCGTGCCGCGATAGGCGCGGCCGTTGGACGCGAGGCCGAGCTTGCGCGCCGCCTGCAGGTCCAGCAGGTAGGCCTGGAGGACGCCGTCGGTCACGAGGTCGAGCGCGCCGATCGGCAGTCCCTCGCCATCCATCGGGCGCGAGGCCTGGCCGCGCGCGATCAAGGGGTCGTCGCGCACGCCGATGCCGGCGGGGAACACCCGCTCGCCCAGCTTGCCGGCCAGCATCGAGGCGCCGCGCGCCACCGCGCTGCCGTTGATCGCGCTGAGGAGGTGGCCGACGAAGCCGGCCGCCGTGCGCGGCTCGAAGATCACCGCCGCCGTGCGCGTGGCGATGGGTTCGCCGCCCAGGCGCCGCACCGCGCGCTCGCCCGCCTTGCGGCCGACGCCCGCGGCGTCCTCCAGGTCCGCAAAGTGGCGGCGCGAGGAGTACCAGTGGTCGCGCTCCATCTTGGTGCCGTCGCCGGCGACGGCGGTGGCGCCGTGGCTGTGGGTGCTCGTGGCGTAGGAGGCGGCGAAGCCGTTGGTGGTGGCCATCGCGCGGGCGCCGTGGCGCACCGAGGCCGAGGCGCCGCCCGACTTGGTGACGCCCGGCACGTGCCGCATGGCGCCTTCCAGGGCGCGCGCCCGCTCGATCAGCGCTTCCATGGTGGGCGCGGTCGGGTCGTTGATGTCGAGGTCGGGCAGGGGGCCGCGCATCAGGGCCGCCTCGGGGGCGAGACCCTGGGTGTCGTCCGCCGGCGCGGCTCTGGCCATGGCGACGGCGCGGTCCGCCGCGTCCGCCAGGCCCGCCACGCCGCCGACGTGCACCATCGCCGAGCGGGCGCCGACGAACACGCGCAGCCCGATATTGGTGCCCTCCGATTGCTCGGCCTCCTCCACGGCGCCCTCGCGCACGGTGGCGGACAGGGAGCGCGCGGCCATCGCAACGGCGTCGGCCGCGTCGGCGCCGGCTTTCAGGGCCGCCGCCAGCGCCTCGCCGGCGAGGGTGTCGAGGCGGGACAGATCGAGAGGATCAGCAGTTTCATGGGACATGGCGCTATGGTTTAGGAACCCTTACCGGTCTCTGCAAGCGAAACCACTGAACACCAGGAGTTCCGCGGATCCGGGCGTTTTTCGGTTAATCCCCTGTTAATATGCCCGCTCCGATTGGTCCGCTGCATTTAGCGCCGGTGCAAACGAGGGCGGACTACGTTGGGGTCATGACACGAGACGCCCTCGCGGAGCCCAAAATGAACGCCGTCGGAACGACATCAGCCGCTTTTGCCTTGCCTCGATCTGCCGCGGCCGTCGCCATGTCCTTTGGTGCCCCAAGCCCGGCACCAGCCGCCAACGATACGGTGCCCCCGCTGCGCCGTCCCGCGGCCGACGGTCCGGTCACCTTGCCGGCGCGCCTGCAGGTGGAACGGCGTCGCGCCTCGGCGGTGGACGTGTCGATTTCGTGCGAGAAGGTGATGATTTTCTTCCCCGACGCGGCGGTGGCGACGCGGCCGATCCGCTCCTATCGCGGCGTGACGGTGACGGTGGAGGGCGGCGAGGGCGAGCCGCTGTTCCGCCTCACCTTGGAGCATGAAGAGCGCGAGCACTCCGTGCCGCTCTCCTCAGGCTCCGATGTGGAGGTGATCGCCCGCGAGTGGCAGGCCTGGGCCAAGGCGCTGTCGCTGCCGCTGATCGCCATCGACGCCGAGGGCAACGTCTACGCCGAGCTCAACGCGCTGGGCGTGGTGCTGGCCGAGCACCCGGTGGCGCGCCGGCGGGGCTCGCCGCTGGTCGGCCGCCGCTCGCGCTTCGCCCGCAAGCGCCGCGCGGCGCCGTTGCCGCACACCCTCGCCGAAGCCCCGGTCTACCACGGCGAGCGCGAGATCATCGCCCGCACCTGACCGGCCCCTTCCGGGCCGCCCGCAACCGGGCCGCCCGCACCTGACCGTCCCCTTCCGGCCCGCCCGCAACCGGGCCGCCCGCACCTGACCGTCCCCTTCCGGCCCGCCCGCAACCGGGCCGCCCGCACCTGACCGGCCCCATCCGCGCCGCCCGCGCGCCCGGTCAGATCTCGATCGCCGCGTTCCGCGACCCGCTGCGCGGCAGCACGAGCCGGTCGAACTTCACCGTGTCGAGCGCGAACCCCATCGAGAACACGGCCGCCGTGCTGGTGGGGAAGCTCTGCCCCACGTCGATCGCCGCCGGGCCGGCGAAGGCGAGCGCGAGCGCGTGGACCGAGGGGTTGTGCCCGATCAGCAGCACGCACTGGCCGGCGGCGGTCCGCATCGCCTCGCGCAGATCGGCGGTCTCGGCGTCGTAGAGGCTGGTGCGCAGGTGCACCACGCAGTCGCGGCCGATGGAGCGCAGCACCGCAGCCAGCGTCTCGCGGGTGCGCCGCGCGGCCGAGCACAGCACCATGTCGGGCACCAGCCCCGATGCGGCGAGCTGCTCGCCCACCGAGCCCGCCTCGTCCCATCCCCGCGGGTCCAGCGCCCGGTCGAAATCGAGCTTGTCGTCGCCCCGCTCGGCCTTGCCGTGCCGCATGATGATGAGGTGCCGCATCTACCGCCTCGCCCGATCGAGAAATGCCAGGCGCTCGAACAGGTGCACGTCCTGCTCGTTTTTCAACAGCGCGCCATATAGAGGCGGCAGCGCCTTGGCGCCGCTTTCGCGCAGCGCCTCGGGCGGGATGTCCTCCACCACCAGGAGCTTGATCCAGTCGAGCAGCTCCGACGTCGAGGGCCGCTTCTTCAGCCCCGGCACCTCGCGCAGCTCGAAGAAGCTGGTGAGGGCCGTGCGCAGCAGGCGTGGCTTGAGGCTGGGGAAGTGCACCGCGACGATGGCCGCCAGCGTCTCCTCGTCCGGGAACTTGATATAATGGAAGAAGCAGCGGCGCAGGAACGCGTCCGGCAGCTCCTTCTCGTTGTTGGAGGTGATGATCACCACCGGCCGCACCGCCGCCGCGACGCGCTCGCCCGTCTCGGTGACGGTGAACTCCATCCGGTCCAGCTCCAAGAGCAGGTCGTTGGGGAATTCGATGTCGGCCTTGTCGATCTCGTCGATCAGCAGCACCGGGCGGGCCGGTGCGGCGAACGCCTCCCACAGCCGGCCGCGGCGGATATAGTTGGCGATGTCGCTGACGCGCGGGTCGCCGAGCTGGCTGTCGCGCAGCCGCGCCACCGCGTCATATTCATAAAGGCCCTCGCGCGCCTTGGTGGTCGACTTGATGTGCCACTCGATCAGCGGGGCGCCGAGCGCCTTGGCCACCTCGGCCGCGAGCACCGATTTGCCCGTGCCCGGCTCGCCCTTCACCAGCAGCGGGCGCTGCAGCGCAATGGCGGCGTTGACGGCGATCTTGAGGTCGTCCGGCGCGACGTAGGTGTCGGAGCCTTCAAAACGCATGCGTGCCAACCTCGTGGCTTGGGGCCGTCAAAAGCGCGGCATCGCCCCCCGTCCAGCCGGGTGGGGCGGTGCCGTGTCCACGGCCCTATGACCTAGCCCACAAGGCTCGATGTCAAGGCGTGTCGCCGTTTCGGCGGTAACATTCGTATGCCTCGCGGTGACCGGGTACCCGGCCCCTCGCCCACGTCTTCCGATTATGTCGGCACGGTTACTGCATATGGTGCGGTGCAGCAAACACACTGCTGCCAGAAACCGGCTAAGCACTTATCGCAACACTAGTTCCGGGTGTTGCAATTGGCCAAAGACGGTGTATAGCCCTTCAAAAGAAGGTTGGGGTACGGAACGGTGAGTGAAGTGATCGACGAAGTGGTCGCCGAAGGCTATCGTCCGACTGAGGATGAGCCTTTCATGAATCCAAGTCAGCAAGAATACTTCCGTAAAAAGCTTCTTGACTGGCGCTCGGATATTTTGCGTGAGGCCAAGTTTACGCTTGAACAATTGGCTGTCAGCGAACGCAATCATCCTGATTTGGCAGACAGAGCGACATCCGAGGCCGATCATGCCATCGAACTTCGGGCGCGTGACCGGCAGCGCAAGCTGATCGCCAAGATCGACTCCGCGCTGGCCCGGATCGAAGACGGCAGCTACGGCTATTGCGAAGAAACCGGCGAGCCGATCGGCGTTCGTCGTCTCGATGCGCGGCCCATCGCCACGTTGTCCATCGAAGCGCAGGAGCGCCACGAGCGCCGCGAGCGCGTCCACAGAGACGACTGACCGCGCGAGCGGTCCACAGGGACCACCGACCGCGCGAGCGGTCCACAGAGACGACCGACCGCACGGGCGGTCCACAGGGACCACCGACCGCACGGGCGACGACTCAGCGCCACTGTGACATGATGCGGCGCCGGTAAATCTCCGGCGCCCAACGGATCGTCACCGATGGCCCTGCTCGACCTGCCCGCCTCCCCAGCTCCGCGCAGCCTTGCGCCCGCCCTCGCGGGGGGCGCCGCCTTGGCCGCCCTGTCCCTCGCCTGTCTCGCCGTGGCGCTCGCCTGGCCCGCCGGAATCGCCGCCGGGGCCGCGCTCGCAGCCCTCGCGGCGCTGGGCCTTTGCGCCTACCTGGCCGCGCCCCGCCGCGCCGCCGGCGACGCCGAGCCGCTGCAGGCCATCGCCGTCACCGACTATGACGGCACCTTGGAGCACACCACCGCCGCTTTCCGCGCCGCCATGGCCGCGCGCGACCTCGCGCCCGCGCCCGAGGCGCTCGCCCGCACGCCCGAGCACGCCGCCGCCCTCCTCGCGCTGCGCCGCCAGGCCATCGCCGCCGGGCGGGCCGATGGCG
Organism: Alphaproteobacteria bacterium; assembly: GCA_030431335.1. Lineage (GTDB taxonomy): Bacteria > Pseudomonadota > Alphaproteobacteria > Rhizobiales > Amorphaceae > Acuticoccus. Next base: position 21,037 of record JAUIJH010000072.1, read on the forward strand.
TGCTGCCCGGCGGCACCAGCCTCACTATCCGGGCCGAGCGCGGCCGGCTCGTCCACATCGTCGAGGCGATGGAGGCGCCCGCCGAGGCCGCGCCGCCCACCCTCGCCGGCGCCATCGTCGAGGCGGTGCCCGCGCCCGTCGCCGTCGTCACGCCGCAAGGGACCATCACCGCCGCCAACGAGGCCTTCCGCACCGCGCTGGGCGAGGCGGCCACGCTGGAGGCCGGCCTCACGCTGGAGGAGGGCGCGCTCGCCCGCCTCGTCGGCCAGGCCCGCGCCAAGGGCAGCGCCCGCGCCGACGCCCCGCTCGCCAGCGCGCCCGACCGCCGCGTCCGCATCACCGCCAAACCCTTCGCCGGCGACAGCCTGATCGTCGCCGTGGCCGACGTCACCGAGCAGTCCGAGCTCGAGGCGCACATGGCCCAGTCGCAGAAGATGCAGGCGATCGGCCAGCTCGCCGGCGGCATCGCGCACGACTTCAACAACGTGCTCACCGCCATCATCGGCTTCTCGGACCTGCTCCTGCAGAACCACCGGCCGTCCGACCCCGCCTTCCGCGACATCATGAACATCAAGCAGAGCGCCCAGCGCGCCGCCGGCTTGGTGAAGCAGCTCCTCGCCTTCTCGCGCCGGCAGACGCTGCGGCCCACCGTCCTCAACCTCAACGACGTGGTCGCCGACCTCTCGATGATGCTCGACCGGCTGCTGGGCGAGCCCGTCCGCCTCGAGATCGGCTATGGGCGCGACCTGTGGCCGGTCCTCGCCGATCTCAGCCAGATCGAGCAGGTGGTGATCAACCTCGCCGTCAACGCGCGCGACGCGATGCCCGGTGGCGGCACCCTCACCATCCGCACCCGCAACGTGCCCGAGGGCACCGCCGAGCCCGGCGACGACGGCACCCCCGAAGGCGATGCCGTGCTGATCGAGATCGAGGATGTGGGCACTGGCATGCCCCAGCATGTGCTGGACAAGATCTTCGAGCCGTTCTTCACCACCAAGGCGATGGGGGAGGGGACGGGGCTGGGCCTGTCCACCGTCTACGGCATCGTCAAGCAGACCGGCGGCACCCTCGCCGTCGCCTCGCAGGAGGGGGCGGGCACCACGTTCCGCGTCTATCTGCCGCGCGCCACCGTCGAGGCGCGCCCGGCCGAGGCCCCGCGCGAGGCCGCCGCCGCCCCGCCCACCGACCTCACCGGCAACGCCACCCTGCTCCTGGTGGAGGACGAGGAGGCCATCCGCACCTTCGCCGCCCGCGCCCTCACGGCCAAGGGATACCGCGTGCTTTCGGCCGGTTCCGGGCTCGAGGCGGCCGATATCTTCGCCGCCGAGGGCGATTCGATCGATTTGTTGTTGACCGACGTGATCATGCCCGAGCTGGACGGTCCCACTCTGGTAAAACAAATCCGCGCCGAACGCCCCGACCTCAAGGTCATCTTCATGTCGGGCTATGCGGACGGCGCATCGGTCGACGATCTCGGCGGCGCGCAGTTCCTGCCAAAGCCCTTCACCCTCAAGGCGCTCGCCGAAGCGGTGAAGAAGGAGCTGACGTCCGGTTGACTCCGGTCTGTTAATGTTCCGGATGTTAACTAAATCTTAAGTGATCGAACAGATTGCGAACGTTTAGATATTGCGATATGGTGAGGGTCATACAGAAATGGGCAACGCAATGAAGCGTAAGGGAAACGGCATGTCGCAATCGGACCTACGTCTGGTTGAGGGAAGCTCGAACGAAAAGGCAAAGGCCCTCACCGCCGCCATCGCCAATATCGAGCGGCAGTTCGGCAAGGGCGCGATCATGAAGCTGGGCGCCGGCCAGCAGGTCGAGATCGAGACGGTGCCGACCGGCTCGCTCGGGCTCGACATCGCGCTCGGCATCGGCGGCTTGCCGCGCGGGCGCATCGTGGAGATCTACGGCCCCGAATCGTCGGGCAAGACGACGCTGGCGCTGCACACCATCGCCGAGGCGCAGAAGCGCGGCGGCATCTGCGCGTTCGTCGACGCCGAGCACGCGCTCGACCCGATCTACGCCCGCAAGCTGGGCGTGCAGGTGGACGATCTCCTGATCTCCCAGCCCGATGCCGGCGAGCAGGCGCTCGAGATCACCGACACCCTGGTGCGCTCCGGCGCGGTCGACGTGCTGGTGGTCGATTCGGTGGCCGCGCTCACCCCGCGCGCCGAGCTGGAAGGCGAGATGGGCGACCAGCTCCCCGGCCTGCAGGCGCGCCTCATGAGCCAGGCGCTGCGCAAGCTGACGGGGTCGATCTCGCGCTCGCACACCATGGTCATCTTCATCAACCAGATCCGCATGAAGATCGGCGTGATGTTCGGCTCGCCCGAGACCACGACGGGCGGCAACGCGCTCAAGTTCTACTGCTCGGTGCGTCTCGACATCCGCCGCATCGGCTCCATCAAGGACCGTGACGAGGTCGTCGGCAACCAGACCCGCGTCAAGGTGGTGAAGAACAAGCTGGCGCCGCCGTTCCGCGAGGTCGAGTTCGACATCATGTACGGCGAGGGCGTGTCCAAGATGGGCGAGCTGCTCGATCTCGGCGTCAAGGCGGGCATCGTGGAGAAGGCCGGTGCGTGGTTCTCCTACGAGGGCCAGCGCCTCGGCCAGGGCCGCGAGAATTCCAAGCAGTTCCTGCGCGAGAACCCGGCCATCGCCGACGTCATCGAGCAGGCGATCCGCCAGAACGCCGGCATCATCGTCGAGCGCATCACCGGCGCCCCCGAGCCCGACGCCGACGCCGATTCGCCCGACGAGGAACTCCCCGCCGCGGAGTAATCCGCGCGACGGCCGACGACAGACTGATGGGCCCGCCGAGCACGCTCCGGCGGGCCCATCGCGTTTGCGAGCCCGGCACGCGCCTTGTGTCGCGCCTTTATCGTAACTACAATAAATGAACGTTCGCGACGGTCGCTTCGAATGAGACGCGCGCAAGGCGGCCGACAACGAGTGCAAGCACGGCATCGCGTTCGCCCGTGTCGCCGAGTTCGATTTCGCGGCGGCTGGCACGACGCGGGACACCCGCCGCGACTATGGCGAGCCGCGCTACCTCTCGCTCGGCTATCTCGGCGACCGGCTGCACGTGGTTGCGTGGACGGTGCGCGGTCCGCGCATCAGGATCATCTCGCTGCGGCGAGCCAACGAGCGGGAAAGGACACGTTATGAGCGAAACTCTTAAAAAGCGCGCCCTTCCCGCTGATCCCGAGCCGGACAGCCCGCCGCTCACCGACGCAATGATCTCTTCCCTCCGCCCCGGCGCCGAAGTCTTCGCCAAGCTCGGCATCGATCCGCCGCGCGGCCGCCCGCGCAAGTCGAACGCCAAGGTGTCGCTGACCCTGCGGCTCGACCCGGATATCGTCGATCATTTCCGCGAAACCGGCCAAGGCTGGCAGACGCGCATCAACGATGCGCTCCGGCAGGTCGTCCAGGGCACGGATCGGACGGTGGAGCCCCGCGCGGCCCGTCCCGGCAAAGCCGGCGGGATCCCGGCCAAAGGGAAAGCCGCTGCCGCACCGGAGGCCGCGAAACCGCGCAAAATCCGCGGCACCGCCCAGCCCCGGGCCGCCGTGCGTCGAGCGAAAGCCGGCGAAGCGTCCTGACGCTGCCCGCGGCGCCCCCCGCAACCTTATCCCCACCCCCAAAAACCCATGCCACATTCCCCCGGTCGCTCGATCGAGGGGGAGGCGCGTGCCGGACCGCCCGCCGCGAGATCGAGGGCTCGGCGGCCCCGATCCGCGCCATAACGGAGGCGCGGGGAGGGGCATGACCGGATCGGCGTCCCCGCTGGACGCGCCTTGAGCCGCCCCTTTTCGGAGGCCAGCGGCCATGACGAAGCCTTCGGGCGAAGTTCCGGCGGGAACTCTAGCGGCCGGCCCGAGAGGGGAGGCCGCCGAATGCGATCCGCGAGACGTCGAGGCGGGACGCGTGGGGGCCGCCCCACACAAAATCATTCGCCGGGCCGCTCCTTCACGTCCCGCCGATCCCCGAAACCTCCGGCCCCATCGGGCGCGGAGCCGCTGCCGCGCGCCTCCGCGATCCTTGTCGCGCGCGGGTCACGGCGCGCCGGACGATCCCATCCGGCCCTGACCCGCCCCGGCCCTAGACCTTGAGCGTCAGGCGCGGCGACAGCGCCGCCGGGTCGACGCGCAGCTCGATCAGCGCCGGACGCCCCGCGCTCATCGCCCGCTCCAGCGCCGCCGGGAATTCGTCCGTGGCGGTCACCGTCTCGCCGTGGCCGCCGTAGCTCTGGGCGAGGGCGGCGAAGTCGGGGTTCACCATCTGCGTGCCGGACACGCGGCCGGGGTAGTTCTTCTCCTGGTGCATCCGGATCGTGCCGTACATGCCGTTGTTGGAGATGATCACCACGATGTTCGCACCATACTGGCAGGCCGTGCCGAACTCCTGCATCGTCATCTGGAAGCAGCCGTCGCCGGCGAGGCAGATCACCGTGCGGTCGGGGTGGGTCAGCTTCGCCGCCACCGCCGCCGGCAGGCCGTACCCCATCGAGCCCGACGTCGGCGCAAGCTGCGTCCGCCAGCGCCGATAGCGGTAGTAGCGATGCAGCCAGGCCGAATAATTGCCCGCGCCGTTGGTGAGGATCGCATCCTCGGGCAGCACCTTGCCCAGATGCGCCACGATGCGCTCCATCTTCACCGCGCCAGGCGAAGATGGAGCGCATCGTGGCGCATC
>JAUIJH010000073.1 GCA_030431335.1 Alphaproteobacteria bacterium
AGGCGATCAGCGTCACCGCCACGTAGGCGCCGGGCGCCCAGGCGGCTTCGACCGGGATCGCGACCTCGGCGCCGTCCTGCGGCACGTCGAGGAAGGTGGAGTAGACGACGGATTCCGACAGCACGGCGACGTGTGCCTTGCCCGCCGTGCGCGGCGCGATGCGGACGGTGGCCGTATCGCCGGCGACGTAACGCTCCTTGTCGAGGTTGATCTCCAGGACGTCCGGCGTCTCGGCGTTGCCGGCCGTGCTGACCCAGCCGGCGTTGAAGTTGATCGAGCTCGCGACGCGTCCGTCCTCGCTGTTCACCTCCAGGCGGTAGGTGCCCCAGCGCACGGGGCTTTCGATGGTGGCGGGCTTGTCCGTGCCGAGCGCCAGCGTGCCTTCGCCGACTTTTTCCAGCCGGTCGACCGCGTCGTAGAACCAGCGGCCGTCGCGGCGGTACCACTGGAAGTCGTGGTCGATGCGGGTGAGGATCCATTCGGCCTGCATCGCCTGGCGCCGCCGCTCGCCGTCGAGCGCGATCACCTCGAAGGTGGCGAGCGCGCCTTCGCCCACCTGCATGCCGTCGAAGCCCGGCTTGATGCCGATCAGCAGCGCGCCGGTGGCGACCGGCAAGGTCAACCGGTCGGCGACCTGTCGCCCGCCGGGCTCGCGCACCGACACCGAGATGCGTGCCGACAGCGGACCGGTGGCGTCGGGCGCCTCGGCGATGGGCACCTCCAGAACCGCCTTGCCGTTGGCGTCGGTGCGGGGCAGACCCTCGAGCGGCGTGCGCTGCGGCGTCATCCGGTCGGAGGCGAGGCCGAAATTGTAGCCGGAAAAGCCTTCCAGCGTCGTCGTCTGGCTCAGCGTGACGGCGCCTTCCAGCATCAGGTCGGCTGCGGGGGCGCCGTAGAGGAAATCGGCTGCGAGCGTGAGGGAGACCGGCTCGCCGGCCCTTGCGATCTCGGTATCGGCGGCAAGGTCCACCTCGATGCGCTGGGGCACGAAGTCCTCCACCAGGAAGCTGGTGGTGCCGACGGCCGGTCCTTCCGGGTCGGCGTAGGCGGCAAGCTGCCAGGTGCCGGTCATAGCGTTGGTGGTGAGCGGCACCTCGATGGCGACGCCCCCGGCCTGATCGGCGCGCGCCACCAGGCGGCGCGACAGGACGCCGTCGGGCCGGTTCACCTTGATGGTCACCGGCATGTCGATGGCGTTGGCGTTGTCGTCGCGCACCAGAACGGTCGCGTTGACCGTCTCGCCGGCGCGGTAGACGCCGCGTTCGGTGGCGAGGAAGGCGTCCACCGGGCCGGGCGCGGTGCGGCCATCGACGCCGCGGTCGGACAGCTCGAAGGCGGCGCTGGCAAGGCTCAGGAAGGCGTAGTCCGTCCCTGCGGCGGCGGTGACGAGCGCGGGCATCTGGCCGCCACGCAGCGGCGCCTGGCTGACGAGGCGGGCATGGCCCGTCTCATCGGTGGTGGCGGAGGCGAGCACCGCCTCGTTCTCCGCGAGCAGGGCGACCTCGACGCCGGCCGACGGCGCGCCGCTCGTCAGCGAGCGGGTGTAGACGTCCACCGTCCCGCCGTTGGAGAAGGTCGACAGCGCGAGGTCGGAGACGACGAACCACTGGGTCGCGAGCGACTGGGACGTGTCGGCGAGTTCCACGGGCTTGGCGGTCAGCACATAGACGCCGGGCTCGGGCGTGCCGATCATCTCGGACACCGGCACCAGCGTGCGGACCTCCTGGTTGAGCACGGCGGCGACCGGCATGGTGCCGTTCCACACCTCGGCGCCGCGCTCGTTGGCGATATCGTCCACCTCGTAGCTGTAGAGCTGGCGCTTGAAGTCGCCCCGGCGAACCACCTCGGCGAGGTTGCGGTCGTTCACCTGGTAGAGGGCGAGCTCCACCGTGTCGGTGTTGATGGTGGTGACGGGCACGCCGGCGGCGGAGGCGGGCAGCACGTAGTCGTTGGTCTCGAAGCGGGCGACGGGCGCGCGGTCGCGCACGAAGACACGGAATTCGGCCGGGCCGCGCAGCGTTTCGCCGGTGGTGGAGGGCAGGCCCTCGCGCAGGCCGATATCGTAGCGCGTGCCGTGGGAGAGGCCCTCCACGCAAAGCTGGCTGTCCTCGGCCGAGATGGTGGGGTCCGAGGCGCCGTCCAAGGTCACGAAACGCTGCAAGCTCGCCGCGTCGCCGCGCAGCGTCTCGGAGAATTGAACGCACATGCGCGGGCTCGTCACCTCCGCGTTGACCGTATAGTCGAGCACGCGGAAGCCATGCTGGGCGCGCAGACGCTCCAGTCGCGCCGCCTCCTCGCCATTATAGGCGAGGGCGAGGCTCGAATCGGCCGCGGTGATGGCGGGGCGGAACAGGCTCTCCCGCTCCAGCACCGCCGACAGGACGGCGAGCGCGGCGCCCTGCTCGTCGGGCGTGCGCGCATCGCGCAGGCCGAGATAGGCCGCGCCGGCCGCGGCGCGCTCCGCATCGCGCCGTTCGCGGTAGCGCTGGAAGTCGGTGTTGAGCTGGCGGCGGGCGAAGCCGAGCCAGGCCCCGGTAGTGCCGTCTTCCAGGCGCTGCGCGGAGGCGAAATCGACGATGCCGGAGGTGCTGCCGCTCGTGAGGGCCTGGGCGATCTCGGCCTCCAGCTCCTTCGCCTCGCGCTGGTAGCTGGCGGGCAGGAAGGCGGTCTCGGGCATCGGCAGGGTGGGGGAGCTGTCCCGCTCGCGTACGATGGCGGACGTCGCGCCGTTATAAGGTGTGCGGTCGCCGAAGCCGGACTTCAGGAAGCACCAGTTAGCCTTCTCGTTGTAGGTGAAGGCGGCGCAGCCCGTGTCGGCGAGGCAGGCGCGCTCGCACTCGGCCAGCGGGATGTTGCGCAGCGTCTGATAGTCGAAGCCCGGCAGATCCGTCGCACTCAGCCGGTCGAGCACCCGCTCGGCCATCGCCGGTCCCCCCGCCAGGAGCATCGCACCGGTAAACGCGAGTGTGATGAGCGAACGAATGGCCATGAAATCGATCTCCACTATACGCCCCTCTTCTAGCCTGAATTGCCTGCGGTTCCAACGACAGGTCAGGCGGCGGCGATCACAGTGGCGGCAGCAAGGCGCCGGCGGTGGGGGATTGGGCCTGGGCCGAATTGCGCCGGGGGCGCCGGGCGCGTCAGCGGTAGGGTTCGGCCACCACGTCGACGAGCTGGTAGCCGACGTCGGCCAGCACGGTGGCCACCGGCGCGGCCTTCAGCGTCCCCGTGACCCACACGGGCTCGAACATCTCCGGCTCGCCCGCCGCCTTCTCCACGTAGACGATCTGGTTGGGCGGCGGCGGCGGCACATGGATGCAGGCGCCGAGTTCGGGCACCAGCAGGAACCGCGTTTCGGTCTCGGAAAAGCCGACCGGCGTGGTGTAGCCGGCGAGGCGGACCCGCTTGCCGTCGAGTTCGGCGCGAACGGTGCCGATGCGCGGCTGCATGTCCCGCATATCGCCGATATCGAGGAAGAAGAGGCGGATATCGTCCTCGGTGGTGCCATCGGGAAATTCGGCGGAGGTGGGACGGCCGATGCGCGCCGTTTCGTCGACCTCGAGCGCGAAGGCGCCGTCCTGCCACAGGTCCGGCCAGTTGAGGGCGGTGACGCCTTCCGGCAGGGGCGGCGTGGTCTTGGGGGCGGGGATGTCGTAGCGGATCAGCTCGTGCGGCGCATAGCCCGCGCCGTCGTCGACCGGCGCGCCGGGGCCGCTGGCCTCCTCGGCGACGGGTTCGACCGGCCGCTCGCGCCACGGCGCCCAAAACACGACGCCCACCGCGGCGACGAGCGCGAAAACGCCGAGCGTCCGCATGAGGATCGATGCCATCCGAGGTACCTCCTTCCGGCGGCGGCCGGGCGGCGACGGGCCGTGACGACGAACGCCGCATATCTAGTCGATGGCGGCCGGCCTGTCAGGAGAGCGCCGTGTCGCATCGAGCCTCGCCCGAAGATGTGGGGACGAGGGCGGCAATCGGCAGGGGGAAAACGTTGCCCGGCGGCGCAATGGCGCTAGAAGTACGGCGCGCCGTGCCGGAACCTGGACGCGAGCGCCCGGAGGGTTTTGCGACAGCGATGCGCGTCTTCTTTGCTCCTGAGACGGACGACCACGTGCCGGCGTTCTTTTTGTTGCGCGGCCGGGTCGCCGCCAACGAAGAGCGCCCCGCGCGCGCGAGCCGGCTGCTCGGGGCCATCGAGGCGCTGGGGCTGGTGCCGGAGGCGCCCCCCGTCGCATCGCCTGAGGCGCTGACCGCCGTCCACACCCCGCGCTACCTCGATTTCCTGGACCACGCCCATCGGCTCTGGCGTTCGCTTGGCGATGCGGGCGAGGAGGTGGTCGCCAACGTGCAGCCGCGGCTCTGCGGGTCCGTCTACCCCGAGGGCATCGTGGGGCGCGCCGGCTGGCACATGGGCGACTGCGCCTGTCCGATCGGCCCGGCGACGGCCCGCGCGGTACGCCGTGCCGCCGACTGCGCGCTGGCGGCCGCCGCCGCCGCCGCGAACGGCACCCACACGGCCTACGCCCTCACGCGCCCGCCCGGCCACCACGCCGCCGCCGAGATCGCCGCGGGGCACTGCTTCCTCAACAACGCGGCGCTGGCTGCCGCCGCCCTGGTCGCGGCCGGCGCCCGCCCCGCGATCCTCGACATCGACTGCCACCACGGCAACGGCACCCAGTCGATCTTCTACCGCCGGGCGGACGTGCTGACGGTCTCGATCCACGCCGACCCGGCGTCCTACTACCCCTTCTTTACCGGCACGCGCGGCGAAACGGGCGAGGCCGAGGGCGAGGGCGCCAACATCAACCTGCCGCTGCCCCTGCGCACGCCCGATCCAACCTGGCTCGACGCGGTGAGCGCGGGCCTTGCCGAGGTGGAGCGCTTCGGCGCCGACGTCCTGGTGCTCGCGCTCGGGTTCGATGTGCATGGGGCCGACCCGCTGTCCGGCCTTGCCGTGAGCGAGGAAGGTCTCGCCCGTGCAGGCGCGCTCGTCGGCGCTTATCGCGGCAACATCGTCGTGACGCAGGAGGGCGGTTACCTGTCGCCGGCGCTGGCGCCCTGCGCGAGCGCATTCTTTACGGCCTTTCTCGGGGCGCGCGGCCGATGAGCGCGATGGCCGAGGCGGGCGCCCCCGTCGCCGACCTCGATGTCGAGGTGCTGCGTTGCGAACGCCGCGGCAGCGTGTGCCGCCTGGTGCTCGCCTGGCCGAACGCCTTCGCCGGCGCGCGGGCGGGCCAATTCGCGCTCCTCAAGAGTTTGCGGCCGGGCGCGCCGTTGCTGCCGCGTCCGCTCAGCCTGGTTCCGGTGCCCGGCGGCGGCCTGGCGGTGGTGTTCAACATCGCCGGCGAGGGCACCCGCTTCCTGGCCGAGGCGGTGGCCGGCGAGAGGCTCGCGCTGATCGGCCCGCTCGGCAACGCGTTCGACGCGCCGGCCGAACCCATCCTGATCGTGACGGACGCGCCGCACGTGGGCACCATGCTGGCGCTGGCGCTGGAGCGGCGCATGGCCGGTCACACCGATGCCTTCGTCTACGTCACCGACCCTGCCGCCCCGCACCCGTCCGACGCGATCCTGCTTGCGGACATCGCGGCGGCCGGCCTCGCCCCGATTGCCGCCGCGCCGGGCGACCTCGCGGCGACGCTGGCACAGGAGGCGCGGCGCTACATCGCCGCCGGCGCGGCCGACTTCGTGATGGCCGCCGCGCAGCGCCTGGCGCGGGAGCACGACCTCGCCGGCGAGGCGTCGCTGCAGGCGCCGATGGCGTGCGGGCTGGGTGTCTGCCAGGTCTGCATCCATGACGCGCAGGCCGGCCGCATCCTGGTGTGCGAGGGGCCGATCTTTCCACTCGCCGTGCCCCGCTTCGACGCCGGCCGGGGGCACCCATGAGCGCCCGCCTCGCCGTCGAGATCGGCGCGCTTACGCTGCCGAGTCCGGTTCTGCCGGCCTCCGGCACCTTCGGCCTCGCCCATTCCCGCGTGTTCGACCTGTCGCGCCTGGGCGCCATCGTGCCCAAGACGGTGACGCCGGGCGCGCGCGAGGGCCACCCCGCGCCGCGCCTGGTGGAGGCGGCCGGCGGTCTCATCAACGCCATCGGCATTCCCTCGGTGGGGGTAACGGCCTTCATCGCCGACGTGTTGCCGCGCTATGCCGGGCTCGGCCCGCCGCTGATCGTGTCGCTCTCGGCCGAAACGGTCGACAGCTTCGCGGCGGCGACGGCCGAGCTGGCGGCCGCGCCCATCGACGGGCTGGAGCTGAACCTCTCGTGCCCCAACCTGGAGGCGGCGGGCGACCTCTTCGCGGCGAACCCGGCGGCTACGGCCCGGGTCGTCGCCGCCTGCCGCGCCGCGACGGCGCTGCCGCTCTGGTGCAAACTGACGCCGGTCGCCGGCGCGCCGTCCGAGGTGGCGCGCGCCGCCGAGGGGGCCGGCGCCGATGCGCTCATCCTCACCAACACCATGCCGGCGCTGGCGCTCGACCCGAGCGGCAGGCCGCGCCTCGCCAACCGCACCGGCGGATTGTCTGGCGCGCCCCTGAAGCCGATCGTGCTGCGCCTCGTCGACGAGGTGTGCCGGGCGACCGAACTGCCGCTGATCGGTTGCGGCGGAGTGTCGCAACTTAAGGATGCGCTCGATTATTTCGCCGCCGGCGCCTCGGCCGTCGCGGTCGGCACGGCCACGCTGGCGCGGCCGTCGGCGATGGCCCGGCTGATCGACGCGCTGGAGGCGCATCTGGAGGCGGCGGGGCTGACCGCGCGCGAGATCGTCGCCGGCGGCGCGCTGCGGGCGGCGGCCAAGGGATGAGCAAGGGTTGATGGGGAACGCACGATGACACTCTTTCCTGTCGCGAGCCGCGACGAGATTGCCGAGATCACCGCGAAAGCGCTGCTCGAAGTCGGCGCGGTGCATTTGTCGCCGCGCGAGCCGTTCACCTATACGAGCGGGCTGAAGAGCCCCGTCTACGTCGATTGCCGCAAGCTGATCGCCTTCCCGCGCGTGCGCACGGTGCTGATCGACCTCGCCCTCGCGACGATGGCGCGCGAGGCGGGCCTGGAGGCGTTCGACGCGGTGGCCGGCGGCGAGACCGCGGGCATTCCCTTCGCCGCCTGGATCGCCGACCGCCTCGCGCTGCCGATGCAGTACGTGCGCAAGAAGCCCAAGGGGTTCGGCCGGCTGGCGCAGATCGAGGGCGACCTGAAGGAGGGCCAGCGGGTCCTCCTGGTGGAGGACCTCGCCACGGACGGCGGCAGCAAGCTGAAATTCGCCGAGGCGCTACGCACCGCGGGCGCCTCGGTGTCGCACTGTTTCGTGGTCTTTCACCACGACGTTTTTCCCGCCAGCAGCGCCCGGCTGGCCGAAGGCGGGCTCGCCATCCATGCGCTCGCCCACTGGGCCGACGTCATCAAGGTGGCGCGTGGCGGGGCGATGCTGGACGCGGCCGGGCTGGACGAGGTGGACGCCTTCCTGGAGGCACCGCTCGTCTGGAGCGCGGCCCACGGCGGCATCGCCGAACTGGAGGCGTCCCCAGCCGGCTGAGGCGGATCAGGCCGGTGCGTCGGCCCGCACCGCCAGGGCATGGACGGGGCCGCTGAGTTCTTCCGCCAGCGTCTCGTTGACCAGGCGGTGCCGCTCCAGCCGCGACAGGCCGTCGAAGGCGCTCGCCACGATGCGCACGCGGAAATGGGTTTCCCCCTCCGGTCGCGCCCCGGCGTGACCGGCGTGCAGGTGGGATTCGTCGATGATCTCGAGGTCCACCGGCGCGAACCGTTCCGTCAGCCGCGTTGCGATCTTGTCTTTCACCGTGGTCACCGACATCGTCCTTTTCGGGCATCTTGGCGCTTGGGTTGCGTCATGCGCCGCGCCTCATGATAAAAAATGCGCAGATCGCCGTGCGAGGACAAGCGTCCCGACGCGCCATTTGATGGATCGGGGCCGCTGCGCCCGCCCAGGCGGAAGGAGGGTGTGTGCCGAAAGCTGCCAACATGGCCTTTCCCGCGCGATGGGTGCGGCTGCGCGTCGCCGTGGTCTCGGTGCTGCTGGCGTGTGCCGCGATCGTGCCTGCGCGGGCCGAAATCGGCGCCTATCTGCTGTTCGACATGAACACCGGCAAGGTGCTGGCGCAGCACCGCGCTTCGACGCCGTGGTACCCGGCCTCCCTCACCAAGCTGATGACCGCCTACGTCACCTTCAAGGCGGTGGACAGCGGCGCGCTCAAGATGACCTCGCCGGTGACGATTTCGCCGCAGGCGCATCAGCAGCCGCCGAGCCGGATGGGCTTCGCGCTCGGCACCAAGATCACGGTGGAGACGGCGCTGCGCATCATCTTGACGAAATCGGCCAACGACGTGTCGGTCGCGCTGGCGGAGGCGGTCGGCGGCACGCAGGGCCAGTTCGTGGAGCGGATGAACAAGGCGGCGGCCGACCTCGGGATGACGTCCTCCTCGTTCGACAACCCGCACGGGCTGCCCAACGCCAAGCAGCTCACCACGGCGCGCGACATGGCGGTCCTGATGCGCGCGCTGGGCGAGGAGTTCGCCCACTACAGCGAATATTTCGCGATGGGCGGCGTGGAGCTCGCCGGCAAGACGCTGCGCAACCACAACAAGCTGATCCGCCGTTTCCGCGGCGCGGACGGCATGAAGACGGGGTTCATCTGCGCCTCGGGTTTCAACCTGGCGGCGAGCGCCACGCGCGGGGACGTGCGGCTGGGGGCGGTGGTGCTCGGCGGGCTGACATCGCAGGAGCGCGACGAGCGCACCGCGGAGCTGTTGGCCAAGGGGTTCGAGGCGGTCGAAAAGCCGGGTCGCATTGCGCTGGACGATTTCGGCGACCTGGACGGGACGCTCGAATACGCCGCGGTCGGCGGCGAGCCGGAGGAACTCGGCACGGTGGAGGATCTGCCGGCAGCCAGCGAGCCGGTGGTCGACATCCGCTCGCAGGTGTGCGGTGCGCGCCGTCCCGCGACCCGCTATGCCAACGGCGTGGTGACGACGCGCGAGGAAATGGCGGCCCAGCGGGAGGAACTCCTTGCCGCACGTGCCTTGCGCAAGGCTCGCGATGAAGGCAAGGCCGCGATCCTGTCCGCCGCCAGGACGGTTCCCGCGCCGCCGGCGGACCCGCCAGCCGCCCCGGTGCCGCCCGAGAACGGCCCGGCCCGCGCCCTCGCGGATGCCGATCTGCGCCCGGATGCGTGGCAGAGCGCGTCGCTGATCGTGTTCCCGGCCGCCCATCCCGCGCGCGACCCGTCGGCGCCCCGGCCGCGGTCCGATCTGGCGCCGGAGGATTGGGTTCCCTCGCCCAAGCTGCCGCCGGCGAACCCGTTCGAAATCGCCGATCTGCGGCGACCCTTGCCGCCCGAGCCGGTTCTCCGGCCGCTTTCCTACCTGCAGCCGGTGGTTTTGAAAGAATCCGTCAAAATCGCCATCGGCGGGACGGATCCGGCGCGCCCCGATCCCCAGTCCGGTACGGTGGTCGGCGGAGGGCGAGCGCCGATCCCGGACGCGAAGCCGCTGACGACGCCCTCGTTGACGTTCGAGCCGACCCCGCAGGATGTGACGGAATACGCGGCCGAGATCAGGAGCACCGTCGCCCAGCCGCAATAGGACTTGCGAGGGTGGGTGAAATATGCAACCTTAACGGGAGTTAGGGGGTGCCATGGATTGTGCCGTAATCGAGGCCGCGTCTTACGCCCCGCGCACACGCACGGTGCCGTCTGCCGCGGCGCGCCGCAAACGCCAGCGGGCCTACGCGTTCGGCATGGCGGGCGAGCGCTCCGTCGCTTCCTTCCTGCATGCGGGCGCCTATGCGGTGCTGGCGCACCGGGCCCGCATCGGTCGCTGCGAAGTGGATCTGATCGTCGCGCGGGAGGACGTCGTCGCCTTCGTCGAGGTCAAGGCGCGTCGGCGCGGTATCGACGGGCTGGAGGCGGTGACGCCGGCCAAGATGAAGCGCCTGTCGCGCGCCGCCAACACCTGGCTGGCGGCCAATGACGCCTATGCCGCTTGCTCGATCCGGTTCGATGTCGCGCTCGTGGGTGCCGACCGGTCGATCGAGTATCTGGAAAATGCCTACGAGGCCGTGGAGTACGACGAGTACGCCGCCTGATTTCGCGCCGCCGCGGCTTCCCACACCAGGTTGACCGACGGCCGTCCGGAGGCGTCGGGGCCTTGCTTTGCTGCGAACAAACGGCTCTCCCAGCGCCTTGGGGCGAATTGCCGCGTTCCTTTTCGCGCTGATGCGAGGCCGATCGTCGCCGCGGGCATGGCTCCCACCCATTCGGATACTCGCAAGGCTCGGCAAACCGGCCTATGTTCCGCTGGAGCAAGGAGGACGTGTCGATTTATGGTCACGGTCGTTAACCGTCTCGATAGGACCGTGCGGCATCCGGAAAAGGCGCATCGCGCCGATACCGAGACCGTGCGCAAGCCCGATTGGATCCGCGTGAAGGCGCCGACCTCGCCGGTCTGGCGCCAGACGCGCGACGTGGTGCGCGAAAACGGGCTGGTGACGGTTTGCGAGGAAGCGGGCTGCCCCAATATCGGCGAGTGCTGGTCGAAGAAGCACGCCACGTTCATGATCATGGGCGACACGTGCACGCGCGCCTGCGCGTTCTGCAACGTGCGCACAGGTTTGCCGCAACCGCTGGATCCGGCCGAACCCGCCAAGGTGGGCGACGCGGTGAAGACGCTCGGCCTGGAGCACGTGGTGGTGACGTCGGTGGATCGGGACGATCTGGCCGACGGCGGCGCCAACCACATCGCCGAGACCATCCGCGCCATTCGGGAGAGGACACCGGGCACCACCATCGAGGTGCTGACGCCCGACTTCCTGCGCAAGCCCGGCGCGCTGGAGGCGGTGGTCGCGGCACGGCCCGACGTGTTCAACCACAATCTGGAGACCGTTCCGTCGCGCTATCTCACCGTCCGGCCGGGCGCCCGCTACTACCATTCGCTGCGCCTGCTCGACCAGGTGAAGATGATTGATCCGACCCTCTTCACCAAGTCCGGCATCATGGTGGGGCTCGGCGAGACTCGCAACGAAGTGCTGCAGCTGATGGACGATCTGCGTGCCGCGGATGTCGACTTCATCACCATCGGGCAGTACCTGCAGCCCTCCCGCAAGCATCATCCGGTCATCGAGTACGTGACCCCGCAAGCCTTCAAAGCCTATGAGACCATCGCCTACGCCAAAGGATTCCTGATGGTTTCCGCGTCGCCGCTGACGCGCTCGTCCTACCATGCCGGAGACGATTTCGTGCGCCTGCGGGCCGCGCGCCTCGCCCAGCAGCCGACCCGTACGGTGGAGCGTGATGCCGCACTTTGAGACCACGCGGCGGGTGCAGCATTCGGCCGCCGATATGTTCGACCTGGTGGCCGACGTCAAATCGTATCCTCGTTTCGTGCCGCTTTGCCGTTCGCTGACCGTGCGGCGGCGGGACCAGCTGCCGGATGGGCGCGAGGTGCTGGTGGCGGAGATGACCGTCGCCTACAAATTCATCCGCGAATCCTTCACCTCCCGCGTCGTGCTCAACCGCGCCGCCTGGTCCATCGACGTCGAATATCTCGACGGGCCGTTTCAGGAGTTGAAGAACACGTGGTCGTTCGCGCCGGTCGACGAGCGGGCGTGCGACGTGAACTTCGACATTCGCTACGAGTTCAAGAGCCGCACGCTGGCGACGGTCATGGGATCGGTGTTCGACCGGGCCTTCCGCCGCTTCGCCAGCGCCTTCGAGGAGCGGGCCGACGAGGTGTACGGCGGGGCCTGATCGGCCGCGTCAGGCGGCCGGCGGCGAATTCGCGGCCAGTCCGCGCTCGCTCGCGCTGCATGCCAGGTGCCGGGGGCGGCCGGGCACGTCGACCACCAGCATGGTGCCGTCCGGCCCGCCGGTGACCGCGAGTTCCGCCTCCAGCCCGGTGAGCAGCGAGCGCACGATCTTGCCGCCCAGATTGCCCTTGTCCGGCCAGCGCAGATCGGCGGGCATGCCGTCGCCGTCATCGCGCACTTCGAGCTGGATCGTGCCGCTTGGCGAGCGGCCGAGGCGAACCGACACCAGTCCCGCCCGGCCGCTCTTGAAGGCGTGCTGATAGGCGTTGGTGACGAGTTCGGAGGCCAGCAGCCCAAGCTGCGCGGCCGTGTCGATCGGCGCGACGATGTCCTCCACCTCGACGTCGAGGCGGATCGCCTTGCGCCCGTCGAGATAGGCGACCGTGGAGGCGATGCGCGCCACGTACTCGCCCAGCGCCACCTCGGGATCTTTGTCCCAGGCGCCGCTCGTGCCGGTCATCTCCTGGTAGAGGAGCTGCAACGTCTCGATGCGGCGGGCGAGGGTGGCGTAATTTTCCAGCGAGTTGGCGTTGGCGACGCGGGACTGCATGCGGATGAGCCCCACCACCATCGACAGGTGGTTCTTGACCCTGTGGTGGACTTCGCTCAGCGCCGTTTCCAAGAGCTCCACCGAGGGCGTCGCCTCGGCCTGCGCGCCGACCGCCCGCTGAATGCCGACGAAAGAGGTGATCGCGCCATGGGCGTCGCGCAGCGGCGTAATCTGGACGTGATTGAGGAACGGCGCGCCGTCCGCCTTGTAATTGAGGATCTCGAGCGAGACCTCCCGGCCGGCCATCACCGCGTCACGCAGCGTCGCCACATCCTCGGGATCGGTCCCAGGCCCCTGCAGGAAGCGGCAGTTGCGGCCGACGGCCTGCTCGAACGTATAGCCCGTCAGCTGCGTGAAAGCGCTGTTGACGAAGACGATCGGATTGTCCTCGATGGCTGGATTGGTCACGACGAGCGCGAAGGGCACGTCGTTGGGCGCCAACGCAGGCATCGGCACAGGGTGAGACGTGGCCATACGACCTCTCAAATCGAAGGGACAACTGGCGCGCGATGCCCACCTCGGCACAATGAATCGCCAAAAAATAGGAATACGTGCCGCCTGCGCCGAAGTCAACGGCTCGCCTCGTCTCCTCGACCGGTTGGAAAAAGCTCTGCCAATCCAATCGATGCAGAATGAAAAATGCACGAAATCCGGAAAACGCGAGCGTTAAAGCGGACAGTACGATGAGAAAAAGTCTGAAACTATTCCGGGCTATCGGCCGTAGGGCCGTTTTCAATAATAGGATAATAGTCATACTACTGTTCGTGGTCGGCGCCTTTGGCCTGGCCGCCAGTCCGGGTGCCGCGCAGATCCTGGCGGAAGGGCAGCGGTTCAGCCCGGTCGAGGCGGACCGCCTCATGGTGGTGAGCGAAGAGGCGCAAGCCACGCTGGCCGGCCTGGCGGTCATGCGCGAGGGCGGCAATGCCGTCGACGCGGCCGTGGCGACGGCCTTCACCCTCGCGGTGACGCTGCCACGCGCCGGCAATATCGGCGGCGGCGGCTTCATGGTGATCCATCTGGCGCAGACGGGCGAGGCGGTCGCCATCGACTATCGCGAGCGGGCGACCGACGCCGCCGAGCGCGACATGTTCCTTGACGAGGACGGCGAGGCATCGCCGGAGAAGTCGCGCTTTTCCGGGCTGGCGGTCGGCGTGCCGGGCACTGTCGCGGGGCTTGCCCTCGCCCACGAGCGCTACGGGTCGGGCAAATTCTCGCTCGCCGAGCTGATCGCCCCGGCCCTCGCGTTGGCGCGCGACGGGTTCACCGTCACGCCGGAGCTGGCCGAGACGCTCGGCAACGAGCGGGTGCGCGAGCGCCTGATGGCGGACCCCGAGGCCCGCCACATGTTCTACCGCGACGGGGCGCCTCCGGCCGTCGGCACGCGCCTCACCTTGCCGCATCTGGCGAACACGCTGGAGGCAATCGCCGAAAACGGGCCGGCCGGCTTCTACCGGGGGCCGGTCGCCGAGGCGATCGTCGCCACCGTCAACGCGCGCGGCGGGCGCATGGATCTCGCCGATCTCGCCGATTATGAGGCGGTGGTGCGCGAGCCGGTCCGCGGCACGTTCGAGGGGTACGAGATCGTCTCGATGCCGCCGCCCAGTTCCGGCGGCGTGCATCTAGTGCAGATGCTCAACATCCTGGAGGGCGCGCCGTTCGCCGAATACGGGCTCAACAGCGCCGACATGGTCCACCTGATGGCGGAGGCGGCCCGGCGGGCCTATGCCGACCGGGCGGTCTATCTGGGCGATCCAGACTTCGTGGACGTGCCGGTGGCGGCGCTGACCGACAAGGCCTACGCCGGGACGCTACGGAGCGAGATCGACATGGCCGCCGCCACGCCGAGCACCGAGGTGCGCGCCGACCAGGCGAAGTTGCCCTATGAGAGCGACCAGACGACGCATTTCTCGGTGATCGACGCGGCCGGCAACGCGGTCTCCAACACCTATACGCTCAACTTTTCCTTCGGCGTCGGCTTCGCGGCGGAGGGCGCCGGGGTGCTCCTCAACAACGAGCTGGACGATTTTTCCGCCAAGCCGGGCGTGCCCAACGCCTACGGGCTGGTGGGCGGGGAGGCGAATGCGGTGGCGCCGCGCAAGCGTCCGCTGTCCTCGATGACGCCGACCATTGTGTTGCGCGACGGCAAGCCCTACCTCGTCACCGGCACGCCGGGCGGGAGCCGGATCATCACCACCACGCTGCAGGTGATCCTGAACGCGACTGTGCATGAGCGTGACATCATGACCGCCACGGCAGCCCCGCGCATGCATCATCAGTGGCTTCCGGACTATATCCGGATCGAAGAGGGGTTTTCCCCCGACACCATTCGCCTCCTGAAGGAGAAGGGCCACGACGTTCGCATTCAAAACGCCATGGGCGCCACGCAATCCATCATGGTCGGGCCGGATGGCACGCGCTACGGCGCGAGCGATCCCCGCCGGCCGGACGGGCTCGCGGCCGGCGACTAGCCCGGCCGCGCGTTCCTGGCGCGCCTTCGCCCGCCGCTGGAGCGCGCCATGACCGAGAGGGCACCGCGGATCAACCGCCGCCGGCAGGCGAGCCGCGAGCGCTGGCAGCGCCCGCTCGCTTCCTCGCGCGACCGGCGCGAGGCGTGGGCTAGCCTCATGCTGTCCGACCACGGCTTCCTGCGCCTCGCCTATCGCAACCGCTATCAGGTGAGCGAGGGGTTGTGGCGGTCGGCGCAGCCTTCGCCGGCCGATATCGCGTGGGCGCGGCAGGCGGGCATTCGCACGGTCGTGTCGCTGCGGGCCGGCTCGTTCGGGGGCGATCACCTGGAGCGGGAGGCGTGCGCGCAGCAGGGGCTCGCCTTCGAGCGGGTGATCATGCGCTCGCGCGCGGCGCCCTTGCGCGAGAGCCTGCGCGAGGCGATGGCGGTGTTCCCGCGCCTGGAGCGGCCGGTGCTCCTGCACTGCAAGTCCGGCGCGGACCGGGCCGGGCTCGCGACCGCGCTCTATCTCATGATCGTGGAAGGCGTTTCGGCGCGCGAGGCCAAGGCACAGCTTTCGCTGCGCTATGGCCACTTTTCCAGCGGGCGCACCGGCATCCTCGACGCTTTCCTGGCCGCCTACGAGGAGACCGGCGAAGCCGAGGGCATCCCCTTCGCCGAATGGGTGGAGCGCGTCTACGATCCCGACGCGCTGACCGAAGGGTTCAAGCCCAATGGCGCCACCGACCTGCTGCTCGCCCTTCTGCGGCGCGAATAACGGTCCTCAGTCGCCCGA
This sequence comes from Alphaproteobacteria bacterium, assembly GCA_030431335.1. Lineage (GTDB taxonomy): Bacteria > Pseudomonadota > Alphaproteobacteria > Rhizobiales > Amorphaceae > Acuticoccus. The sequence goes on from JAUIJH010000073.1 coordinate 15,612, forward strand.
GAGCTGGATGCGGTGGAGGTGGGCGTAGATCCCGCCTCGCTCGGTGAGCTCGGCATGGGTGCCGATCTCCGCCACGGTGCCGTGATCCATCACCACGATGCGCTCCGCCGCCCGCACCGTCGACAGGCGGTGCGCGATCACGAGCGTGGTGCGGCCGACAGACAGCGCCGCGAGGGCGGCGCGGATGGCGGCCTCCGCCTCCGCGTCGAGGGCGCTGGTCGCTTCGTCGAGCAGCAGGATCGGCGCGTCCTTGAGGAAGGCGCGGGCGAGGGCGATGCGCTGGCGCTCGCCGCCGGAGAAGTTGCCCCCGCGCACGCCCACCGGCGCGTCGAAGCCCATCGGGTGGCGCGTGATGAAGCCGTGCGCGCCGGCCGCTTCGGCCGCCGCCTCGATCTGGGCCGGCGAGGCGCCCGGCCGGCCGAGCGCGATGTTGGCCGCCACCGTGTCGTCGAACAGGATCACGTCCTGCGACACCACGGCGATGCGCTGGCGCAGGCTCTCCAGCGTCAGGCCGGACACATCCTCGCCGCCGATGCGGATCGAGCCGGAGGCGGGGTCGTAAAGGCGCGGGATCAGGTTGAAGACGGTGGACTTGCCGGCGCCGCTGCGGCCCACGATGGCGGTGGTGGCGGCGGCCGGCGCCTCGAACGAGACCGAATGCAGCGAGGGGGCCGCCCCGCCATAGGCGAACACCACCTTGTCGAACACGATGGCGTCGGCGCCGAAGCCCGCCTCGACCGCGCCGGGGCGCGTCGTCACCTGCGGTGCCTCGTCGATGACGCCGTAGAGGCGTTTCAGCGCCGCGAGGCCCTCCTGGACGGTGGCGTTGAGGTTGCCCAGCCCGCGCATCGGCTGGGCGGCGATGAGGAGCGCCCCGAAAAAGCCGGTGAACTCGCCGATGGTGCTCTGCCCCGACAGGATGCGCAGCCCGATCACGAACAGGATCACCATCACGGCGGCGCCGCCGAGCGTCTCCAGGATCGGGTCCATACGTCCGCGCGCCAGGGCCGCGCGCAGCTGCAGGGCCCGCAGCCGCTCGAAGGCGGCGTTGGCGCGCGTCACGAGGTAGTTTTCCAGGCCGTACGTCTTGACCACGCGGGCGGCGCCGAAGGTCTCGGCCGTGAGGCTCGCCATGCCGCCGGTCTCTTCCTGGGTGGAGCGGGAGACCCGCCGCAGCCGCCGGCCGATGCTGCTGATCGGGATCAGCGCCAGCGGCAGGATGACGCCGGCGATCAGGGACAGCACCCAGTCGAGGTAGATCATGGCGCCGAACAGGGCGAGGATGGTGAGGCCGTCGCGCAGCAGCACGTTGTTGACGCGCATCAGGGCGAGGCGAATGTACATGAGGTCGGTGGTGAAGCGCTGCGTCCAGGCGGCGGGGCTCTCGGTGCCGATCTGGGCGAGGTCGGCCGCCACGAGGTGGGCGTAGAGCTGCTTCTGCAGGTCGGCCTCGACGCGGGTGACCACGTGCTGGGTGAAGTAGACCTGCGCATAGGTGGAGGCCCCGCGCGCGGCGGAAAACAGGAAGATCAGCCACGGCAGCGTGGTGATCGCCCACGTGCTCTTGTCGGCGAAAGCGTCGAAGGCCCAGTTGATCATGAGCGGATAGGTGCTGGTGCTGGCGGCGACGCCGGCGATGGCGATCAACGTGAGGGCGATCTTGGCCTTGTGCTGTTGGAGGTGATCGCGCCACAGGCGCCGCATGAGCGGCAGGGCTTCGTCGCCCGCCACCTTTTCGGCGCCGGTTTCGGTCGGCTTGCTGCCTGTGGGGGCGGGCGCAGGGGCGTGCTGGTTCACGCCGCTTCCAGGCGCATGGCAATGCCCTGCCCGACGCCGATGCACATGGTGCACAGCGCCGCCTTGCCATCGCCGGCCGCGAGATCGAAGGCGGCGCTGCCCACGAGCCGCGCGCCGGACATGCCGAGCGGGTGGCCGAGCGCAATGGCGCCGCCGTGCGGGTTCACATGGGCCGCATCGTCCGGCAGCCCGAGCCGGCGCAGGACGGCCAGCGCCTGGCTGGCGAAAGCCTCGTTGAGCTCCACGATGTCGAAATCGCCGATGGAGCCGCCGTCGCGCGCGAGCAGCTTCTGCGTCGCCGGCGCCGGGCCGATGCCCATGACGCGCGGCGGCACGCCCGCCGTGGCGGCGCCGGCGACGCGCGCCATCGGCGTGAGGCCGAGGCGATCCACCATGCGCTGCGAGGCGAGCAGCAGCGCCGCCGCCCCGTCGTTGACGCCGGAGGCATTGCCGGCCGTGACGGTGCCGCCCTCGCGGAAGGGCGTCCCGAGCTTGGCGAGCTTTTCCAGCGAGGTTTCGCGCGGGTGCTCGTCCGCCTCGACGATGATTGGATCGCCCTTGCGCTGCTTGATGGCGACCGGCGTGATCTCCTTGGCGAGGCGCTCGCGGGAGGCGAGGGCGCGCTCCTGGCTGCGCAGGGCGAAGGCGTCCTGGTCTTCGCGCGAGATGGCGAACTCGGCGGCGACGTTCTCGCCGGTCTCGGGCATCGAATCGGTGCCGTAGAGCTTTTTCATCATCGGGTGCACGAAACGCCAGCCGATGGTGGTGTCGTAGATTTCCGCGTTGCGCGAGAAGGCGGTGGCCGCCTTCGGCATCACGAAGGGCGCGCGCGACATGGATTCGACGCCGCCGGCGATGACGAGATCGGCCTCGCCGGTGCGAATCATCCGAGCGCCCATCGCCACCGCGTCCATGCCCGAGCCGCACAGGCGGTTGATGGTGGTGCCGGTGACGTTCTCGGGCAGCCCCGCGAGCAGGGTGGCCATGCGCGCGACGTTGCGATTGTCCTCGCCCGCCTGGTTGGCGCAGCCGAGCAGCACGTCGTCGACGGCGGCGAAATCGACGCCGCGGTTGCGCTCCATCAGCGCCTTGAGCGCGATGGCCGCCAGATCGTCGGGCCGCACGGATGAGAGTGCCCCGGCGAAACGCCCGATCGGGGTACGGATATAGTCGATGATGTATGCCGCAGTCATTGCCAAGCCTCGTTCAACATTCGCGGTCTAGCATCCAATTGGGACGCGCAAAACGCCGGTTGCACGGGGGATCACAAAACTGTAACCTTCCGAGTGCGCGGCACGCTGGGCCACAGGCCCGCGGGCGGAGTCCACGAACTTTGTTCATGGGAGGGGGCTATGGGGCTGTCTCGGATTTTGAGCCGGAGTGCGGGCACCATCACCGTCACTGCAGCTGTCGTCTTCTTGTTCGCCGTGGTTGTCGGAGTTCTCTGACACGTTAGTTCGTTTCGGCTGGCACGGGCGCGATAAAGGCGTCGGCGCGCAGGCCGAGAGCGTATAGCACCGCTGTGAGGTCGGCGTGGCGGATCTCCGCATCCGCCGCAGCGGCGACCTTGGGTTTCGCGCGATAGGCCAGACCCAGTCCGGCCTCGCCTATCATCGCAAGATCGTTTGCGCCATCACCCAGCGCGATCGCCGCATCGGGCGTGATCGCGAGATCGGCGCATTCCGCCAACAGGCGTTCGCGCTTCGCGTCGGCGCCCAGGATCGGCTGCGCCACGGCGCCGGTCAAAAGGCCGTCCGCCATCAACAGGCGGTTGGCGTACGCGGCATCCATGCCGAGCCGCTTGGCGATCGGCCCGGCAAATTGCGTGAATCCGCCCGACACCAGCACCGTGCGCACGCCGTGCGCCTTTAGCGTCGCGATCATCGTCGCCGCTCCGGGCGAGGCGGTGATGACGCTGTCGAGAAGCTGGGAAATGCTCGCCTCGGGAATGCCGGCGAGCAGGGTCACGCGCTCGGTGAGCGCGGCCGCGAAGTCGAGTTCGCCCCGCATCGCCCGCTCGGTGATCGCCGAGACGCGCGGCTTGAGGTCATGGACCGCGGCGAGCTCGTCGATGCATTCCTGGCCGATCAGCGTGGAATCCATGTCGCTGACGAGGAGCCGCTTCTGCCGGCTCTCCAGCGGCTGCGCGATCACGTCCACCGCCACCGGCCCGAGACAGGCGAGGGCGGTGGCGCGGGCCGGTTGCGGCGCGCCGTCACAATAAATATCGGTGGCACGGTCCGACAGGCGCTCGGCATGGTGCGCGCCGAGGGCCTTTACGACGGGAGCCACCAGGGCGGGATCGAGCGCGTCCGCGGCGATAAGGGTAACGACAAGGTTCATGACCGTTCTCATCGCTGGTCCGACGGCTTCCGGCAAGTCCACTCTCGCGATGCGCCTCGCGGCCGAGCATGGCGGCGTGGTGATCAACGCGGACGCCATGCAGGTCTATCGTGACCTGCGGACGCTGACAGCGCGCCCCAGTGCCGCGGACGAAGCGGCCGTTCCGCACGCCCTGTTCGGGCATGTGGACGCGGCGACGGCCCATTCGGTCGCCGCCTGGCTCGCCGAGGCCGCCACCGCGCTGCGCGACGCGCGCGAGGCGGGGCGGCGTGCCATCGTGGTCGGCGGCACGGGGCTTTACCTCGCGGCGCTCACGGAGGGGCTCGCGCCGGTGCCGCCGGTGCCGGCGGACGTGCGCGCGCACTGGCGGTCACGCCAGGACAGCGAGCCGAGCGAGACGCTCCACGCCGAACTCGCCCGGCGCGACCCGGCGATGGCCGCCCGGCTCAGGCCAAGCGATCCGCAGCGCGTCGTGCGCGCGCTCGAGGTGATCGACGGCACCGGCCGCTCGCTGGCCGATTGGCAGGGCGAGCGCGCGGCGCCGCTGGTCGATCCCGCCGCGGCGGTGCGCATCGTGCTCACGCCGCCGCGCCCGTTCCTGCGCGACACCATCGCCCGCCGCTTCGCCGCGATGATGGAGAGCGGGGCCGTCGACGAAGCGGCCGCGCTCGCCGCGCGCGGCTTGTCGCCGGACCTGCCGGCGATGAAGGCGATCGGCGTGCGCCCGCTTGCCGCCTACGCCGAGGGCCGCCTCGACCGTGCCGCGGCGGTCACCCAGGCCGTCACCGAAAGCCGCCAATACGCAAAGCGCCAGGAGACCTGGTTCCGCCACCGATTCGCGGACTGGGCGCGGGCGCCCGATGCGGCGAGCGCCGTGGTTCTCGCGGGCGAGGGCGTGCCGGACGCGCGTGTCCGATGACCGCGATGTCGATTTCAGATTGCACGTCATTGCCAGGAGTGGTATTTCAGCGGCGACGACGGATGGAGATTGGCGTGGCCAACACCCTTATCGTAGTAGCGGAGCGCATCACCAGGACCTGAACAAGGTCCGGGAACGGTGATGCGCGCGGGGCCCTTCGAGGCCCCTTTTTTATTGCCCGCTCGACCGTTTCCAGACCTGGGGCCCGAGCGGGACGGCAGGCGGAAACGGAGAACCAAAATGAGCGCCGGCACTGGATTGGACGAACGGAATCAAGGCCGCATGAGCGGTGCGCAGATGATCCTCGAAGCTCTCAAGGATCACGGCGTCGACACGATTTTCGGCTATCCCGGCGGCGCCGTACTTCCGATCTACGATGAGATTTTCCAGCAGGATTTCGTCCGCCACATCCTGGTGCGGCACGAGCAGGGCGCCGGCCACATGGCCGAAGGCTATGCCCGCTCCACCGGCCGCTGCGGCGTCATGCTCGTCACCTCCGGCCCTGGCGCGACCAACGCGGTCACCGCGCTGACGGATGCGATGATGGATTCGATCCCGCTCGTGTGCATCACCGGCCAGGTGCCGACGCACCTCATCGGCAACGACGCCTTCCAGGAATGCGACACGGTGGGCATCACGCGCCCCTGCACCAAGCACAACTGGCTGGTGCGGCGGGTGGAAGACCTGCCGCGCATCCTGCACGAGGCCTTCTATGTGGCGACCACGGGCCGCCCCGGTCCCGTCGTCGTCGACGTGCCGAAGGACGTGCAGATCGCCATGGGCGTCTACGATCCCCCGCGCGGCACGCGCCACAAGACCTATCAGCCGCGGATCGAGCCGGAGATGGCCGGTATCCGCCAGGCCGTGGCGCTGATGAAGGCCGCCTCGCGTCCGATCCTCTATACCGGCGGCGGATTGATCAACGCCGGTCCGGCCGCCTCGCACCTGTTGCGCGAGCTCGCCGACCTCACCGGCTTCCCGGTGACGAGCACCTTGATGGGGCTGGGCGCCTTGCCGGCGAGCCATCCGCAGTGGCTCGGCATGCTGGGCATGCACGGCACCTACGAGGCCAACCTCGCCATGCACGGTTGCGACCTGATGGTCTGCATCGGCGCGCGCTTCGACGACCGCATCACCGGCCGCGTTGACGCGTTCTCGCCCGGTTCGCGCAAGATCCACATCGACATCGACCCCTCGTCGATCAACAAGAACGTCAAGGTGGACCTGCCGATCATCGGCGACGCGGCGCGCGCGATGGAGGATATCGTGCGCGTGTGGTCCGAGAACGGGCCGCACGAGCGCTCGCGCCTCAAGCCCTGGTGGGACGACATCGCCAAGTGGCGGGCGAAGGATTCGCTCGGCTACAAGCGCCGCCCGGGCACCATCATGCCGCAGGAGGCCATCGAGGAGCTGTACCACCACACCAAGGATCGCGACGTCTACGTCACCACCGACGTGGGCCAGCACCAGATGTGGGCGGCGCAATTCTTCGGCTTCGAGCAGCCCAACCGGTGGATGACCTCCGGCGGCCTCGGAACCATGGGCTACGGCATGCCCGCCGCCATCGGCGCGCAGATCGCCCATCCCGACAGCCTGGTGGTGTGCATCGCCGGCGACGCGTCGATCCAGATGAACATCCAGGAGCTGTCGACGGCGGTGCAATACGAGCTGCCGGTGAAGATCTTCATCCTCAACAACCAGTACATGGGGATGGTGCGGCAGTGGCAGCAGCTCAACCACGGCAACCGGCATTCGCACTCCTATAGCGAGGCGCTGCCGGACTTCGTGAAGCTCGCCGAAGCCTACGGCGTCAAGGGAATGCAGGTGACCGACCCGGCCCGGCTCAGCGATGCGATCCTGGAGATGATCGAGCACAAGGGGCCGGTGCTGATGGATTGCCGCGTCGCCAACCTCACCAACTGCTTCCCGATGATCCCCTCGGGCAAGGCGCACAACGAGATCCTGCTCGCCGCCGAGGACGATGTGGAAGCCGAGGCAGTGGAGCACGCGCTCGACGACGCGGGCGCCGCACTCGTCTAGACCCACACCGGCGGGGCCATGCCAATGTCCCGCCGCACCGGCCCGACGCCCATGACCGACACCTTCTACCGTGCCGACGGGGACGCGCTGATCCTGCATCTGCGCGTCACCCCCAAGGCGCGGACGGAGGGGGTGGAGGGACTGGCGCCGGGAGCGGGCGGGGCGATGCGCCTCGCCATCAAGGTTCGTGCGGCGCCGGACAAGGGCGCTGCCAACCGCGCGGTCGAACTCATGCTCGCGCGGGTCTTTCGACTTCCCAAGACCGCGGTTTCCGTCGTTGCGGGACACACATCGCGACAGAAGGCCGTGCGGCTCGAGGGCGATCCCGCTACCCTCGCCGCCACGGCGCAACAATTGGTGGAAGAGACGTGAATCAGCCCATCGGCATCGCCCCGGCGCTACGACCCGAAGACGCCCAGGAACGGCACACCCTTTCGGTGCTCGTGGACAACGAACCCGGCGTTCTCGCCCGTGTCATCGGCCTGTTCTCCGGCCGCGGCTACAATATCGACTCGCTCACCGTCTCGGAGACGGAGCACGAGCGGGGTCTCTCGCGCATCACCATCGTGACGACGGGTACGCCCATGGTCATCGACCAGATCAAGAACCAATTGGCCCGCCTGGTGCCGGTGCACCGCGTCGCCGACCTCACCGCCGACAAGCGCGATGCGATCGAGCGGGAGCTCGCCCTCGTCAAGGTGCGCGGCCGTGGCGAGGAGCGCCTCGAGGCGCTGCGTCTGGCGCAAGCCTTCGAGGCCCGCACCATCGATGCGACGCTCGAGAGCTTCGTCTTCGAGGTGACCGGCGGGACCGCCGACATCGAGCGCTTCGTCAAGCTCATGGCCTCGGTGGGGCTGGTGGAGGTCTCTCGCACGGGCATCGCGGCGATCACGCGCGGCGGTGAGACCACCTAGGCGCCGCCACAGCGGCAAAGGGTGATCGGATCCCACGCCGCCGGGCGCCCTTTCGGGGCGATGGCCGTTGACCGCGGGGTTGTCCCCGGGCCGGCGGCGCGGGCCATGCGCGCCAGGGCGTTGCGTGTCGGACTGGCCGCGTCGCTCCTTCTCCACCTGGCGATGGCGGCGATATTGATCGCCATGCCGGTCGGGCGGCACCTGCGGCGCGTTTCGACGGAGGCGGTCGACGTCGAGATTGTCGGGCCGCGGCGACCGGCCGAATTGCGGCTGCCCCCCGAGCCGAGTTTGCCGGCTGCGCCTCAGTCGCGCGACGCCGAGCCGGTGGTGCCGCCCGCCGCCCCGCCGCCGCCCGAGGCGCCCGCGATGGTCACGCCGACGCGCATGCTGTCGGCCGAGGTTCTGGACGATCCGCAGAACCGGGAGGCCAAAGTGGCGATCGCCGGTTTGGAGGCGGAGGAGGGGCTCATCCAATTGTGCTCGGTGGAGGGGATGGAGCAGATCGCCGCCTGGAACGATGACTATAAGCCCGAGCTGCTCGTCGCCTACGCGATGGCCGACACCCGACGCGAAGGCAACGTCATTTCGGCCGACGGCGCCGCGTTCTACAGCGACAACGCCTGGTACAACCTGCAATTCGAATGCACGCTGACGCCGGACCGCGAGGTCGCGGCGTTCGCCTTCCTGGTGGGCGATCCGATCCCACGCAGTGAGTGGGAGGCGCATTACCTGTCATCCCAGGGCGCCGGCCCTGAATGAGGCGCGCCGGCGCGCGCGAGGAGACCGTGATGGCGAGAACCGAACGGGAAAAGATGCTCGCGGGCGAGTGGTACACCTGCATGGATGACGAGCTCGAGCGCTTGCGCCAGCTTGCCCGTGCCGCGGTGCTCGCCCACAACACCATGGACCCCGGCGCGCGCGGTCCCATGGCGCCGGCGCTTGCTGCGCTGTTCGGCCGCGTCGGCGCGTACGTCTTTATCGAGGCGCCGTTTCACGTGGCCTACGGGTTCAACGTGACCTTGGGGAAGGGCGTCTACTTCAACGCCGGCTGCACCATCCTCGATACGGCCCCGGTGACGATCGGGGCCGGATCGATGTTCGGCCCCGCCGTCCAGATCTATTGCGCCGACCACCACCGCGATCCGGCCTTGCGCGCGGCGGGCCAAGAGATCGCCCGGCCCGTCGCCATCGCCGAAAACGTATGGGTCGGCGGCGGCGCGATCATCCTGCCTGGCATCACCGTCGGCAGGGACGCCATTGTCGGTGCCGGCAGCGTGGTGACGCGGGACGTTGCGCCGGGCGCTACCGTCGCCGGCAACCCGGCCCGCCCGATCTGATCGGGCGCCGGGCGAGGCGGGCGAAGCCGCCGGCTCCGCCCGGTTCGCTGGGGGCTCCTTAGAGCCCCATTTCCTTCTCCAGGCGGGCCGCGACGCTGTCGAGGAAGCCGGTGGTGGATTCCCACTTCTG
>JAUIJH010000074.1 GCA_030431335.1 Alphaproteobacteria bacterium
AACGCGGACGCTTACGAGGTTGTGCGTGAAATGGGCAAGCCGGTGTACGACCTGACGCCGGAGCAACGCCAGCAATGGGTCGATGCCGTCGCTCCGATCTGGGAGAAGTTCGGTGTCGAACTCGTGGGGCGGGAGACGATGGATCGTCTCGTCGCCATCGAGCGCAAGCATCAGGCAGCCGATTAAGATCGAGCACGCGTGCGCCGGCTCCTGGCGCACGCGTGCCTTTCCTCACCCGCCGAGTAGGACAGCCATGTCGTTCACCATCTCCGAAGACGAATTGCTCACGCTGCTACCGGAAATCGCCGAGATCGGCGATCCCGAGCTGCGCAGCGGCGTTGTCGCAATCTGGCTGCGCACCGCGCAGAAATGCGCCTGGAACAGGTTCGAGGATGTCCCGAAGAACCTCGGCTCCGAAAAGTATCGCCGCCTGATCGACCACGTGCGCGGCGTCACCAAGATGGCGATCGCGCTCGCCGAGATCGCTGAAGAGCTTCACGGAACGCCATATAACCGTGACTATCTCTTGGCCGCCGGCCTGCTGCACGACGTCTCGAAGCCGTTGGAAACGGAGCCCGATCCTGCCGGCGAACCCACCGGCGGACCAGCCTTACCCGGCAGGAAGAGCGAGATCGGCAAGAAGCTCCAGCACGCAGCCTATGCGACTCATGAAGTGCTGGCGGAGGGGATGCCGTTGGACCTTGCCTCCCTCGTCCTCACCCATACGCACGACAGCAATATGCGCTCGCGCGCCATCGAGGCATCCTACCTCTTTTATGCCGACTACGCCGATTCGGACGCCGGCATCCTCCCGACCGGCCAAAAGGCCTTCGTCGAAGTCTGGAAAAAGTAAATCGTCGGTTTGGCGTGGCAAGAGCGAGATGTATTCGTTAGCCCTCTAGGGAAATCCAAAAATAGAATCGCCTCAATCTAATTGTGGGGTTTCCGTAGATGGCGGAATCAATTCGTCTGGGTTGGCGATGGATTTTGCCATTCGCGAAGTTCGAGCGGGCAGTGCGAAGAGATGGCCCTGTTCCTGCCATTTTCTGGAAACGGTCTGGCGAGGGACTGCCGCCTCGGGTCCGACGCCGTTCGGGGTCGCCGCCACGGGGACTGGCGGGAGGTGCCACGTGCCGCGCGGCGGCCGCACTTGATTCCGGCAACACGCGGAGCCAAACAGGCCGGGGGCGCCATCCCGGCGTGTCCCACGGTGCAGACGTATCCCGATGATCCGGATCACGCCCACAATCGCGATCGACGAGAGCGAGATCGACGAGAGTTTCATTCGCGCCTCCGGTCCCGGCGGCCAGCACGTGAACAAGACCTCGTCTGCGGTCCAGCTCCGTTTCGATGCCCGCCGGTCCCGCTCGTTGCCGAACGATGTTGCCGTGCGCCTCATGCGGCTGGCGGGCAGCCGTTTGAACCGGGATGGCGTGATCGTCATCACCGCCCAGGCACACCGCAGTCAGCAGAGAAATCGGGAGGACGCGCTCGGGCGGCTTGTCGACCTCATCCGGGAAGCGACGATCGAGAAAGCCGTCCGGCGCGCCACCAAGCCGTCGCTGGCCTCGAAGCGGCGCCGCCTGGAGGCGAAAGGCCGGCGGTCGGCGGTCAAGAGCTCGAGGCAGGCAAAGCCCGGCCCGGAATAGAACAAATGCCGCCGAGGAGCCGGTCGCCCGAGATCTCCGGCCATCGGCCGCGCGTCACCCACGCGTGCCTCGCGCGGCGGGTGCCGGCCGCACGGCGTCCACCGGCGCGGCGATGTGACCGGCCATCGCGACGGTGGACGGTACGCCTTGACTCTCGACCGTTCGAGGGCGAAGCCGGTAGCATTGCAATGGATGATGCTCCAACTTTACGCAGCATGCGAAAAATCGGGGCACATCGGATTCGCTCTCGTCAATGAAGTTTGCGCTGGGTGCCGTTCGCCCGGCCGCGGCGGAAGTTGACAGCCCCTGGTACCTTCCGCGCTTACGCGGACCACAGAATCTCGGCGGTATGGTGTTGCGCGGCCTCGGCAGTAAATTTGTGAAAGCTGAGCTCAGCCGCGAGCGCCGCGCCGCCGGAAACTTCCGCCTCGTGCGCACGGCAGACCAGCGGGCGCGCCACCGGATCGAGCGGGCGCCATCCGGCGGATCGCGCCCCGCGACGCGCGGGCAGACGAACATTTCCCAACGGGTTCAACCATGACCGCGCTGTCCCAACAGAACTCCTCCCCGGCGGGCGACAGGGCGGCGGGTCCTCGCAGCATCCGGCCGCACGGCTCGGCCGGCACGCTCCTCAGGATCACCCGGATCGCGTTTCAGAAGCCCTGGTGGGTCGCCATCGCCTTCGCGTCGACGCTCGTCGCCGCGACCCTCCAGCTCATGATCCCGATCATTCTGGGCACCGCGGTGGACCAGACGCAGGATGCGCTGGCGGCGGTCGACGGAGGGCGCGGCGCGCTTCTGAAGACGGCGGCGTTGCTCTTCGTCATGGCGGCGCTGCGCGGCGTCTTCACCACGCTGCAGAACTACTACGCCGAGGCGGTCGGCCACACGGTGGGCTACCAGCTGCGCCGCGCTTACTACGCCAAGGTCCAGGAACTCGACTTCAGCTTCCACGACAAGGTGCATTCGGGCGATCTCATCACCCTCGGCATGCTCGATCTGGAGGGCGTGCGCATGTTCTTCTCCACCGGCATCGTGCGTCTGCTGCTGCTGTCGACCCTCATCGGCGTCGGCGGCTATATCCTGATCGGCACCGATCCGGTCCTCGCCCTCGCGGCGCTCAGCTTCGTGCCCTTCGTCGGGTGGCGCTCCTCGGTGACGCGGCTGCGCCTGCGCGCCACCTGGCTGCGGCTCCAGGAGAGGCTCTCGGTCCTCTCCCGCGTGATGGAGGAAAACCTCGCCGGCATCCGCGTGGTGCGCGCCTTCGCCGCCCAGTCGCTCGAGATGGAGAAGTTCCGCACCGCCTCGCTGAGCGCCCTCGAACTCGCTCGCGAACGCGTCGGCATCCGCGTGCGCAACACCAGCGCGATGACGTTTTCGTTCTTCGCCGCCATGGGCCTGGTCCTGTGGATCGGCGGCCACAAGGTGATCGCGGGCGAAATCTCGGTCGGCACGCTCGCCTCCTTCCTCACCTTCATGACGATCCTGCAGATGCCCGTTCGCCAGCTCGGCATGCTGGTGAACTCGTTCGCGCGCGCATCGACGTGCGGGAGCCGGCTGTTCGACTTCCTCGACTTCGAGGTGCCGATCCGCGAGGTGCCCGGCGCGCCGGCGCTCGTCCTGTCGGAGGGGCGCCTGCGCTTCGAGGACGTCTCCTTCACCTATCCGGGCACCGAGCGCCCGGTGCTGCGCGACGTCTCGTTCGAGGCGCGGCGGGGCGAGACCATCGGGCTCGTCGGCCCGCCGGGCTCGGGCAAGTCCTCGCTCGTCCACCTGATCCCGCGCTTCTACGACGTCACCGGCGGGCGGATCACCATCGACGGGCAGGACATCCGCGACATCTCGCTCCGCTCGCTCCGGCAGGCGGTCGCGGTGGTGCAGCAGGATGTGTTCCTGTTCACCACCACGCTGGAGAACAACATCGCCTACGCCAACCCATGGGCGCGCGAGAAGCAGGTGGAACGGGCGAGCGAGTCGGCGCGGCTGCACGACTACATCCTCAACCTGCCGGGCGGCTACCGCACGGTGGTGGGCGAGCGCGGCGTGTCGCTTTCCGGCGGCCAGCGGCAGCGGGTCTCGATCGCGCGCACGCTGATGCTCGACCCGTCGATCCTCGTCTTCGACGACAGCACCACGGCGCTCGACGCCAACACCGAGCGCAGCATCCGCAAGTCGATGCGCGAGAATGCGGCGAACCGCGTGACGGTGATCATCGCCCATCGGCTCTCCTCGCTGATGGACGCGGACCGGATCCTGGTCCTCGACGACGGCCGCATCGTCGAGGAGGGCAGCCACGCCGAGCTTCTGGCCCTTTGCGGTCGCTATCGCGCGCTGCACGACCTGCAGGTGGGCAACGACGCGCCCACGGGAGGGACCCGGTAATGGCGACAAGTCATCAGCGCCCGCCGCGCGCCACCGTCGGCTCCCACCGGGTCGAGGAGGAAATGTTCGGCCGCGTCTTCGACGGCCGCGTCGTGCGCCGGATCTGGGCCTTCGTCAGCCCCTACCGCCTCAAGGTCGCCATCGCCGTCATCGCGGTCCTGGTCTTCACCGGGACCCAGGTGGTGATCCCGCTCATCATCCGCGACGCCATCGACAACGGCATCGTGACGGGCGGCGAGGCGGCGCTGACCCGCGCCGTCCTGCTGTTCGCGCTCGTCATCCTGATCAACTTCGGGGCGAGCTTCGTGCAGGAGAACGTCGTCGGCCAGACAGCCGAGAACGTCCTCTTCGACATTCGCGAGGCGATGTTCTCCCACCTTCAGCGCGTGTCGATGTCGTTCATGGACAAGACCGAGGTGGGGCGGCTGATGTCGCGCCTGCAGGGCGACGTGAACTCCATGCAGGAGTTTCTGGAGACGTCCGTCCTGTCGGTGGGCGACATCGTGCTCCTGTTCGGCATCGTCGCCTCGATGCTGTGGCTCGACGTGCGCCTCGGCCTCCTCACCATCTCGGTCCTTCCCATCCTGTTCCTGGTGCGCGTGTTCTGGCTGCCGCGCGCGCGAAAGGCCTTCATGGCGGCGCACGAGGCCAACTCGGTGGCCAACGGGGCGCTCGCGGAGGCGATCCACGGCGTGCGGGCGGTCCAGAACATGAACCGCGAGGACGTCAACCTCGCCCTCTACACCGAGAAGGCGGAGACCAATCTCCAGGCCCACCTCACCGCCGCGCGCTATGCGCAGGTGATGGTGCCGATCGTCGACACGCTGACCGGCCTCGCCATGGCCTTCGTCATCGTCGTCGGCGGCTCGATGGTGCTCGGCCAGACGCTGGAGGTCGGCGTGATGGTCGCCTTCCTCTTCTACATCCAGCGCTTCTTCGACCCGATCCGTTCGCTCACCATGCAGTATTCGGTGATGCAGCGCGCCATGGCCTCCGGCCAGCGCCTCACCGAGGTCCTCGATATCGAGGTGACGATCCGCGACAAGGAGGACGCATTCGCGCTCACCCGCGACACGGAAGGGTCGATCGAGTTCCGCGGCGTGACCTTCGGCTACGACCCGGCCCACCCGGTGCTCAAGGACGTCACCTTCCGGGTGAACCCCGGCGAGACCGTGGCGATCGTCGGGCCCACGGGCTCCGGCAAGTCGAGCGCCATGGCGCTGGTCAACCGCTTCTATGACGTGCAGCAGGGCCAGGTCCTGGTCGGCGGGCATGACGTGCGCGACGTGACGCAGCGGTCCCTCGGCCGGCACATCGCGATGGTCCTCCAGGAGCCCTACCTCTTCACCGGCACGGTCTTCGAAAACATCCGCTACAACGTGGTCGATGCCAGCGAGGAGGACGTCGTCAACGCCGCAAAGGCGGTGGGCGCGCACGACTTCATCGCCGCACTGCCCGAGGGCTATGGCACCCTTTTGGGGGAGCGGGGCGGGAGCCTCTCGCTGGGGCAGCGCCAACTCCTGAGCTTTGCCCGTGCCTTGGTGGCCGACGCGCAGATCCTCGTCCTCGACGAGGCGACCGCGAGCGTCGACAGCTACACCGAAATGAAGATCCAGACCGCGCTGAAGCGCCTCCTGCAGGACCGCACCGGCCTCGTCATCGCCCACCGCCTGGCGACGATCCGCAACGCCGATCGCATCATCGTCCTGCGCGACGGCCAGATCGTCGAGCAGGGAACCCATGACGAGCTGATCGCCCAAGGCGGCCTCTACGCCGGGCTCTACCGCATGAACCACACCTCCTTCGACGACGCCCTCGACACCGGCTTGTGACGCCTTTCCCGCCGCGCCGGACATCGGCGCGCGAGCCGCGCTGGTGCGGCCGCGGCACGTGACGCGGGCCTCCGGCGATCTCCCCCGATCGCCGGCGGCATGGACCGTGCGCCGGAACGGGGCGCCGCAATCGCACGCCCAAATCGGTGGGAAAGCCGGTAGCCGGATCGCCGGAAGGGGCTTGCCGGAAACATAAAGTACGGATATCCATACTTTATGACTTCCGAGCCGCTCTACGACCGAAGCCGACAGCCGCTTTACATGCAGGCGGCGGGTCAGCTGCGTCTCAAGATCGAGCGCGGAATCTGGGCGCCGGGCTCGCAGATCCCGATCATCGAGGAGCTTCAGGCCGAGTTCGGGCTGTCGCGGGCGACCATCCGCGAGGCGCTGGACATGCTCCAGCGCGAAGGGTTGATCGACCGCTTCCGGGGCAGGGGCACCTTCGTCCGCGCGGAGCTGCCGGAGCGCCAGTCGCACGTCCTGCCCACCACGTGGGGCGTCCTCCTGGAAAGCCTGCGCAACATCGAGGCGACGCTTCTGCAGCCGATGCGCCGCATCGAGCCGGACATGCTGCAAGGAACGGTGGCGGGCCGCGTCGAGGGCCGCTTCGTCTGGTTCCAGCGCATCCATTCCCGCGACAAGAACCCCTACTGCCTGATCGACATCTCGCTGCGGGAGGATGTCTTCGAGGAGGATCCGGAGGGCTTTGCCGCCGAACCGGTCGTCCTCGTCCTGGCCGAGCGGCACAGGGAGCGGATCGCGTCGGCCTTCCAGCGCGTGACGTTCTCGAACGCGGACGAGACGTCGGCGCGCGCCCTCGGCATCGCCCTCGGCGCGCCGGTCGTCGAAATCCTCAGGACCCTGGTGGACCCGGACGGAACGGTCCTCGTCCACACCTACGCGCGCTACCCCGGACAGTACGTGCGCATCGACTTCGAGTTCTCAATGGAGGGACCCGGCGCGGTACCCGTCGGGAGGCAATCTTGCAGCGCTTAATCGAATTCGGCTGGCGGCTGCTGCCGTTCGCCGTCGTCATACTCATCTGGTACGCCGTGCGCTGGAGCGGCGTCGTCGACCAGGGCCTCCTGCCGCCGCCCCATCTCGTCTTCCTCGACATCTGGAAGCGCAGCACCGAGGGGACGTTCCTCCTCGACGCATGGGTGTCGATCCGCCGCGTGCTGCTCGGCCTGTTCTTCGGGATGCTGCTGGCCGTGCCCATCGGCTTCCTGATCGGCTGGAACCGAACGATCCGCCGGTTCGTCGATCCGCTGGTCAACTTCTTCCGCGCCCTGCCGCCGATCGCGCTGATTCCGCTGGCGATCGTCTATCTCGGCATCGGCGAGGTGGCGAAGGTCGCCATCCTCTTCTACGCGGCCTTCTTCGCCGGCGTGATCGTGATGTACGAGGGCATGTCGCAGATCAATCCGCTGTTCATCAGGGTGTCCCGCACCCTGGGCGCGACGGACTGGGAAGTCTTCTACAAGGTCATCCTGCCGCTGACGGTGCCGCACGTCCTCACCGCCACGCGCGTGGCGCTCGGCGTCGCATGGGCGACACTGGTCGCCTCCGAGCTGGTCGCGGCCCAGAACGGCCTCGGCGCGGTCATCCAGAACGCCAGCGCCTTCTTCCAGCTCACCACGATCTACGCCGGCATCGTCGCCATCGGCACCTTCGCCCTCATCATGGACACGATGCTGCGCATGGCCTCCCGGCGGTTTCTCGATTGGCAGGAGCGGGTGGTCCAATGAATACGTCCGCACAAGGCATCGCCATGACCGGCGAGACCGCGCCCGGCGAGGACGGCAGCCCCAAGGTCGTCTTCCAGAACGTCTCCAAGTCGTTCGGCGCGATCGAGGTCGTCCGCGACGTCTCCTTCGAGATCCACGATGGCGACTTCATCGCGGTGGTCGGGCCGTCCGGCTGCGGCAAGACGACGATGATGAACATGCTGGCCGGCTTCACCAAGCCGGACGGCGGCGCGGTCCTGCTCGACGGGCGCCCGGTCGCCGGGCCCGGTCCGGACCGTGGCGTGATGTTCCAGGACTACGGCGTCTTCCCCTGGCTGACCGTCGAGAAGAACATCCGCTTCGGCCTCGAGCTGGCCGTCAAGCGGGGGATGACCAAGGCCCAGAAGAACGAAACCGTCGAGAAATACATGGCGCAGATGCGCCTCACCGACTTTCGCAACGCCTGGCCGAAGAACCTTTCCGGCGGCATGAAGCAGCGGCTCGCACTGGCGAGGGCGTATGCCGCCAATCCCCGCTTCCTGTTGATGGACGAACCCTTCGGGGCGCTCGACGCCCAGACCCGCAGCGACATGCACGACCTCCTCCTGGAGATCATGCAGGCGGAACGCAAGACCGCGCTCCTCATCACCCACTCGGCGGAGGAGGCGATCTATCTCGCCAACCGCATTCTCGTCGTCTCGGCGCGGCCGTCCCGCATCGTCGAAGAGATCAACATCCCCTTCGGCGACAATCGCGACCGCGATCTTCTCGACTCGCACGAATTCATCGAGCTGCGCCGGCACCTGCGCGACGTGGTGATGAAGCAGTACGCCGAACAGCAGGCCCTGCGCTGACAGGGCGCGCCGGCATTCGACCAGACACAACAAAAACGGGAGGAATTCATGAGCATCAACAGACGTGATCTTCTGCGAACCGCCGCCATCGGCGGCGTCGCGACGCTGGCCGCGCCCGCCCTCGTGCGCGCGCAAGGCTCCATGGACACGATCCGGGTGGGCTACCTGCACACCCTGGCGGTCGACGGGCACATCTACACGGCCGAGAACAACGGGTTCTGGGCGGAGCAGGGGCTCAAGCCCGAGCTCACCCGCTTCTACACCGGGCTCGAGCTCTTCCAGGCCATGGTCGGCGGCTCGCTCGACATGCTGGCGACCGGTGCCGTGGTCTCCAACTTTCCCGCGCGCGGGCAGGGCAAGGTCTTCCTCATCAACAACGTCGAGTTCGCGACGGCGCAGCTCTGGGTCAACCCGGACAAGGGGGTGAGCTCGTTCGAGGACCTGAAGGGCAAGCAGATCGCCACGTCCATAGGCACCACCGCGCACGTCTTCCTCGACACGGCGCTGCGGGCCAACGGCGTCGACCCGAAGTCCGACGTCGCCATCGTCAACCAGCGTATGCCGGACGCGGTCACCGCCTTCATCTCGGGCGCCGTGCCCGCGGTCGCGCTCTGGGTGCCGTTCAACGTCCAGGTGAAAAACCAGGTTCCCGGCGCGCAGATGCTCGTCGACGCCTCGGCTTACTACCCCGACGCGGCCATCGTCGGCGGCTGGGCCGCCCGCAACAACTACTTCGACGAGAACAAGGACGTGCTGGAGCGGGTCATCAAGGCCTGGATCCCGGCCAACAAGCTGCTCGTCGAACAGCCGGACGAAACCTTGGCCGCCCTGCAGAAGAACCAGTATTCCGACATTCCGCTGGACGAGCTCAAGGCGCAGTACCAGGCGCAGAAGCTGTTCCCCACCAGCGAGTGGGTGACGATGTACGAGGACGGTACCGTCACCTCCTGGCTCGACCGGGTCACCAATTTCTACGCCGACATCGGCGGCATGTCCGATCCGATCCCGGCCAGCCAGTACTTCGACCCGAGCCTGTTCGTGAAGGTCGCCGGGTAAGGCTGCCGCCTCCGCCGGGGGAGGGCGCCGCGTGCGGCCACCCCTCGGCATCGACCGGCTCGCCTGGGCGTTCGGGCCGGCCCTGAACGCCCCGCAACGCGAGTGCGACCCTTCCATGGGGGAGATCGGCGGACGACCCGCCGCCCCATGCCCTACCGAACAATCGAAGAAGGACGGGGCATGCCCGACACAATGAAGGTCTTCAATCCGGCCGCCCCCGACGAGGTCGTCGCACAGATCAGCGCGACGCCGACCGACGAATTGCCGGAGATCGCCCGCCGGGCGCGCGCGGCGTTCGAGGTCTGGCGCAAGGTTCCGATGGGGGAGCGGGCGGTGAAGCTCGAGGCCTTCCTCGCGGCGATCCAGGCCTCGGTCGACGAGATCGCCCTGTCCATCGCGCTGGAGCAGGGCAAGCCGCTGCGCGAGGCGCGGGCCGAGACCATGAAGTCCGTCGCCGAGGCGAGGGCGATGGTCGCCCATGCCATGACCGTCGGCACGGCCGCCGCGGCATCGGCCCGGCCTGGCGTGCGCAACATGATCGTCCGGCGCCCCCGCGGCGTGATCGGCGCGTTGACCCCCTGGAACTTCCCGATCCTGACGCCGATGCGCAAGATCGCGCCGGCGCTCGCCTTCGGCAACGCCATCATCCTCAAGCCCTCCGAGTTCACCCCGACCGCCGCGCTGGTGATCGAACGCCTCGCGGGGCAGCATCTGCCGGACGGGCTTGTCCAGGTGGTGATCGGCGACGGCACGCTCGGCCAGGCGCTTTGCCGCTCGGACCTGGCGGGCATCACCTTCACCGGGTCGGTCGCCGTCGGCCGCAAGGTCGCCGCGGCCGCGGCCGAGGCGCTGTCGGAGGTCTCGCTGGAGCTCGGCGGCAAGAACGCCGTCGTCGTCAACGACCTCACCGACATCAAGAAGGCCGTCGCCGCGATCGCCGGCGCCGCGATGCAGTGCGCCGGGCAGCGCTGCACCGCGATCAGCCGCGTCGTCGTGGCGGACGACATCGCGGAGCCCTTCGTCGAAGCGCTTGCGCGCCACTGCCAGGCGCTCAAGGTGGGCGACGGACGGGCCGACGACACGGACATCGGCGCCATCACGACCGAAGGCCAGCTGCGCAAGATCGAGGAGCTGGTCGCCTCGGGACGCGACGCCGGCGCCCGGCTCGTGGTCGGCGGTCAGCGCGCCGCGGTCGCGGACCGGCCGAACGGACGTTTCTTTGCGCCCACCGTGTTCGATCGCGTCACGCCGGACATGCGCATCGCGCGGGAGGAAATCTTCGGACCCGTCATCTCCGTCATCCGTTACGGCGATTTCGATGAGGCGATCCGCATCGTCAACGACACGCCGTTCGGCCTCACCTCGGCGCTGTTCTCCAACCGCAACGACCTGATCAACCGGTTCATCGACGACGTGCAGAGCGGGATGATCCATATCAACCACGGGACGACGCCCGACAGCCACATGCCGTTCGGCGGCGTCGCCGATTCCGGCCTCGGCGCCTATTCGGTGGGGGCATCGGCCGCGGCGTTCTACACGACGGAGCACGCCGTCTACAACCAGTACGCGTGAGCGGACCGGCCGGCATGCGCGCAACCATCCTCGTTCACCGGATACCGATCGAAACGCCGGTGCAGACATCGTTCGGCGTCATGGGCGATCGCCCCTCGGTCGTGCTGCGCATCGAAGACGAGGACGGCGCGGTCGGCTTCGGCGAGGTCTGGTGCAACTGGCCGAGCGTGGGCGCCGAACACCGCGCCCGCCTCCTGGAAGCGCTCATCCTTCCGCTGGCGGGCGAAAGCCGCCTCGCGCGCGAGCCCGCGGCGCTGTGGCGCTGGCTCACGGCCCGCCTGCGCGTCCTCGCGATCCAGTCGGGCGAGCCGGGGCCGATCGCCCAGTGCCTGGCCGGGCTGGAGTGCGCCCTGCAGGACCTGATGGCGCGCCGTGCCGGGCTTCCGCTCGCCCGCTTCCTTGCGCCCGATGCCGCGGCCACCGTCGCCGTCTACGCCAGCGGCATCAATCCGACCGGCGCGCCGAAGACGGCCGAGCGCGCCATCGCAGCCGGCTACCGCGCCTGCAAGGTGAAGATCGGGTTCTCCCCGGAGCGCGACCGCGAGAACCTTCTCGGCGCCCGGGCGCTGCTCGGTTCCGCCAACCGGCTGATGGCCGACGCCAACCAGGCCTGGACGCTGGAGGAGGCCCTCAGGTTCGCGCCGACGGCGGACGAGGCGGGGCTCGACTGGCTCGAGGAGCCGCTCGCCCACGACGCGCCGGACGCCGACTGGAAGAGGCTTGCGCAGGCGATGGACACGCCCCTGGCCGCCGGCGAGAACTTCGCGAGCGACCGGGACTTTGCCGAGCTGCCCGCCGCGCGCGGCCTCAGGGTGATCCAGCCCGATCTCGGCCGCTGGGGCGGGGTCGGCCAGCTGGCCCGCCTCGGCGCAAAATTCCGGGAGGGCGGGCTGCTGTTCTGCCCCCACTGGCTCGGCGGCGGCGTCGGCCTGCTCACGTCCTGCCACGTCAAGGCGGCGCTCAACGACGAGGACGGGTACGTCGAGGTCGACTTCAACGACAACCCGATGCGCAGCGAAATCGCCGCGGAGGTCTTCGCGAGCTTGCGCGACGGCCGCGTCGGCCTGGCCGACAAGCCCGGCATCGGGATCGGGGACGAGGCCCTCGACGCCTTCCGCGCGCATCTGGAAATTTCCCGCGAGGTCGTCTTCTGACGGCCCGGAAAGGCGGCATCGTGCACAGCGAATATGACGACGTGATCGTGGGATCGGGGTCGGCCGGATCGGTCGTCGCCAACCGGCTGTCGGCGGATCCGGACCGGCGCGTCCTCGTGATCGAGGCGGGCGGCCACGACCGGAATTTCTGGCTCAAGCTGCCGGTCGGCTACTTCCGCACCATCTACGACGCCCGCTTCTCGCGCGTGTTCGACACCGAGCCGAGCGAGGGCTCGGGCGGCCGGGCGATCCCGTGGCCGCGCGGGCGCATCGTCGGCGGGTCGAGCTCCATCAACGGGCTGATCTTCATCCGCGGCCAGCATCAGGACTTCGACGACTGGGCGCAGCTGGGCGCCGTGGGCTGGTCCTACGAGGACGTGCTCCCGCACTTCCGCAACCTGGAGCGCTTTGGCGGCGGTGAGGACCGCTACCATGGCCGCGAGGGCGAACTGACGGTCTCCGAGCTTCGCAACGAGAGCGAGGCCTGCCGGGCGTGGGTGCGGGCGGCGATGGAGTACGGCCTGCCCTATAATCCCGACTTCAACGGCGAGACGACGAAGGGGGTCGGATCCTACCAGCTTTCGATCGGCCGGCGCCTGCGCGCGAGCGCGGCCGCGCGCTTCCTGCGCCCGGCCCTGAAGCGCGGCAACATCGACCTGTTGACCCGCGCCCACGTCACCCGCGTTGTGATCGAGGGCGGGCGGGCGGTCGGGGTCGAGGTGAGCGTGGGCGGCGAGGTCCGCACCATCCGCGCGACCCGCGAAGTGATCCTATCGGCCGGCGCGATCCAGTCGCCCCAGATCCTCGAGCTCTCCGGCATCGGCGCCGCCGAACGCCTGCGCAAACTCGGGATCGAATGCCTCGTGGACGCCCCCGGCGTCGGTGAGAACCTCCAGGATCACTACCAGATGCGCCTCATCGTGCGCCTCAAGCGCAAGCTTTCGCTGAACGACGACGTGCGCAATCCCCTCAAGCTCGCGAAGATGGGCCTCGAATGGCTGGTCGCCGGCCGCGGCCCGCTGACGGTGGGGGCGGGACAGGTGGGCGGAGCGGCCTCCACCTCGCACGCCTTCGCCGGCCGGCCGGACGTGCAGTTCAACGTCATGCCGCTTTCCGTCGACAAGCCCGGCACGCCGCTTCACCGCTATTCGGGGTTCACCGCCTCGGTCTGGCAGTGCCATCCGGAAAGCCGCGGCTCCGTCCATGTGGGCAGCGCCGATCCCTTCGCCGCGCCCCGCATCGCGCCCCGCTATTTCGAGCGCGACATCGACCGCAAGACGATCGTCGAGGGCGTTCGGATCCTGCGAGAGATCAATCAGCAGCCGGCGTTTCGCGGGCTGTGGGACGAGGAGGTCGTCCCGGGCCGTGCGTTCTCGTCCCAGGAGGAGATCTGGGACGCGGTCCGCTCGATGGGCGGCACCGTGTTCCACGCCGTGGGAACGTGCCGGATGGGCGCCGACAGCGCCTCCGTCGTCGATCCCGAATTGCGCGTCAGGGGCGTGGAGGGGCTGCGCGTGATCGACGCGTCGGTGATGCCGAAGATCACCTCCGCGAACACCAACGCCGCGACCCTGATGATCGGCGAAAAGGGAGCGGCGACGATCCGTTCCGACACCCGCACCAGGTGAAGCCTCGGCGCGCTGGTGGCGGATCCGCCCCCGTGGCGCCCCCTTCCATTCCGTGACAGGATCGCACCCCCAAGGAACCCATGGAACGGCCGGGTTTTCGGCGCGCTGCCACGCTGAACCCTTCGCACTTCAGGGATGGCAGGGATTGGCGATGATCGACGACCCCGACGAATACTTCACCAAGGGCTGCGGCCGATGCGCCCGCTTCGCCACGCCCGACTGCTCGGCCCGCCAATGGATCGCCGGCCTCGACCGGCTGCGTCGCATCTGCCTCGACATGGGGCTGCGGGAGACGGTGAAGTGGGCGCATCCCACCTACATGCACGCAGGCCGCAACATCGCGATATTGGGCGCGTTTCGCGGCGATTTCAGGCTCAGCTTCATGAACCCGGCTCTCCTGGAGGACACCGAAGGCGTGCTCGAGCCGCAAGGGCCGAACAGCCGGACACCGGGAACGATCCGCTTCACCGACGTCGCTCAAGTCGGCCACATGGAGCCGGTGATCCGGGCGTACGGGCGGCAACTGATGGTCCATGCCGAGGCGGGCACGAGACCGCCAAAGGTCCAGAGCGAGATCGAGATGCCGGACGAACTCAGCAACGCGATCGATGCCGATCCGGAACTGGCCGAGGCGTTTTTCGCCCTGACGCCGGGCCGGCGGAATAGCTACCTGTTCAACATCAATCAGGCCAAGCAGTCCGCCACCCGCGTGAAACGCATCGAGAAGTTCCGCGACAAGATCATCGCCGGCAAAGGCGCGATGGAGCGCTGACGGCGATCGGCGGTTCGCCGGCTCAACCCTTGTCGAGCCAGCGCATCACATGGGTGGCGGCGACGCATTGGATCCCGTCGGACTTCCTCACCGCGCAGCTTGCGCGCGTCCGGCCCTTGTCGATGTCGACGGCTTCGATCTCGTAGCTTGCCGACAGCGTGTCGCCGATGAAGACGGGTGCGAGAAAGCGAACCTTGTCGAAGCCGAGCGAGACGGAGTTTCCCGTGTAGCCGCGTTCGCGGGCGAGCGCGCTCATCCCGGCCGCTGCCGCGGACAGCAACGCCATGGACAGGAGGCCGTGGGCGATCCGCCGGCCGAACGGCGTCTGCTGCGCATACACCTCGTCCATGTGGATGGGGTCGAAGTCGCCGCTGACGGCCGCGAAGAACGCCAGATCCGTTTCGGTCAGCGTCTTCGACCGCGCGACGCGGTCCCCGGCCGCGACGATGTCCGCGAATGTGCCGGATGCAGTTGGAGCCATGAATAAACCTCGGATCGTGCGGGTCTGGATCGTGCGAAGGCGCTCACAATCGTGCGAGGGGCCGTGGCGGTCCACCACCTCGAAGTGGAAGCGGCCGGCGGTTTCCTCTCGCGCGCGCCGCGGACGGCCGCCGCGACCGACCATCCGGTTACATCCGCCGGCACGCGACGACGCGCATTCCCGGGTGAGCCTCGGGCCGCGCCGGGGGGGCTCGACGGCCTCCGGGGTGTAGAGTATGCCTTGCAAGTGCAAAGTTAGTTGATCGTATGGTTCACCTTCTCGAGACCCATGCTCTGACGAAGCAGTTCGCCGGGTTCGTCGCGGTGAAGGACGTGAACCTGCGTGTGCGCAAGGGTCACATCCACGCCCTGATCGGACCGAACGGGGCCGGCAAGACGACCTGCTTCAACCTGATCACCAAGTTCCTGCAGCCGACTTCGGGCTCCATCGTCTATGACGGGCGCGACATCACGCGCGACTCGGCCGGCGCGGTCGCCCGGACGGGCCTCGTCCGCTCGTTCCAGATCTCGGCCGTCTTTCCCCACCTGACCGCACTCGAGAACGTGCGCCTGGGGCTGCAGCAGCCGACCGGTCTCACCTTCTCGTTCTGGAAGCCCACCCGCGTTCTGTACCGCCTGCACGACCGTGCGCGCGAACTGCTCGAGGCGGTCGGCCTGTCGGAGTTCGCCGACACCACCGCCGGCGAGATGCCCTACGGCCGCAAGCGGGCGCTGGAGATCGCGACGACGCTGGCGCTGGAGCCCGAGCTGATGCTGCTCGACGAGCCGATGGCCGGCATGGGCCACGAGGACATCGCGCGCGTGTCGGATCTCATCCGGAAAGTGTCGGAGAACCGCACCGTCCTGATGGTGGAGCACAATCTGGAGGTGGTCTCGACGCTGTCGGACACCATCACGGTGCTGCAGCGCGGCCAGATCCTCGCGGAAGGCTCCTACGATGAGGTGTCCAACGATCCCGCGGTCCGCGAAGCCTACATGGGAACCGGCGGTGAGTAATGCACAGCCGCTGCTGAGAATTCGCGACCTCAACGCCTGGTACGGCGAGTCGCACATTCTCCACGGGATCGACTTCGAGGTGAACCGCGGCGAGGTGGTGAGCCTCCTGGGGCGCAACGGTGCCGGCAAGACGACCACGCTGCGCGCCATCATGGGGCTCGTTCCCCAACGGGTCGGCTCGATCGCGTTCGAAGGCACCGAGATCGGCGCGATGAAGCCCGAGCGGATCGCCCGGCGCGGCATCGCCTATTGTCCCGAGGAGCGCGGCGTCTTCGCCAGCCTCACGGTGGAAGAGAACCTGATGTTGCCGCCGGTGGTGCAGGATGGCGGGCTCGGCCTCGACGAGATCTTCGAGCTGTTTCCCAACCTGGAGGAGCGGCGCAAGGGGGCTTCCGGCGCTCGGCTTTCCGGCGGCGAGCAGCAGATGCTGGCCATCGCGCGCATCCTGCGCACGGGCGCGAAGCTCCTCCTCCTCGACGAGCCGACCGAGGGGCTCGCCCCGGTGATCGTCCACCAGATCGGCGCGAGCGTGGAGCGCCTGCGCGAGCGCGGCTTCACCATCTTGCTTGTGGAGCAGAACTTCCACTTCGCCGCCCGGCTGGCCGACCGGCACTACGTCATCGAGCACGGGCGGGTGGTCGAGCGGTTCGCCCGCGGCGACATCCGCGAGCGGATGGGCGAGCTCTACGAACTTCTGGGTGTCTGACGACAGTCGGCCCCGGCACAGATGATCTAACAGGGAGGAAGACGATGCAGTTGACGAAATGGGCGATGGCATCCACGGCGCTCCTGGTGCTCGCCGGGGCTGCGCAGGCGGAAATTTCCGGCGGGGTCGTCAAAATCGGCGTCCTGAACGACCGCTCTGGCCTTTATGCCGACCTTTCGGGCGAGGGCTCGGTCGTCGCGGCGCGCATGGCCGTCGAGGACTTTGCCGGGGGCCTCGACGTGGAGGTCCTGTCGGCCGACCACCAGAACAAGCCGGACGTCGGCTCCTCGGTCGCCCGCCAGTGGATCGACCAGGAAGGCGTCGACGTGATCGTCGACGTGCCGACCTCCTCCGTCGCGCTCGCCGTGCAGCAGGTGACGTCCGACACCGACACCGCCTTCCTCAACAGCGGCGCCGCCACCACGGCCCTCACCAACGACCAGTGCGCGCCGACCTTCGTGCACTGGACCTACGACACCTATGCGCTGTCCGTCGGCACCGGCAAGGCGGTGGTCGAGGGCGGCGGCGACACCTGGTTCTTCCTCACTGCCGACTACGCCTTCGGCCACCAGCTCCAGGCCGACACCGCGGCGGTCGTCGAGGCCAACGGCGGCAAGGTCCTCGGCTCCGTCAACCACCCGCTGTCGACCACCGACTTCTCCTCGTTCCTGCTCCAGGCGCAGGCCTCGGGCGCCAAGGTGATCGGCCTCGCCAACGCCGGCGGCGACACCACCAACGCCATCAAGCAGGCCAACTCGTTCGGCATCGTCCAGAGCGGCCAGCAGCTCGCCGCGCTCCTCGGCTTCATCACCGACGTGAACGCGCTCGGCCTCGACGTGGCGCAGGGCCTGACGCTGACCACGGGCTTTTATTGGGACCGCGACGACGCCTCGCGCGCGTTCGCCGAGCGCTTCGCCGAAAAGATGAACGGCCAGATGCCGACCATGGTCCATGCCGGCGTCTACTCGGCCGTCGCGCACTATCTCAAGGCGGTCGCCGAGATCGACGACGACGGCGGCAAGGCGGCGGTCGACCAGATGAAGACCATGCCGATCAACGACTTCTTCGCCACCGACGGCAAGATCCGCCCCGATGGCCGGATGGTCCACGACATGTACCTCGTCAAGGTGAAGTCGCCGGCCGAATCGAAGGGGCCGTGGGACTACTACACCATTCTCGCCACCATCCCCGGCGACGAGGCCTTCAAGCCGCTCGCGGAGAGCACCTGCTCGCTCGTCGCGAACTAGGCGCGGCGCACTGAACCCGGGGGCCGCCCAGCGCGGCGGCCGCTCGGACCCAGCGATCCAGAAACGAAGGCAGGGGGAACCGCCGCATGCAGGAGCTATTGGGCATTCCGTCGCCCCTCTTGTTCGGCCAACTCTTGATCGGGCTGATCAACGGTGCGTTCTACGCGCTGCTCAGCCTCGGTCTCGCGGTCATCTTCGGCGTTCTGAACGTGATCAACTTCGCGCACGGCGCCCTCTACATGATGGGCGCGTTCGTCGCGTGGCTGCTGCTCACGTATCTGGGCATCGGCTACTGGCCGGCGCTGGTCGTGGCGCCCCTGATCGTCGGTGCCGTGGGCATCCTCATCGAGCGCACGATGCTGTCGCGGCTCTACGACCTCGACCACCTCTACGGCCTGCTCTTCACCTTCGGCCTCGCCCTCATCATCGAGGGGACGTTCATCAACTTCTATGGCGTCTCGGGCCAGCCTTATGCGCCGCCGCAGGTGCTGACCGGCGGCTACAATCTGGGCTTCATGTTCCTTCCGGCCTATCGCGGCTGGGTGATCGTCGCCTCTCTCCTCGTGTGCTTCGGCACCTGGCTCCTGATCGAGCGCACGCGGCTCGGCTCGTACCTGCGGGCCGCCGTGGAGAGGCCCGACCTCGTGCGGGCCTTCGGCATCAACGTGCCGCTGATGATGACGCTGACCTACGGCTTCGGCGTGGCGCTCGCCGGCTTCGCCGGCGTCCTCGCCGCGCCGCTCTACACCGTGAGCCCGATCATGGGGCAGAACCTCATCATCGTCGTGTTCGCGATCGTGGTCATCGGCGGCCTCGGCTCGATCCTCGGCTCCATCGTGACGGGCCTCGGCATCGGCTTGATCGAGGGCTTGACGCGGACCTTCTACCCCGAGGCATCCTCCACGGTGGTCTTCGTGATCATGGCGATCGTGCTCATCATTCGGCCGCACGGCCTGTTCGGGAGGCCACGGGAATGAGCGGTCCGACAACCCAGTCCGCCGACGCGCCCACGCGACGCCTGGCGGGCCTGCTCATCGCTGGCGCGGGCCTCGCCGTTCTGGTCGTCGCGCCGTTCACCGGGCTCTACACCGTCTTCCTGATGAAGCTCATGTGCTTCGCGCTGTTCGCGTGCGCGTTCAACCTGATGCTGGGCTACGTCGGGCTCCTGTCGTTCGGCCACGCGGCGTTCTTCGGCATGGCCGCCTACGCCACCGGCCACGTGGTGAAGGAGTGGGGGTTCGACCCCTTCCTCGGCATCCTGGCGGGGGCGGCCGTGGCGGGGGCGATGGGCCTCGTCTTCGGCGCGATCGCGATCCGGCAGAAGGGCATCTACTTCGCCATGATCACGCTGGCGCTCGCGCAGATGGTCTACTTTTTCTGCCTCCAGGTGAAATTCACCCACGGCGAGGACGGCATCCAGGGGATCCCGCGGGGCATGCTGTTCGGCCTCGTCGACCTGCGCGACAGCCTCAACATGTACTTCTTCGTGGCGGCCATCTTCGTCGTCGGCTACGCGATCATCTATCGCACGGTGCACTCCCCGTTCGGCCAGGCGCTGAAGGGGATCCGCGAGAACGAACCGCGCATGATCTCGCTCGGCTACCCGGTCGCGCGGATCAAGGTGATGGCCTTCACCATCTCGGCGGCGCTGGCCGGTCTCGCGGGCGCCACCAAGTCGATCGTCTTCCAGGCGGCGACGCTGACGGACGTGCACTGGCACATGTCCGGCGAGGTGGTGCTGATGACGCTGATTGGCGGGATGGGAACGATGTTCGGTCCCGTGGTGGGGGCGGGCGTCATCGTCGCCCTGCAGAACTACCTCGCGACGATCGGCTCCTGGGTCACGGTCGTGATGGGGGTGATCTTCGTCGTCTGCGTGCTGACCTTCCGGCGCGGCATCGTCGGCGAGATCCTCGCCCGGCTGCCGCACCGTCGCTGACTACAGCGACGGGGCGGCACGGCGGGAGATCCGGGCGCGGCAGGGACTGCGCCCGATCGGCCGCCAGAAGCTAGAACCGGTATTCGAGGCGCAGGCTGCCGGACTGGGCGAGGTAGTCCTTGCCCGATTGCAGGTCGTACTCGACCTTGAAGTCGAGGTTTTTCGGGGCATAGAGCTCGAGGCCGAGGCGGACGCGGCCGAGGATGTCGGGCGCGTCGCTCGCGACCTTGAACGTGCCGGCGCCTGCCGGGGCGCCCACCAGGCTGCCGTGCGAGGAGTAGCTGTCATTGGACAGGAGCAGCAGGCCCGCCGCCGCGTAGGGCCGCAACTGCCAGCCCTCGCCGATATCGACGCGCCCGCCCGCCTCCAGCATCGGCGAGAAGCCGACCGTGAACTCGTTCTCCTCGTCGAGGTGCAGCGCCACGCCCTGGGGGCCGCTTTCGGTGTGGCTCGGCAGGTGGCTGAACAGGAGGTCGACGTCGGCGAAGGGGCGCAGATAGAAGCTGTCGAACGCGAACTCGTAGGCGGCACGCACCCGGCCACCCACCGTCAGCACGCTGGAATCGCCGCTCACCCGGTACGGCACGCCGCCCAGCGCGACGGTGCGCGTCTCGTCGTACCAGTTGTAGCCGACATTGACGCCCGCGGCGAAATACCAGGGCCCGGCGGTGCGCTTCAGCGCAAGGCCGCCGTCCACCGTGTCGCCGTTGCTGCTGCCGCCGCTGCCGGAGGTGCTGTCGAAGCCGTAGGCCGCGGTGCCGCCGAGATACCAGCCCTCGGCGACCTCGGCCTGGCCGCCGAAGCGGAAGGTCACCGCGTCGCGCTGGTAGCTCGGCGTGCCCCAGCGGTTGGCGATGCCGCCCGACACCTTGGCCCAGACGCATTCGTCCTCGCCCAGCAGCGTGCCCTTGTCGATGAAGACCGGGCAGCTGAACGTGGCATCGAGCGCCTCGCGGCTCGCGAAGATCTGGTCGCTGACGTGGGTGGGCCGGTTCTCGCCGGAAAGGCTCGACAACAGGGCCTGGTAATCCGGCCCCGAGTTCAGCCCGGCGAGGGTGCCGTAGAGCGGCGCCAGCGCCTCCGATCCGCCCAGGTCCCACGTGCGCTGCAGATAGGCGCCGACCGAGGCGGCGTTGTCCGACAGCGTCGCCCCGCCGGGCAGGAAGCGGGCGTCCGGCGCGATGGCGAGGGTCCTGGCGTCGCTCGCCACGTTCCAGTCGAAGAGGAGGGAGGAGAGCGCCGTGGCCTCCTCGGTGAGGGTGTTCGCGGAGATCACCGTATAGCTGCCGGGCAGCAGCGTGGCAGCCACCGGCGTGATGGTGCCGTTGATCGTCGCCTCACCGCCGACCGTCACGCGGTCGGCCGGCCCGTCCGCGGCGAGGACGTCGATGTCGATGCTGAGCGCGCCCTGCCGGCGGTGCTTGAAATCGCCGGCGATGGCGGTGGTGCCGATGGTGCCGGCGCCGAACGGCGACAGGGTGCCGGTGTTGGTGAGGCTGGCCACCTTCACGATGGCGCCGCTCTCGAAGAAACCCGCATTGGCCATGCTGCCGCGCAAGCCGGCAGGGGAGGGGGCCGGGCCGCCGCGCGCGGCGAGGCTGGCGGGCGCGCCGCCCACGTTCTCGCCCATGCCCTCGCCCCCAGCCGCGCTGAGGTCGACGCTGCCGGTGATGGTGCCGCTGTTGGTCAGCTGCGTGATGCCGTCATAGGCCACGATGGCCATGCCGGACGCGCCGTCCTGGGTGGTGACCGAGCCGCCCGCGTTGATGGCGATGATGTTGCTGCTCTGGGCGGCATCGGCCGGGGTGCCGCCGGGCGACAGGCCGCCGGAGGTGACGATGCCCGCCGCGCCGTCGCCGGTGCCGCCCGAGACCGAGCCGCCGATGGTGATGGCGATCTGGTTCTGGCTGGCGCCGTTGCCGCTCGACTGGGCGAAGATGCCGATCGAGCCCGCGCCCGTCGCGGCGATCGAGCCGCCGGTCTGGTCGACGGTGATGGTGCCGCCGATGCCGAGTTGCTCGGGCTCGCTCCAGGCGTTGCCGGCCACCAGCGACGAGCCGCCCCCCAACGCGCCGCCGGCCCCGCCGATGGACTGGAGGAACAGGCCGTGCGCGTTGGCGCCCGATGTCGCGATGGTGGCGCCGGTCGTGACCGAGACCGAGCCGGCATTGGACACGAGCGAGCCGGCGAAGCTCCGGTTGACCGTGCCGATCGACAGCGCCTGCGAGGCGTCGCCCGCGAAGCCGCCGCCGCCGCCGATCGATTGGGCGAGGACGCCGAACGCCCCGTCGCCATGGGTGGTCACCTCCACGCCGCCCGACAGGGTGACGGTCACCGCGCCGCCCGCGCCGCTCGCCGTCTCCTCGCCGAACCCCACACCAAAGACGTTGGCCGAGGACGCGGCGACGAGGCCGCCGCCGCCGCCGATCGACTGCGCCGCGATGGCGAACGCCCGCGCGCCGGTGGTGACGATGGACCCCGCCGTCTTGTCGATCGTCACGGCGCCGCCGTTGCCGCTCGACGACATCTTGCCGCCGATGGTGAGGGTGTAGTCGGAGGCATCGGTCCAGTCGTTCTTCGACACCGTGACCCCGGCGCCGGTGTTGCCGATGCACAAGGTGGCGTTGTAGCCGAGGAGGCCGTCGTCGGCCGAGTTGGTGCAGCCGGCGCTCGCATGGCCGCCACCCGCGCCGATGGACTGGGCGAGGACGCCGTAGGCATCGTCGCCCGCCGTCGTCACCGTGCCCGTGTCGTCGAGGGTCACGTCGCCGCCGCTGCCGCTGGCGCTCGAATTGCCCGTCTTGCCGCCGCCCAGCCCGAGAGTGGTGGAGTTGTCGACGGTGCCTTCGCCGCCCACCCCGCCGCCGCCGCCGATGGACTGGAGGAGGAGGCCGTGCGCCGCGTAGCCCGCGGTCTGGATCGTGCCGCTGTTGGTCACGCCGACCGTGTTGCCGTTGCCGCCCGCCCCGCCCGCGCCGCCGACGGAGACGTCGGCGGAATAGGTGCCGGACGGCGCCTGCGGGTCGAGGACGGAGTTGGAGGTGGACGTCGCCGCGCCGCCGCTGCCGCCGCCGCCGCCGATCGACTGCGCCAGGATGCCGTACGCGCGCACGCCGATGGTGGTGATGGTGCCGGTGTTGGTGACCGACACCTCGCCGCCGTCGCTCGCCGCGCCGCCGTTGCCGCCGATGGCGACGTCGGCGCTGTAGCTGTCCGAGGGTGCGTTGAGCGCGCCCTCGAGCTGGCCGGCCAAGTCGATGGTGGCCGCGGCGTCGGACGTGCCGGCGACGCCGCCGCCACCGCCGATGGACTGGGCGAGGATGCCGACGCTGTCGCCGCCCATCCCCACGGTGATGTCGGCCGCGTTGGTGTAGAGGGCGCCGGTGGCGATGGTGCCGTTGTTGGTCACGGTGACGGTGTCGCCGGTGCCGGCGCCGGCACCGTTGCCGCCCACGCTGAAGCTGCCCTCGAAGTTGTCGCCGCTGGCGCCGGCCTGGCCGCCGCCGCCGACACCGCCGCCGCCGCCGATGGACTGGGCGAGGATGCCCTGCGCGGCCGGTCCCACGGTGACGATGCTGGAGCCCGCGTCGTTGGTGACCGTGACGGTGTTGCCGCTGCCGCCGCCGCCGCCGCTGCCGCCGATCGCGAGCGTCGCGGTCACGGATGTGCCGGATTCGCCCTCGAGGCTGGGGCTCGAGGCGCTCGCATTGCCGGTGCCGCCGGTGCCGCCGCCGCCGCCGATGGATTGGGCGAGGATGCCGGTGGCGGACTGGCCGAACGTGTAGATCTGCCCGTCGCAATCGGCGCACTCGGACGAGGCGCCGTTGGTGACGGTGACGGACCCGCCGCTGCCGCCGCTGCCGCCCGAGCCGCCGAGCGCGGCGCTGAGCTTGACCGTCGGCGCGGTGCCTTCGATGGCGTAGCTCGCGGCGGTGGAATCGCCGCCGTTGCCGCCGCCGCCGCCGACCGATTGGGCGACAATGCCGTAGGCGCCGTCGCCCCCCGTCCAGACCTCGCCGGCGTTGTTGACGGCCACCGTGTTGCCGTCGCCGCCCCCGCCGCCGTTGCCCCCGCTCGCGAAGCTGGCCGAGAAGGTGACGGGGACGGCGCCCGACGGCACCGACAGCGACTTGGCGGTCGCCGCGCCCCCGGTGCCGCCGCCGCCGCCGATGGACTGGGCGAGGATGCCGATCGCGTCCGCGCCATCGGGCGACAGCGTCGCCTCGGTCTGGTAGCCGCAGGCGATGGCGCCGGGATCGGAGCAGCCGGTGTAGATGTGGAAGTTGTTGTTGACGGTGACGTCGCCGGCCTGCTGGCCGCTGCCCGCGCTGCCGCCGACCGCGAGGGAGACCGACAGCACCCCGGCGCTGTAGGCGTTGGCCGCGCCGCCGTTGCCACCGCCGCCGGCGATCGACTGCGCCACCACGCCGTGCGACTGGTTGCCGGCGCTGGCGATGGTGTAGCCGTTGGTCACGGTGACGCCGCCGCCCTCGCCGCCGTCGCCGCCGGTCCCGCCGATGGCGGTGCTGATGGCAAATCCCACCGTATCGGCGTAGCCGCCGTTGCCGCCGCCGCCGCCGACCGACTGCGCCACGACGCCGGCCGAGAAATCGCCGGAGGTCGCGATGCCGCTTCCCGGGGTGTCGGAGAGGTCGACCGTCACCTCGCCGCCGTTGCCGCCCGTGCCGCCGGCGCCGCCCGTCGCGACGAAGACGCCGTAGGCGTTGCCGCCGTTGCCGCCGCCGCCGCCGACCGATTGCGCCAGGATGCCGATGGCGCCCTTGTCGTAGGTGGTGATCGGGCTCGGCCCGGTGGTGATCACCTTGACGGTGCTGCCGTCGCCGCCGGTGCCGCCGCTGTCGCCGACGAGGATCGGCGCCGCGAGGCCGCCC
>JAUIJH010000075.1 GCA_030431335.1 Alphaproteobacteria bacterium
CGACCTCCATTCGCTCGCCGCCTGCAACGAGATCGGCTGCCGCCGCCTCGTCGCGATGATGCGCGAGTTCGGCCTTGCCGACCTCACCCGTCTCGCCGGCCGCATCCTGGAAAACTCCAACCGCGCCATGCTGGCGGCCATCGCCGAATTGCCCCGCGGCACCTGGCACCATGCGATGACGGTGGACGGCTTCGAGGCGCCGGTCGAGATCGTCGCCGCGATGACGGTGGAAGCGGACCGGATCATCATCGATTTCGAGGGCACCTCGCCGGTGTCGGGCCACGGCGTGAACGTGCCCTATTGCTATACGCAGGCCTACGCCTCCTACGGCGTGCGCTGCCTCGTCGGCTCCACGATCATGAACAATGCCGGCTCGCTGGCGCCCATCGAGGTGCGCGCGCCGGTGGGCTCCATCCTCAACGCCCCGCGCCCGGCGGCCGTCTCGGCGCGCCACGCCGTGGGCCAGATGCTGCCGGACGTCATGTTCGGCCTGCTGCACCAGGTCCTGCCCGACGGCGCGCCGGCGGAAGGGGCGGCGAGCCTGTGGGCGATGATGCTGTTCGGCGGACCGGGGGCAGGGGACCTGCCCGCCCACGGCGCGACGCCGTTCTCGGTGATGGGCATCCTCGCCGGCGGCATGGGCGCGAGGCCGCATCAGGACGGGCTCTCGGCGACGGCCTTTCCGAGCCGCGTGCGGTGCGTCCCCATCGAGATTTCCGAGGCGATGTCGCCCATCGTGGTGTGGCGCAAGGAGCTCGTTACCGATTCGGGCGGCGCGGGGCGCCAGCGCGGCGGGCTGGGCCAGGTCCTCGAGATCGAGAACACCGAGCCGATGCCGTTCGCGATGACGGCCGCCACCTGCGACCGGCGCATCTTTCCCGCCCGCGGCCGCGACGGGGGCGGCGCGGGCGCGCTCGGCGCGGTGCGGCTCAAGAGCGGGCGCATCTTCGAGGGCAAGCACAAGCACACCATTCCTGCCGGCGAGCAGTTGGTGCTGGAGCTGCCCGGCGGCGGCGGCCTCGGCGATCCGCGCGAACGCGAGCGCGCCCTCGTGGTGCAGGATGTCCGCCTCGGACTGGTGAGCGCCGAGGCGGCGGTGCGCGACTATGGATTGGACCCCGATGCGCTTGAATAAAACGGGCGTATTCGGGGCCTTGGCCTTTAAACTCATGCTAGCCTTCAACTGAAGCAGAGGGAACAAGACATGCGGAAACTGGGTGCTATCCTTGCCGGCGTCGTCCTCGCCGCATCATCCGTGGGCCACGCGCTCGCGCAGGACGGCGAGCCGATCCCCGTCCTGGTCTCGCTGCCCATCACCGGGCCGGTCGCCGCCTTCGGCGAGCACTCGCGCTGGGGCTTCGAGCTCGCCTTCGCCCAGGCCAACGAGGCCGGCGGCATCGACGGCCGCCCCATCGCGGCCGATTTCGAGGACAACCGCTGCAACCCCGCCGAGGGGGTGAAGAGCGTCACCCAGGCGCTGAGCCAGAAGGACTATGTCGTCGTCCTCGACGGTCTGTGCAGCTCGGCGACGCTGGCGATCATGCCGGTCATCGAGCGCGCCGAGATCCCGATGATCACCGCCAACGCGTCCGCCACCGCCATCGCCGAGCAATCGGGCGTCGGCGGCAACAAGTGGATGTTCAAGGTCAATCCCGCCGATTCGGGGCTGACCGAGGCCATCGTCGCGTGGCTCGACAAGGAAGGCAAAGCCGACAAGATCGCGCTCCTCGCCGAAGACACCGATTTCGGCCGCGCCGGGTCGGACGGCTTCAGCCAGGCGCTCAAAAAGCGCGGCCTAGAGCTGGCGGCGGTCGAATACTACCAGCAGGGGACGGCCGACTTCACCGGCGTCCTCACCAAGCTGAAGGCCCTCGATCCCAACTCCATCGCGCTCTATTCCATCGCGGCCGATTTCCAGAACCTGATCCGCCAGTACTTCTCGATGGGCATGAAGACGCCGCTGACCGGCCGCCTCATCCTCAGCGATGTGCCGGAAGAAATCCTGAAGCGCGGCGCGCTCGACGGCACCACCACCGTGCAGCCCTACACCATCGAGGTCGACACGCCGGAGAACGAGGCGTTCGTCGCCGCCTTCGAGGCGATGCACGGGGTGAAGCCGAACCTTCTCAGCTTCGAATCCTATGAGACCGGCCGCCTCCTCGTCGATGCGATGGAGCGGGCGAGCGCCATCGAGCCGGCGGCCTTGCGCGATGCCATCGAGAGCGCGAGCTACCCCTCCATCCTCGGCACCGCCATCGAGTTCGACGACAACCACCTCGCCCACAACAATGCCGTCATCATGCGCGTGACCGACGGCAAGGTCGAAATCCTGGGCTTCAGCGGCACCTAGTCGGATCGGCCGGCCCGCTCGCGGCCGGCCGCCAAATGTCTCTGCGCATCGAAGGGCACATGATTTGAACGTCGACTTCGTGCTTCAGCTCCTGCTGAATGGGCTGATCCTTGGGCTGATCTATGCGCTCGTGGCGATGGGGCTGTCGCTGATCTTCGGCGTGCTCGAGATCGTCAACTTCGCCCATGGCGAATTCTACATGCTCGCCGCCATGGGCTGCTACTTCCTGACCGCGGGGGCCGGCTTCGGCTACTGGGGCGCGGTGGTCGCCGTCACGGCCGTCAGCGTATGCGTCGGCTTCGTGCTCTACGAGGTGCTGTTGCGGCGCCTCGGCGGGCGCGACTTCGAGCGCAGCATCCTGTTGACGCTGGGCCTCTCGATGGTGCTCCAGAACGGCGCGCTCTACCTGTGGACCGCGACACCCCGCATGACCACCACCCAGTACACCTACGAGAGCGTGGTGCTGGGGCCGGTGCAGGCGCCGCTGGTGCGCATCCTCGCGGTGGTGCTGGCCGTCATCTCGTTCGTGTCGCTCTACCTGGTGCTGCACCACACGCGCGTCGGCAAGGCGATGCGCGGCGTCGCGCAGAACCGCGACGCGGCGCTGATGGTGGGCATCGACCCGCGCGTGGTCTCCCGCCTCGCGGTCGCGGTCGGGGTGGGGCTGTCGGGCGTCGCCGGCGCCGCGCTCGCGCCGGTCTATTCGGTCCACCCGCTGATGGGGTTCGCGTTCCTGTTCAAGGCCTTCGCCATCGTCATCATCGGCGGGCTCGGCAATGTCGCCGGGGCGGCGATCGCGGCGGTCGCGCTCGGCATCCTGGAGAGCCTCGCGAGCGGCTTCTTCTCGCTAGTGGTGGTGGACGGCCTCGCCTTCGTCCTGATGATCCTCGTCCTCCTCGTGCGCCCGCACGGGCTGTTCGGCGGCGGGGTGCGGGTTTGAACGGGACCGAACTGATGCGCCGCGCGCCGGCGCTCGCAACGCTGGCGCTCGCCATCGCGGCGGCGCTGCCGTTCCTCATCGGCGATGCCTACATCTATACGCTCGGGCTGACGATCTGCGTCTTCGCCGTGCTCGCGAGCGGGCTCAACCTCGTCTACGGCTTTGCCGGGCTCCTGTCGCTGGCGCAGGTCGCCTTCTTCGGCATCGGCGGCTACGGCACGGCGATCCTGGTGGTGGACCACGGCTGGTCCATGGGGCCTGCGGTGCTGGTGGCGGGCGTGCTCGCGACGGTGGCGGGCCTCGTCGTCGCCTACGCCTCGCTGCGGCTGTCGCGCCACGCCTTCGCCATCGTCTCGCTGGTGTTCTCGCTTTTGTGCGTCATCGTCGCCCGCGACTGGGTCTCGCTGACGCGCGGGCCGATGGGGATGCCGGGCCTGCCGTCGCCCACCATCGCGCTTCCGGGCCTTCCGCCGTGGCAGCTGAGCGGCCCGCGCGACTTCTACATCCTCCTCCTCGTCTACGCGGTCGCGGTGCTCCTCCTCCTCTACCGGGTGATGCGGTGCCGGATCGGCCGCACGCTGCTGGCGATCCGGCAGAACGAGCCGCTCGCCCAGTCGATGGGGCAGAACCCGCTCGCCTACCGCCTGTTCTCCATCGGCCTGTCGGCGTGGGTGACGGGCATGGCCGGCGGCATCTTCGTGTTCCACCTCACCATCGTCGACCCGTCGATCTTCGACTTCTACTACCTCGAGACCATGCTCATCATGGTGGTGGTCGGCGGGCCGGGCAGCTTCTGGGGCGTGCTGGGCGCCGCGGTCTTCTTCTCCGCGATCCCGGACCTTCTGCGCTTCAGCGCCGATCTGCGGCTCGTCCTCTACGGGCTGGTGCTGATCGCGGCGGTGCTCGCCATGCCGGGCGGGGTGGCGGGGCTCCTGCGCCGGCGCCGGCTGCGCCGCTGGCGGGAGGCGCGCCGATGAGCGGGGGCGGACCGTCGAACAAGGACACGCTGTTTGCCGCCCAGGGACTCGGCAAGCGCTACCACGGCGTCGACGCGGTGGCGGACGTCGGCTTCGAGATCGAGCGGGGCAGCATCGTCGCCCTGATCGGCCCCAACGGGTCGGGCAAGAGCACCACGGTGGACTGCCTCACCGGGTTCCAGCGGGCCGATGCCGGGCGCTGGTGGCTCGGCGGGCGCGAGCTCACGGGCCTGTCCGCATCGCGCCACGCCCGCGCCGGCCTCACGCGCACCTTCCAGAACGTGCGCGCCTTCGACGAGATGTCGCTCCTGGAAAACCTGTGCCTCGGCGCCCAGCAGCGCGACGCGGGCAGCTGGTGGCAGGCCTTCACCGGCGGGCCGGCCGAACGGCGCGCCCAGGCCAAGATGGAGGCCCGCGCGCTCGAACTCCTCGAAATGGTCGGCCTTGACCATTACGCCGAGGCGCCGGCCGAGATCCTGTCCTACGGCCAGCGCAAGCTGGTGGCGATCGCCGCCAGCATCATGGCCCGGCCCGACCTCATCATGCTGGACGAGCCGGTCGCGGGGGTGAACCCCACCATGATCAACCGGATCGAGGCGATGATCCGCGCGCTCAACGCGGACGGCGTGACGCTCTTGATCGTCGAGCACAACATGGAGTTCATCATGCGCATCGCCGACCGGGTGCTCGTCCTCGCCTCCGGACGGCTGATTGCCGACGGCACGCCCGACGAGGTGCGCCGCAATCCCGAGGTGCTCGACGCCTATCTCGGCCGCTCCCGCGCGCCGCACGCGGTCTGATGGCGATGGCCGAGCCCCCGATCCTGGAATTGAAGCGGCTGTCGGCCGGCTATCTCGACGAGCCCATCGTCCGCGCCATCGACCTCACCGTGCCGCGGCGCACGATCACCACGCTGATCGGGCCGAACGGGGCCGGCAAGTCGACGCTGATGCGGGCCATCTACGGGCTGATCCGCCGGTTCGACGGCGCGATCGTGTTCGATGGCGAGGACATCTCCGATGCCAAGCCGATCGAGCGGCTGCGCCGCGGCATCGGCTTCGTGCCCCAGGGGCGGTGCAACTTTCCCGGCATGTCGGTGCGCGAGAACCTCGAGCTCGGCGGCTATACGCTGTCGCGCGGCGAGGCGCGCGCGGCCATCGAGCGCGTGCTGGCGCTGTTTCCGGTGCTGCGCCAGCGCTTCGACGTCCTCGCCGGCAACCTCAGCGGCGGCGAGCAGCAGATCCTGGAAATGGCGATGGTGATGGAGGCGGCGCCCAAGCTCCTGTTGCTGGACGAGCCGTCGCTGGGCCTGTCGCCGATCAACCAGGAGCAGGTGTTCGAGACGATCCGCACCATCCGCGACGGCGGCGTCACGGTGATGGTGGTGGAGCAGAACGCCTATGGCGCGCTCGCCATCTCCGACACCGCCGTGGTGCTGGAGCTGGGGGCCAAGCGCCTCGAAGGGCCGGCCCGCTCGATCGCCACCGACCCGCGCGTGCGAGCGACCTATCTGGGCGGCTCCACCGAGGACGTTGCCGAGCCGGGGGCCTAGATCCCCGGCTATCGCGGCTCAGTCGGAGGCGGCGGGGGCTCCTCTAGTTGCGAGCCGTGCTGCCCTCGGCGAGGCGCTCCAGCAGGCGCGCCCAGGCGAGGCAGCCCTTGCGGAAATTGGCGAGGCGCATGAACTCGTTGGGCGCGTGATAATCCTCGTCCGAGGTGGAGAACGAGAAGAACACCGTGCCGATGCCGAGGTGGCGCTTGAACACCTCGCCGATGGGAATGGTGGCCCCCATCGCGACGCGCAGCGGCGCCGCCCCCAGGATCTCCCCGAGCAGCGCCTCGGCCGTCTTGAGCGCCGGCAGCTCCGGGTCGAGCGCGAAGGCGCGGTTGCCGGGGCCGTGCCGCTCCACCTCGAGCCGGGTGCCGGAGGGCGTGCGCGCGGCAAGGTGCGCGGCGATCGCCTCCACCACCGCCTCCGGCTCCTGCCCGGGCACCAGGCGGCAGGTGATCTTGGCCGATGCGCTCGCCGGGATCACCGTCTTCGTCCCCGCGCCGGCATAGCCGCCGGAGATGCCGTTGAACTCCAGCGTCGGCTCCAGCCATTGCCGCGTGAGGAGCGCCTCGCCGGAGGGGAGCGGCGAGGGGGGCGGCGCCCCCATCGCCGCGAAATAGGCGGCGGCATCGAATTTGGCGGCCGCGATGGCCTCCAGGATCGCGGGGTCGGGCGGCACCGGCGCATCCCAGAACCCCTCGACGGTCACGCGCCCCGCTTCGTCGTGCAGCGAGGCGAGGAGGCGGACCAGCGTGCGCACCGGGTTGGGCGCGCTGCCGCCGTGGCGTCCGGAGTGGAGGTCCTTGGCCGCGCCCGTCACGCGCACGTCGAGCGCCACCAGGCCCCGGCTCGCGACGGTGACGGAGGGCAGGTCCGGCCGCCACATGGCCCCGTCCGCCGACAGCACCACATCGGCCGCGAGGCGGTCCTTGAGCCGCTCCACGGTCGGCTCGAAATGGGGGCTGCCCGATTCCTCCTCCCCCTCGATGATCATCTTGATGTTGAGCGGCGGCGCCCCGCGCACCCGCTTGAACGCCTCCGCGACCAGGATCGGGATCAGCATCGGCCCCTTGTCGTCCGACACGCCGCGCGCATAGAGGCGGTCGTCGCGGATCGTCGGCTCGAAGGGGGGCGTGTGCCATCGGTCGAGCGGATCGGGCGGCTGCACGTCGTAGTGGCCGTAGACGAGGACCGTCGGCGCGCCGGGGTGGGGGCACCACTCGGCGACGATGGCGGGATGGCCGCCGGTCTCGACGAGGTCGACCACCGGAAAGCCGGCGCTGCGCAGCTTGTCGGCGAGGAACGCGGCCGCGTCCGCGATGCCGCCGCGAAAGGCCGGGTCGGCGCTCACGCTCGGGATCCGGCAGAGCGCGATCAGCGTCTCGAGCGCCTCGCCCTCCCGCGCGACGAGATCGGCCTCGACCGCGTTTTGCGGCTCCGTGCTCATTTGCCACCGTCGACGCTGAGCACCTGGCCGGTGATCCACCCGGCGTGCTCGGAGGCGAAGAACATCACCGCGTTGGCGATGTCGGAGGCGGCGCCGAGGCGCTTCATGGCGATGTTCTGAACGAGCCGCGCCTGTCCCTCCGCCCCGTAGGATTCCCACTGCCGCTCGGTGGTGGGGTTGGAGCGCACGAAGCCGGGGG
This sequence comes from Alphaproteobacteria bacterium, assembly GCA_030431335.1. Classification (GTDB taxonomy): domain Bacteria; phylum Pseudomonadota; class Alphaproteobacteria; order Rhizobiales; family Amorphaceae; genus Acuticoccus. Next base: position 7,466 of record JAUIJH010000075.1, read on the forward strand.
CGACGTTGTTGACGGTGATGTTCCAGGCGCCCAGCTCGTGGGCGAGCTGGCGGGTGAGGCCGATCTGCCCGGCCTTGGCGCTGGCATAGGCCTGGATGCCGGTGAGGCTCACGCCGAGGCCCGCGCCGGAGGAGATGTTGACCACGCGCCCATAGCGCTGCCGCTTCATGCCGGGCGCCACCGCGCGGGCCATGTTGAAGACGCCGGTGAGGTTGACCTCCACGATGCCGGCCCAGTCGGCGGCGGAGATCTCCTCCAGCGGCCGGCCGACCTGGCCGAGCACCCCGCCGGCGGAGTTCACCAGCACGTCGACGGTGCGGCCCCCCGCCTCGATCTCGCCCACCAGCGCGTCGATGGCGGCGCGATCCGTCACGTCGAGCGCGCGCGCCTCGCAGGACGCGACGGTGGCGGTCTCGGCGAGCTCGTCCGCGAGGACGTCGCAGGCGAACACGGTGGCGCCGCGCTCGGCCAGCGCATGGGCGATGGCCCGGCCGAAGCCGTGGGCGGCGCCGGTGACGATGGCCGTCCTGCCGGCGAAATCGACGATCATGCGTTGCCCTTTCCGGTTGCGGCCAGCAGGTCGAGATTGTTGCGCTCGAGCGGGCGGACGCCGTTTTCGATGTCGTGGATCAGTTCGATCAGGCGGGCGGTGATCGGCGTCGCGACGCCGTGCATGGCGCCGAACTCGACGATGGGGCCGAGCTGCGCGTCCACCTCGGTCTTGCGCTTGCGCACCGCGAGGTCGCGCCAGATGCCGCTGTGCGATTTCAGCGAGCGGCGGTTGTGCGCCACCATGTGGTCGAAGGAGCGCGTCGTCCGCTCCGCCGGCGCGTCGGGCATGAAGGCGTGCGGGTCGAACCCGTCGAACGCCTGCGGCTCGATGCCGGCGGCGAGCGCGACGGCCCCCACCTCGTGGGCGAGCCGGGTGAGGACGCCCCGCGCCGCCTTGTCGTCGAGGACATCGGCGATGCTGTCGTCGGTGAGGGCGGTGGCGAACAGCAGCGCGCCGTAGATCAGCTTGCCCCACAGGTAGCCCAGGATGTTATCGGTGAGGACGGCGTCCGGGTCGAAGGTGCTCATCAGCCGGTGCAGCGCCACCACGCGCTCCGTCATCGCGCCATCCACCTCGCCGACCACCACCGCGCCGCGCCCGCTATAGTGGACCAGCCCCGGCTCCAGATAGTCCGCGCCGAAATTGACGAAGGAGCCGATCACCGCCGGCTCGCCCACCACGCGCGCGATGACGCGCTCGTTGAGCCCGTTCTGCGCCGACACCACCGCGCCGCCGGGCGCAAGGTGTGGCGCCAGCGCGGCGGCCGCCTCCTCGGTGTGGTGCGCCTTCACCGCCAGGAACACCAGGTCGTACTGGCCCTCCACCTCGTCCGGCAGCAGCGCCTTGGCCTTGAAGGTGCCCTCGAAGAGGGGCCCGGCGATGGTGAGCCCCTTGGCGTTGATGGCGGCGACGTGGTCGGCCGCGTTGTCGACGAAGACCACCTCGTGACCGTCGCGGATGAAGGCGGCGCCGAGCGAGCCGCCGATGGCGCCCGCGCCCCAGATCAGGATGTCGCTCATAGCCACGGCCCCTCGATCAGCGCGCGGGTCTCCGCCACGGCGATCTGCCAGATCGCGAGCATCTCCTCGTCGGGGCGCTGGTAATAGCCGCCGAAATTGCCGTCGCCGAGATGCTTGCGCACCGTCTCGGGGTCCATCTGGCGCATCAGGGAAAGATCGATCATCGGCTTTCGCTGGGTTGGGGGCGCGGCGCCTTCGAGCCGGGTCCAGGGGAAGTTTTCCATCCACGAGGCGTGCGAGGCGATGGGGTCGATCTCCTCGACCTTGGCGAAGGTTTGCGGCGCGCTCCACCAGTTGTGGAACTTGACGGCGATGCCGGGATTGTCGGCCATCCATTCGATCGCGAGGCTCGCCGCCGGCTGGTTGCCGCCATGCCCGTTGACGATGACGATCCGGCGGAAGCCGTGCCGCTTGAGGCTGTCGAGGATGTCGCGCACCACGCGCACATAGGTCTCGATGCGCAGGCTGACGGAGCCCGGATAGGCGAGGAAATAGGGCGTGAGACCGTAGGGGAGCGCGGGGAAGACCGGCACGCCCAGCGGCTCGGCCGCCTCCAGCGCCACCCGCTCGGACAGGATCGCATCCACCGCCAGCGACAGGCCGGCGTGCTGCTCGGTGCTGCCCAGCGGCAGGACCGCGCGGTCGTCGTTCTTGAGGTAGGCCTCCACATCGGGCCAGGCGGTCTCGGCGATCTTCATGAGGCTTCCTTCTTTTCGGTCCGCGCCTGCCCGCGCACCTCTTGCACGGCGGGCAGGACGATGCGCTCCACATCGGCCGGGTCGGGGATATGGCGGTATTCGAAGGCGGGGATGGCGCGGCCGAGCTGTTCCAGGACGCGCTCCGTGCCCGATGCGTAGACGATGATGTCGGACCGCTCGATCACGCCCTTGACGCTGGCCGTGTCGAGCGTCGCGCCGGCGATCTGGGAGACGTGCGGGGCGAACCGCGCCACGCCGGCCTTCATGATCGGCAGGAAGTCCGAGAAGAGGGCGATCACGCCGATCTTGCTCATGGGGTCGAGCGAAGCGAGGGCGCGCCGCGTCTCCTCGGCCGGGATGAAGCTGATGGCGAGGGTTTTCACGCCCGGCAGCAGCGCCGCGACCTGCCGCTGGCGGTTGATCAGGGTGACGACGAGATCGGCGGTTTCGGCCATCGCGCGCGCTTCGCGGCTCGCCTCGATGGCGCCGATGGTGGTGGAGGCGACCGTCGCGCCGTCGCCGATCCGCCCGGCGACGGCGCGGGCGTAGGTGGCGGTGGCCTCGTGGAACACGCCGACCACCACCACCGACACCACCCGCCCCGGACGGGTGGTGCGCAGCGACAGGCGCGCGTTGACCATGGCGGCGATCTCGCCGGGGCTGACGCCGCTCGCCAGCCCCTCGTCGAGCAGGATGTCGATCTGCTGCCGCAGCCGCGCGATTTCCGGACGGGGCACCAGCGCCGCGCGCGTTGAACTCGCCACGAAGGTGCCCGCGCCCGGGCGCGCCTCGATGTGGCCGGCATTCTTGAGCTCGCGATAGACCTGGCTGACGGTCATCGGCGCGACGCCGACCCGCTCGGCCAGCTCGCGCACCGAGGGCAGCGGCTCGCCCGCCTTCAACTCCCCGGTGGCGATGCCGTACTCGATCAGCCCTTTGAGCTGGGAGCGAATGGGGATGGGCAGTTCTCGATCGACTTCGAATTTCACGCGCAGGACACCTATCCGTTCTCATCTACTAGCACAGTTGTCGGCCGCCCCACAGCCAAGCAAGCGCTCAACTATTGGGCCTAAGTTGGTTCAAAAAATAAGCAATTGCATGCATTGACGCACTGGTAGCCCCTGCTATCGTTCTAGCCCATTAGAGCGCTTGGCTCGATCGATGTTCACTTGAGCACTGTCCAATTGCGAGTGGGCAGATGGGAACTCCCAGAAAGGGAGGCAGCCGACGATGATGGTGAACTACGTTCTGAGACGCGTCGCGGCGATCGTCGCCCTCGCGTTCGGTATCAGCCTGCTCGTGTTCCTCATCATCCGTCTGATCCCCGGCGATCCCGTGCTGGCGCTGCTGGGCACCAACGCCGGCGATCATGAGATGATTGCGCGGCTGCGCCACCAGCTCGGCCTCGATCTGCCGATCTATGCCCAATATTTCGGCTGGATGGGCAACGTGCTGCAGGGCGATTTCGGCTATTCCTACGGCTATCAGCGCTCGGTCGTCTCGCTGGTGGAGGCCAACTTTCCCGCCACCATCCAGCTCACCTTTGCCGCGCTCATCCTGTCGGTGACCTGCGGCACGGCGCTCGGCATCGTCGCCGCGCTCAAGCGGGGGCGGCCGGCCGACACCATCGGCATGGGCTTCGCGCTCACCTTGATGTCGATCCCCAGCTTCTGGCTCGGGCTCCTGCTCATCCTCGTCTTCGCGGTGATGCTGCCCTGGTTCGACGTGGTCGGCGGCACGTCGCTCAAGGGCCTGGTGCTGCCGGCGGCCACGCTGGCGCTGGGCACGATCGGCTTCAACGCCCGCTTCGTGCGCTCCTCGATCCTCACCGCGCAGACGCAGAAGCACGTGATCACCGCCCGCGCCAAGGGCCTGACGCGCGCCAAGGTGTTCGTGCGTCACGTCTTCCGCAACGCGCTCCTGCCCATCCTCACCATCGTCGGCCTGCAGGTGGGGCACCTCCTGTCCGGCACGGTGATCGTGGAGACGGTGTTCTCGCGGCCCGGGCTGGGGCGGCTCCTCGTGCAGGCGATCCTGTCGAAGGACTATCTGACGGTGCAGGCCGTCGTCCTCATCATCGCGATCATCTACGCCTTCGCCAACTTCATCGTCGACCTCTTCTATCCGGTCCTCGATCCCCGGATCGCGTGGCGCTGAGGGATGAGCAGCCGATGAGCGTCGACATCGAACCCGCCGCCGCCACCCAAGGCGCCGCCATGCCCGCCGCGCCCGCCGCGCCTGCCGCGGCTGCCGCGGTTGCCGCGCGCGAGGACATCGGCCGCAAGATGACGCGCCTCGCCAAGATCCGGCGCGCGCTCGGCCATCGCAGCCTCGCCATCGGCCTCGTCATCTGCGCGGTGCTGGTCGCCATGTGCGCCGCCGCGCCCCTCCTCACCAGCATCGACCCCAACGCCCAGGACCCGTGGGCGACGTTCCAGTCGCCCAACGCCGAGCACATCATGGGCACGGACGCCTTCGGCCGCGATATCTTCTCGCGCGTCCTCTATGGCGGCCGCACCACCATGGTCGCCAGCCTGTCGGTGGTGCTGCTGGGCTCGTTCGTGGGCACCATCGTGGGCCTCGTCGCGGGCTATTTCGGCGGCGCGCTGGGCTTCGTGGTGATGCGCTTCGTCGACCTCCTGCTGGCGTTTCCGGGCATCCTCCTGGCGCTCGCGATCACGGCCATCCTCGGTCCCGGCCTCACCAACGGCATCTTCGCCATCGCCGCCATCCTGGTGCCGGTCTATGCGCGCCTCGTGGAGGGGGCGACGGTGGAGATCCGCGGGCGGCCCTATGTCGAGGCGGCCGTGACGCTGGGGGCGGGCCCCTTCTTCATCATCGCCCGCCACATCCTGCCCAACGTGCAATCGAGCGTCATCGTGATGACGACGACCTGGCTCGGCATCGCGGCGCTGTGGATCACGGCGCTCGGCTTCATCGGGCTGGGCGTGCAGCCGCCCAATCCCGAATGGGGGGCGATCCTCAACGACGGCCAGATGTACATCACGCTGGCCTGGTGGATCACCGTCTTTCCCGGACTGATGCTTTCGCTGTTCGTCGTCGGGGTGAACCTGATCGGCGACGGGCTGCGCGACGAACTCGACCCCACCCTGACCAGAGCCATCTGACGGCCAGCCTGACCCTTGAGAGGAGCCCATCATGAGACGGAGCCTAGCGGTATTATTCGGCTGTAGCGCCATTGCGCTGAGCCCGCAGCTCGCCACGGCGCAGAGCGCCGGACCGGAGCTGACGATCGGTTGGGCGGAGCCCATCGACACCCTCAATCCGGCCACCACCGGCGCGCGCAATGTCGGCCCGATCCTGTCGAACATCTTCGACACGCTCGTCTGGCTGACGCCCGAGTTCAAGGTCGAGCCGCTGCTGGCGACCGACTGGACGGTCTCGGAGGACGGCCTCACCTACACCTTCAACCTGCGCGACGACGTCACCTTCCACGACGGCACCCCCTTCAATGCCGACGCGGTGGTCAAGAACTTCGACTACATCAAGGACGACACCACCCAGTCCAAGATCGGCCTCGGCCTGCTCGGCTCCTGCAAGAATGCCGAAGCGACGGCCGAGTTCACCGTCGTCGTCACGTGCGAGGCGCCCTACGCGCCGCTGCTGGCGCAGATGGGCGAGCCCTATCTGGGCATGCAGTCGCCCGCCGCGATCGAGAAATACGGCAAGGATCTCGGCCAGCATCCGATCGGCACCGGCCCGTTCAAGTTCATCAGCTGGGCTCCCAACCAGAGCGTCGTGCTGGAGCGCTTCGACGATTACGACTGGATGGCGGCCTCGCTGGAGCACGAAGGGCCGGCCGATATCGGCAAGATCACCTTCTCCATCGTGCCCAACCCGCAAGCCCGGGTGAACCAGTTCCAGAGCGGCCAGTCGCAGGTCATGCAGCAGGTTCCCGGCGTCTACTGGAAGTCGCTCGGCGCGTCCGGCCGCTACCAGTCCATGCAGGTGCCGATCAGCGGCATGGGCATCTTCCTGCCGATCAACGCCTCCAAATGGCCGACCGACGACGTCGCCGTGCGCAAGGCGATCCTCTACGCCGTCGACGTCAAGGGCGTGGTGCAGCTGGCCGAGAACGGCGTCTTTCCGGTGAGCCGCTTCCCCCTCACCGAGGGCATGCTCGGCTACGACGCCTCGACGCCCGACCCCTATCCCTACGACCCGGCAAAGGCCACCGAGCTCCTCGAAGGCGCCGGCTGGACCAAGACCGACGGCAAGTGGATGAAGGACGGCAAGCCGCTCGGCATCATCGTCAGCGCGATCTCCACCAAGGCGCACTACATGGCCATCGGCCAGGCGATCCAGGGCTACCTGAACGATTTCGGCATGAGCGCCGAATTGCAGGGCCTGGCCGTGCCGGCCTGGCTTGCCGCCAACATCAACGGCGAAGCCACCATGGCGCCCGGCCAGTACATCGGCGTCGACCCGGACGCGCTGCATTTCTGGTTCCTGCCCGACCAGTACTTCAACTGGAGCCATTGGTCCGATCCGGAGCTCACCAAGCTGATCACGACCGGCCAGAGCCTGCAGGACGACGACAAGCGCCGTGAGATCTACGGCGAGGTGCAGAAGATCATCATGGACAACGCCGTGATGATGCCGATCCGGCAGAACATCGACCTCACCATGATGGCGCCGGACGTCAAGGGCATGACCTACTCCGGCGGCGGCTTCCAGTATTTCGGCGCCGCCTCGCTCGGCGAATAGATCAGAAGAGGTCGCGGGTCGCTGGACCCGCGACCGCCCATCAAAGGCTCATCAGATGACCATGTTTGTGCGCGCCGACCGGCTTCTCGACGGCACCGGCGCCGACCCGATCGCCGATGCGGTTGTGGAAATCGCCGATGGCCGGATCGTCGCGATCCACCAGGGCGGGGCGCCCGATGTCGCGGATGCCGAGGTGCTCGAGTTCAAGGGCGCCACGATCCTGCCGGGGCTGATCGACACTCACGTCCACCTCAACCTGCCGGGCGACGGCACCCTCATCGAGGAGGCCATGCGCGAAAGCCCGGGCGTGCTCGTCGCGACGGCGGTGGGGGCGGCCGGCAAGGCGCTCGGCGCCGGCATCACCACGGTGCGCGACGTGGGCGCCTACCAGACCACCTCGTTCGACGTGCGCCGCGCGGTGGAGCTCGGCTATGCGACCGGCGCGACGGTGGTCGCCTGCGGCCAGCCGATCACCATCACCGGCGGTCACACCTGGCCGCTGGGCGGGGAGGCCGACGGCATCGAGCCCCTGCGCCGCAAGGTGCGCCAGCTGATCAAGGACGGCGCCCAGTTCATCAAGGTGATGGGCAGCGGCGGCGGCACCGTCGGCACCGCCTCCTGGCGGCCCGCCTTCACCCAGGCCGAGCTCGACGCCATCGTCGACGAGGCGCACCGCAACGAGCGCAAGCTCACCATCCACTGCCTGTGCCCGGAGGCCATCGACCAGGCGATCCGCGCCGGGGTCGACCAGATCGAGCATGCCGGCTTCATCGTCAATCCGGCCGGCGAGCAGCGCTACGATCCGGCCGTGGGCGAGCGGCTCGGCAAGTCCGGCATTCCGGTGACGGCGACGCTCGCCGTCGGCGCCACCCTCGTCAACGTGCTGCGCGACAAGGCCGACCGCACGCCGGCGGAAGACAAGATGTACGACCGCTGGCAGCGCATGGTGGCCGACAACCTGGCGCAATACACCCAGCTCGCCGAGGCCGGCGTGCGCCATGTCGCCGGAACCGATGCGGGGTGGCGCTACGCCTCGTTCGATTCGCTGCCGCTGGAGATGGAGATGATGTCCTTCGGCGGCACCTCGGCGGCGCAGGTGATCGCGGCGGCGACGGGTTTTGCCGCCGAGGTGATCGGCATCGCCGACCGCACCGGCACGCTGGCGCCCGGCCTCGATGCCGACATCATCGTGGTGGACGGCAACCCGCTCGACAGCCTCGATGCGCTGCGGGACGTGCGCTTCATCCTCCAGAAGGGCAAGCGGCAGGTGCCGGCCGGGCGGGCCGGGATGACACCCGCGGCGACGTCGTTCTCGCTGCCATGATGGCGCCGGCGCACCAGGAAGCGCCGGCCCGCGCGCAAGGAGCCACGCCCATGCCGCACGCCACCGACCCCACGTCGCAGGACCGCACGTCGCAAGAGCGCACGTCGCAGGACAGGGAGATCGTGCTCGAGGTGCGCGATCTCAAAACCCACTTCGCCACGGCGGGGGGCGCGGTGCGGGCGGTCGACGGCGTCAGCTTCACGCTGCGCGCCGGGGCGACGCTCGGCATCGTCGGCGAGAGCGGCTCGGGCAAGAGCATCACCGCGCTCACCATCATGGGGCTGATCGAGCCGCCGGGGCGGATCGTCGGCGGCGAGATCCTCTTTCGCGGGCGCGACCTCGCCGGGCTGCCGGAGGCGCAGATGCGGCGCCTGCGCGGCAAGGCGCTCTGCCTCGTGTTCCAGGATCCCATGTCGGCGCTCAACCCGGTCTACCGGGTCGGCCGGCAGGTGGAAGAGATGATCCTCGCCCACAACGATATTCCCCGCGCCGAGGCGCGCGCGCGGACCGTCGATCTCTTCCGCAAGGTCGGCATTCCCGACCCCGAGCGCCGGGTAGACAGCTTTCCGCACAACATGAGCGGCGGCATGCTCCAGCGCGTCACCATCGCGATGGCGATGGCCAACGGGCCCGACCTCCTCATCCTCGACGAGCCCACAACGGCGCTCGACGTCACCATCCAGGCCCAGATCCTCGACCTCACGCGCCAGCTCGTCGACACCACCGTCATCCTCATCACCCACGATGTCGGCGTCATCGAGGAGATGAGCGACGATGTCGTCGTCATGTATGGTGGGCGGGTGATGGAGCACGGCACCGTCGAGCAGGTGATCGCGCACCCGCGCCACCCCTATACGGTGGGCCTCGTCAGCTCGATCCCCAGCGGTGCCATGCGCGGGCAGCGGCTCAACACCATTGCGGGCTCCGTGCCGAGCCCGCTCGCCATGCCGCTCGGCTGCCCCTTCTCCACGCGCTGCACGATGGCCGAGGCCCGCTGCGCCGAGATGCCCCCCCTGAGCGCGCGAGAGGACGGCCGCAAGGTCGCGTGCTGGCGCGTATGAGCGTGGCGGACGAGACCACGGCACCGGCCGGCGAGGCAGCAGGGGCGCCGCTTCTGGAGGTGCGCAACCTCAAGACCTATTTCCCCGTGCGCGCCGGCGGGCTGGGGCAGAGCAAGTGGCTGAAGGCGGTGGACGACGTCTCGCTGTCCGTCGAGCCCGGCCAGACCATCGGCATCGTCGGCGAATCGGGCTGTGGCAAGTCCACCCTCGGCCGGTCCATCCTGCGCCTCGTCGCGCCGCAATCGGGCGAGATCGTCTTCGACGGCGAGGATGTGCTCGCGGCCGCGCCCGCGCGGCTGACCGCGCTGCGCCGCCACATGCAGATGATCTTCCAGGATCCGCTCGGCTGCCTCGACCCGCGCATGAGCGTCGAGGCGATCATCGGGGAGGGGCTTCTCATCCACGGCGTGCCGCGGGCGCAGCGGCGCGAGCGGGTGCGCGAGCTCATCGAGGTGGTCGGCCTCAACGCGGCCCACCTCGACCGCTATCCGCACGAGTTTTCCGGCGGCCAGCGGCAGCGGATCGGCATCGCCCGCGCGCTGGCGCTGCGGCCCAAGCTCATCGTCGCGGACGAGCCGGTTTCCGCGCTCGACGTGTCCGTCCAGTCGCAGGTGCTCAATCTCCTGCGCGACGTGCAGCAGGAATTCGGCCTCACCTACGTCTTCATCGCGCATGACCTCGCGGTGGTCGAATACATCAGCGACCGCGTCGCGGTGATGTACCTGGGCAAGATCGTGGAGTTCGCCCGCTCGGCCGATCTCTTCGCCGACCCGCGCATGCCCTACACCGAGGCGCTGCTGTCGGCGATCCCCGGCGGCGGACCCGCCCGCAAGGCCAAGCGCATCATCCTGAAGGGGGACGTGCCGAGCCCGGTCGATCCCCCGTCCGGCTGCGCGTTCCGCACCCGCTGCTGGAAGGCGCAGGCGGTCTGCGCGGCCGAGCGCCCGGTCCTGCGCGAGGTCCGCCCGCACCACCACGCCGCCTGCCACTTCGCCGACTGACCTCGCGGGGGCCGCCGGCGCAATGCGCGCCGCCTTGCAGCGCGCTGCGGTATGGCTTCGCGCCTTCTCGGGGTCTAGGCCGTCGCCGCGAGGGCGTGCACATGCACGTCCCGCCCCGAGTGCGCCTTCATGATCCGGGCGGCTCGCTTTTCATGCGCGGCGTCGCGGGTTCGGACCCAGAGGAGCAGCCCGCCATGCTCCAGCTGCTCCTGCAGATGCTGGGCGTGGCGCTCGCCGAACAGCTTTGCGAAGATGCCGCCGATCAGGCTGCCGGCGCCGCCCGCCAGCACCGCCCCCAGCACGGCGGCGGCCATGGTCCCGCCCGAGGCGAGGATCATGCCGCCCGTGGCCCCGGCCGCGACATAAAGGGGACCGCCGATCAGCGCGCCCTCGCCGGCGCCGACGGACTCGTCCGACACATAGAAGGTCCGCGCGGCCTTGGGGTCGTCCTCCAGTTCGGAGACTTTGCGGTAGAGGTGCCCGAGCTTCTCCTCCACCGTCTTTTCGGCCGCCAGCAGGCTCAGTTCCGCGCGATCGAAGCCCGAGCTCATCAGCTCGTCGATGGCCCCCTGCAGCGCATCGGCGGACTCGAAATACCCGACCGCCTCCCGGATCGATCTCGTCGGCATCCTCGCCTCCAACTCACCTCGTTCGGTCACTGGGAGAGCCCTAAGGCCGCCTGGGACAACAGCGTTGACGAAAGTCAACGGCACCCCCCGGCGCCCTACGCGTCGGAGCCGGCAGCGCGCAAAACGGCAGCATTTGCGGCCCAAACCGGACTTCTATGGAGGGGATTTTTGGTAGCGGAGGAGGGACTCGAACCCCCGACACGCGGATTATGATGCCGACTTCTGCCGTTGAAAGATAAGAGAAACCGGGCGCCATGTCGCGTTCATGTCGCGCCAATTGGGGCGAGGAGAACCCGCTCGGTCGCCGCCAGCGCTTCATCTTCATCCTGCGCCGGGAACAGATGGCCGTAGGTGTCCATCGTCATCGTGATGGATCCTTTTTCCCTCTCGCGGGGTCGGAGCTAGACGGCGTAATGCCATCTTGCCTTTTAATCTGGCAGCTTTTCCTCGAATGTTGACTTAAGAAATGTTCTACGAAGAAACCAAATTGATCTATTTTGAAAATAATGTTGAAATCCGTCGCATATATCGGCGCTTACTCGTTCAGAAGCTATGCGAATGCCATTCGATGATTGAATGATTTCGTCAAAATACATTGTTAGCCGTTTGTTATAAGACGCTAAAAATTCGGACTTATCGGGGTGACCATACTCATGGATATTTCCATCGTTATCTGCGTAGTAATTTCCATTCTGGAGCTGCAGATTTTTATATAAATCATTGTACATATTCACAATATATTTCAATTGATTATAATTATCAATAACTATATTAAGTTTTCTTATGTTATCATAATTTTTTATTTGGGCCATTGAAGTAAGATTGTCTATTTCAAATTTCAGTTCCCTCATGTGCATGGCGATGTATCCAACGGAGTACCAACCAGGAATGTTGGTTTTATTGTCAATATTTGACAATCTAGATTTTATTGAATCTTCTATTCCATATACATCAGCTCTTATTAAGTTTATATTTTGAACAATGAGGAATGCTTTGGTCCATTTTTCATCAGACAATTCCTTTTCTCTTAAGAAAAACTGAATAACCCCACTCAATAAAGACCCTGCTATGGCCCCAGTTAGGCCGGCAAAAAGGCCAACTAACAAATTTATGTTATTTTCTGTCAGATTGGTGCTAGCAGGCAATATTATTGATGTCGTTGCCCAGTAAGCAATAATTATCATCCATCCGAAGAGCGCGCCTACGTATAGGCAGGACGACAGTAATATGCGTGTCTTCGAATCTGTCATATAAATAAAGTCCGATTGCGGTGGCTCTGCTATATTCGGTGATCTTTAAAGCGCCGTCTCGAGGTGCCGACTTGATATATCGTCCGTAAGTTTCCTAATGCTTTGCTCCGCAGCCGCCGAATGCCCCCCCTTGAAGATATTATTTTGGCTGCGCTGCTCGGAGCGTGATACCTCGCCCCAGGCTCGACACGATCGATCGGCTCGATCTCCTCGCTACGACCTCACGAAGCGAACCCGGCCGGCGGCCTAGCTGGCCGACACCATCGCGACAGCCGCTTTTGCACCGGATCGATTGCTATTTTGTAGGCGACGGCTGTGCGTTCGATCTTGTCGTTCGCCATGTGTCGTCCTCCCACGAATCATTTCAGCACCTCCCAAACCTAGACCTATTGGCATGTCGCGTTCATGTCGCGCGGACTCGCCGTGTCTCCTTGGAAACCCCCGGAAATGCTTGGTTTCAGTTGCGACATGGCGCGACATGAGATCGGAAGCCTTTGATAAGTACCGACCGCCTAATTCACTGATTTGGCTGAGAGATTTTTTTGGTAGCGGAGGAGGGACTCGAACCCCCGACACGCGGATTATGATTCCGCTGCTCTAACCAACTGAGCTACTCCGCCGCGCAGGCGGCATAGACGTCAAATGGCCGCCATTTGTCAACCGCATCCGCGCATCGCCGCGCACCAAAATTGCGGCAAATCCACACTGCGCCGGCCGCCGCCAGCCGGCCGTGCCACCGCGCGCCGCCGGCGCGCCGGGAACCCGGCGGCGGAACGGGGCAGGGCCAGGCCCGGCTCAGCCGGCCTTGGTGTAGGTCAAAAGCGTGATGAGGCCCATCGGCGGCAGCTCCTCGCGGCTGGCGAGGGTGAGGCCGGGGATCGCGAGCAGCGGATCGATGGGCATCGACGGGTTCCAGCCGAGCCGCCGGGAAAAGGGCGTCAGCAGCCGGTCCGTCACCCACCAGGGGCCGGAACGCGCCTCGAAATGGCTCGCCACCATCACCGTGCCGCCCGGGCGCGTCACGCGGGCGAACTCGCGCACCACCTGCGCCGCGTCGGGCACGGCGGTGATGGTGAACATGCAGATCACCCCGTCGAAGGTGTCGTCCGCGAAGGCGAGCGACATGAGGTCCATCTCCACGATGGCCTCCACGTTGGCCATCGTCGCGGCCCGTTCGCGCGCGATTTTCAGCATGTCGTGCGACAGGTCGACGCCCACGAGCCGCACGTTGTCGGTGTAGAGCGGCAGCGCGGAGCCGGACCCGACGCCCGCCTCCAAAAAACGCCCGCCCAACGCGTTGACGCGCTTGGCCGCGAGCTTGCGCGCCGGCACCGTCGGGGTGGCGATCACCTCGTAGACCGGCGCCCAGCGGGCGTAGGCGGATTTGACATCGGCGCCATCGACGGCGCGCGTGTTCGCTTCTTTCATGATGGACCGATCAGGCGACGACGAGGTTGGAATTGGGCTCGGTGGCGCGCTCGATGAAGCCGCCGCCGAGGACTTCGGCGCGCGGGCCGTCGCCGGCATAAAGGACGCACGCCTGGCCGGGTGCCACGCCCTCCTCGCCGCCGACGAGCTCCACCGCGAAGGTGTCGCCGACGCGCCGCACGATGCCCGGCCGCGGCGCGCGCGTGGAGCGCACCCGCGCGAACACGGCCCGCTCCTCGTCCGCGCCGAGCGGCTCGCCGAGCCAGTTGGCGTCGCGCAGGCTCACCGCGCGGGTCGCCAGCGCCTCGCGCGGGCCGACATAAAGGCGCTGCTGCTGCGCATCGATGGACACCACGAACAGCGGCTCGCCGAGCGCGATGTTGAGCCCGCGCCGCTGGCCCACCGTATAATTGATGACGCCCTCGTGGCGCCCCAGCACGCGCCCGTCGATGTGCACGATGTCGCCGGGCCGGCTCGCGTCGGGCCGCATCGCGGCGACCACCTTGGCGTAGCGCCCGTCCGGCACGAAGCAGATGTCCTGGCTGTCGGGCTTGTCGGCGACCACGAGGTCCATTTCCGCCGCCAGCGCGCGCACCCGCTCCTTGGGCATGTCGCCGAGGGGGAAGCGCACGAAATCGAGCTGCTCCTGGGTGGTGGCGAACAGGAAGTAGCTCTGGTCGCGCTTTTCGTCGTGGGGGCGGAACAGGCGGCGCCGGCCGTCCACCACGCGGCTGGCCACATAGTGGCCCGTCGCCAGCGCGGAGGCACCCAGCGTGCGCGCCGCCGTCAACAGGTCGGTGAACTTGACGGTCTGGTTGCAGGCGATGCACGGCACCGGCGTCTCGCCGCGCGCGTAAGCGTCCGCGAACGCCTCGATCACGCCCGCCTGGAAGCGCGATTCGTAGTTCAGCACATAATGGTGGATACCGAGCCGCTCGGCGACGAGGCGCGCATCGTGGATGTCGCTGCCGGCGCAGCAGGCGCCCTTCTTGCCCACCGCTTCGCCGTGGTCGTACAGCTGCAGCGTCATGCCGACGACGTCGAAGCCCTCGGCGGCCAGCAAACCCGCCACGACGGACGAATCGACGCCGCCCGACATCGCCACCACGACACGGTGGTCCTGCGGCCGCCCCGGTAGATCGAGACTATTCGTCGGCATTTTGCTCATGGAGCGTTAGCTAAGCTCATTCTTGCCGCACGGCAACGGTGGAGGATTAGGAGGCTGTTAAGCGCCGGTGGGCTTTATGAGCCATGTCAAGCGTGTGCGTCGCCGTGAAGTGAGTTATGTCCGAGTATCCACAGCCCCGTTATCGTTATGTCATCGGCCCTGACGGTACGCCGCTGACCCTCGCGGACCTGCCGCCATCAGATACCAAACGTTGGGTGATCCGCCGCAAGGCCGAAGTTGTCGCAGCCGTGCGCGGCGGACTTCTTTCCATGGATGAGGCGTGCGAGCGATATACGCTCACGATCGAGGAATTCCTGTCCTGGAATACG
This sequence comes from Alphaproteobacteria bacterium, assembly GCA_030431335.1. GTDB lineage: Bacteria > Pseudomonadota > Alphaproteobacteria > Rhizobiales > Amorphaceae > Acuticoccus. The sequence continues at coordinate 22,654 of JAUIJH010000075.1, forward strand.
CTGATCGACCGGCACGGGCTCGCGGGTCTGCGGGCCACCAAGGTACAGCACTACCGCGCGTGATCGGCCAGGTCGATCGACGACACCGTCACGAAGCGCGCGTCGGGCATTGAAAGCGTCCGGCGCGTCAGGTTCGTGGTGAGCGAATCGGTATCGATGTCGATGAGCGCGTAGCCGGCCATCGGGTGGTGCGAGCCGTCCGAGGAGGCCGACGGCACGCCGATCACCGGCGCCTCGCCGCGCGGGGTGTTGAGGAAGGTCAGCGTCGCCGTATGGTTGTGGCCATGCAGCACCAGATCGGCGCACCCTTCCGACAGCACCGCCCGCACCCGCCTGTAGTCGGCCAGCGCGCGATGGCCGCTGGCCAGCGCGCCGTCCGGCGGGTGATGGATCATCACGACCTTGTAGTATGCGTCGTTGCGGTCGAGCAGGTTGCCGAGCGCCTCGCACTGGGTCGCGCCCACGCGTCCGCGCGCCGACAGCGGCGGCGTCGCGACGGCGGTGGAGACGCCGATCAGCGCCACCCTGTCGCGCCGGCGCACGTAGGGAAAGCGCTGCCGCCCGTCGTCGCCGGACATGTAGGGCGCCCACACCTCGGCCGCGTGCGCCGCGGCGCCCGGCACATAGGCGTCGTGATTGCCCAGGACGCAGCTCACCTTGTCGGGCGGGCCGAGGGCGGCCAGGAACTGCGCCGCGGCCGTGAACTCCCCCGGCAGGGCGATATTGATGAGGTCGCCCGTAACGCAGATATGATCGGGGCGCTGGGCGGCGATGTCGGCCACCAGCGCCTCCAGGATCGAACCGCTGAGCGCACGCCCGCGGTTGCGCACCCAGTTGGCATACCCGAAGGCGCGCTTGGAAAGCAGCGCGCCCAGGGTCGGGCGCGGCAGCGGACCAAGATGGAGGTCGGACAGATGGGCTATGCGCATTCGTGCCAAGGACAGCTCCGGATCGGGGCATCACGTTGCATGGATAGGGCCACTCCGGCGAGCGCTGGGGCGGTCCGGCCGATCGTCGCTTGACGGTGCGGCTCGGCCATCTCATCTGGCGCGCTCGCGCGCTGGTCCGCCCCCACGTGACGCTGGGCGTTCAATGTCTGGTTATCGACCGGGCCGACCGCGTCCTTCTCGTGCGCCACACCTATACGCCCAAATGGCACTTTCCCGGCGGGGGCGTGGATGCGCACGAAAGCACGCGGACGGCGGCCGTGCGCGAATTGCGCGAAGAGACGGGCCTCGTCCTGTCGGCCGCGCCCCGCTTCTTCGCGCTCTACTGGAACAAGGCGCTCGCGGGGCGGGACCATGTGGCCTTCTTCGTCGCGGAGGGGGTGGCGGAGATCGATCCCGCCGCGCTGCGGGCGCAGGCGCTGGAGATCGCCGAGGTGCGCCTTTGCCCGCGCGACGCGCTGCCGGACGACGTCGGCAATTCGGTGCGGCGCCGCCTCGCCGAGGTGGCGGGCGAGAAGCCCATCGCCGAGGTTTGGTGAGGCGTGGACATCGATTGGCATGCGCTCCTCAGTTCACGGCCATCTTACCACGAGTCTTGGCCGGCCGCTCGCCCACCGCGATGCGGCGCTGTGGACCGCGCGTCACCGGCAGGTCGAGCTTGAAGTTGACCACGCGCGCGTAGGCGTCGCGGATTTTCTGCGCCAGCTCCGGCGATGCCTCCGCCGCCGCCTCCAGGTAGTCGGTGATCTCGGTGACCAGCGCCATGCCCTTGCGCGGCGGCAGCGACAACAGCGCGATGTCCCCGCCCGCGTCGATCATCAGCCGCACCGCCTCCGGCGTGCCCCACCGGTTCTCGATCGCGTCCATCGCCAGGTCGTCGCTGATGACGAGGCCGTCGAAGCACAGCGTGTTGCGCAAGATCGTGGCGATGGTGACCGGCGACAGCGAGGCGGGCAGGTGGCCCGGCCCCGTCACCCCGTCGAGCTCCAGATGGCCGATCATCACCGTGTCGGCGAGGCCCTCGGCGATCAGCGCCGCGAACGGCTCCATCTCGCGCCGGTGCCAGGTCGGGGTGAGGTCGATGGCGCCCTGGTGGCTGTCGGCGGTGGACGAGCCGTGGCCGGGGAAATGCTTCAGCGAGGTGGCGACGCCGAATTCGTGATGCGCCTCCACGA
>JAUIJH010000076.1 GCA_030431335.1 Alphaproteobacteria bacterium
CTCCATCTGCGAGAAGCCGTTCAGCATCGTTTAGAAGCCGACGAAGGCGCCGACGATGAGCGGGATCATCATCGGAAAGCCGAGCAGCAGGAGCACGATCATGACGGAGAAGATGGTCAAGGCCATGATGAACCCTCCTCAGACTTCGCGCTCATCGACATCGTAACCTTCCAGCACCTGGGTGGAGAGGTAGATGTCTTTGGCGAACAGGTTCTTGATTGCGGTGAGGAGGTATTGCATCCCGGTCATGAAGAAGCCGACCGGCACCCACACCAGCGTCCACCACACCGGGATCTGCAGCGCCGGCAACAGCCGCCCGCGTCCGGCCTGGGTGATGATGTAGCCGACCGCGTACCAGCACAGCCCGAACATGAACACCGCCGTGAACAACGCGATCACGATCATCATCGGCTTGCGCAGCGCCGACGGCAGCTGGTCGTAGATCGCCGACATGCGGATGTGGCGGCCCTGGCGCGCGGCGTAGCTGATGCCGGCGAAGGTAATCAGGATGATGAGGATGCGGTTGAGCTCTTCGGAAAAGAAGATGCTCTCATGGAAGACGAAACGACCCACCACGTTGGCGATGGTGTTGGCCGCCATCAGCAGCACGCCGACCGCCAGCATGACCGATTCGATGCGACCGATCACATTGTCGACGACACCCAGCACGCCCGGCAGGTTGTTGGCGGTGCCTTCGCCGCCGGGGGCGTTCGCAGGCGGCGCGTTCGCAGGCGTGATGGGATCGTTCAAAGGCGCGTCCTCCGTGATCGGGTGACGACCCCGGCCCGCACGAGTGGGCCGGGGCGCGCAAGGGCTGCCGCTTACTGCGCGGCCGCTGCGAGGTCGGCTTTCATCTGCTCGAGGATAGCCTTGCCGCTGTCGCCGGTCATCTCGATGAAGGTCGTCTCCACGGAACCGGCCGCATCCTTGAAGCACTGGCGCTGCTCGTCGGTCAGGACGGTCACCGTCATCTCCGGCTTGGCATCCTTGATCTTCTGCAGCTCGGAGTCGGCGAGGCCCTTCTGATATTCGACGATGTAGTCGTACGCCGCTTCCGAGGCGGCCTGGATCGCCTTCTGATCGTCTTCGCCCAGCCCGTCATAGAAGTCCTTGTTGGCCATGACGGCGGTCGTGAAGTTGTTGTGGCCGGTGTAAGTGATGTAGTCGGTTACTTCGTAGATTTTGGTGGAGTACAGGAAGAAGGTGGGGTTTTCCTGACCCTGGATGATGTTGGTCTGCAGGCCGCCATAGACCTCGCCCCAAGGCAGCGGCGTCGGCGTCGCGCCGAAGGCACGGTAGGCTTCCACCAGCAGCGGGTTGGTCATGACGCGGAACTTCACCTCGTCGAGGTCGGCGCAGCTTTCCACGGGCGACTTCGTGGTCATCGCCACCTCGCCTTCGGGGAACATCACGAGAAGCTCCAGTCCCTGATCGGCGTAAAGCTCGGGGAAGATCTCGTTGACGGCCTTCGATTCCTTGTAGAACTGGGCCAGCTGATCCTGGTCGGTGGGCAGGAGGTAGGGCACGAAGAAAACCTGCGCCTCGGGGATCAGCGAGCCGGTGAAGCCGGGCGACTGGTCGACGAACTGCAAGATGCCGGACTGCGCCTGCTCCATGATGTCGGCCGATTCGCCCAGCGTTCCGTAAGGGAAAAGCTGGATCGTGTGATCGGTGTTGGCCTCGATCTCTTCCTTGAATTTCTGGGCGTACTTGCCTTGCACCTCTTCGAGAGCTTCCTCGAAGGCATAGCGCCAGGTATCGGCGGAGGCGTTCGTCGTCGCGGCTGCTGTCAGCGCGATAGCTGCAACGCTGGTGAGAATTCGCTTCAGACGCATTGAAGTCTCCATCGTTTTTTCAACGGCATCGACACGCAATGTCCAGGCTATCTCCCATCGGAAGACGTTTCACCAGGTTCATCACTGGCAATCTACGTGCCAAAACGCTCGTGCATAAAAAAATGGGCGGCGCATAGCCACCCGGCCCGATCAAGACTTCGCAAATGGAAGATTCATGTCAATTTTTTTATTGAACCGTGACAATCGCTGTACTAGCGCGCCCTCCGCTCGGATCGGACCGGGCCGATAGCGCCGGATGCGACAGGCGGGTCCGTCCAGCCCCCGGCGGAGCTTCGGGTCAGATCGCGGCCAAGGTCGGCTTCGGCTCGACATCGGCGATTTCGGCGATCCGCTCCAGGCCGCGCGAAAGATCCTCGATGTCGCGGGAGCCGATACAGATCCGCACGCTGGGAGCGTGCTCCTGGTCGCAGACCGAGAAGTGGGCGCCGGCGGCGATCGCGACACCGGCTCCCCGCGCCTGGGCGACGAAGGCATCCTCTCGCCAGGGCGGCGGCAGTTCCATCCAGATGTGGAGGCCGTGGTCGGTGGCCCGGTAGGGCAGCCCGTGCAAGCGCTCGCGCACCAGCTGCATGCGCTCGGCAAGAGCCGCGCGCTGCCAGTGAAGAAGCTCCTCGCCGGTGCCGTCGGAAAGCCACCGCGAGGCCACCTCGGCCATGAGCGGCGTGGCCGTCCACTGCGTGACCACGTGGCGCGTGCGCACGGCCTGGGCCATGCCGTCGGGCATCACCAGCCAGGCGATGCGCAGACCCGGCAGCAAGCACTTGCTGAGGCCGGTGAAATAGAACACCCGGTCCGGATCGAGCGCGGCCAGCGGCGGCGGACGCGACGGCTCCAGCGGCCCCCACGCGTCATTCTCCAGGATGAGGACGTTGTGGCGCTGCGCGATGGCGACGAGGGCCTGGCGGCGCTCCAGCCCCATCATGGCGGTGGTGGGGCCGAGGCCGCTCGGCATCACGAACAGCACCTTCACCCGCGTCGCGCGGCAGGCGCGCTCGAAGTCGTCGGGCAGCACGCCTTCGGCGTCCATTTCGAGGCCGGCCAGGCGCAGGCCGAGCGCGCTCGTCAGCGACTGCAGGGTGTGGTGGCCGAGCGATTCGGTCACCACCAGGTCGCCCGGAATGGCCGCGCTCATCAGCGCGATGGTCATCGCCGAGGTGCTGCCGTTGGTGGGCAGCACACGGTCCGGCGTCGCCTCGATGCCGCACCCCGCCAGCCAGTCGAGCACGATCTCGCAATGCTCCTCCAGAGGCTGGCCCGGACGGGAGGAGAACAGCAATTGCGGGTCGAGATCGCTCGCCATTTGCGACAGCGTCTGCGACATGCGCTGGGCGTGGATCTCGCCCATCACCGGCGTCAACAGCGACAGGTCGATCACCGAACTGCCGCCCGAGATCGTCTGCCAGGGCCAGGCCGCATCCGTCTTGCCGGTGGCGACGAAGCTGCCGCGCCCCACCTCGCCCGAAATGATGCCGAGCCGGCTCAGTTCGTCATAGGCGCGGCTCACCGTGTGCACGCTGAGGCCGAGCTGGAAGGCCAGCGCCCTGTGCGTCGGCAATTGGGTCCCCGGCCCGATCTCGCCAGCTTCGATGGCGTCGATCAGAGCACGCGCGAGAGCGCGGTATGCCGGACGCCGCAGGGCGCCCTTATTGGGCGGCCAAATTGTCATGCGACAATCGTGCTCCTCGGCGTAACAATTGACAAGTCGGATTTGCTGCCGGAACGTCGCGGCGTGCTCACCGCTCTCGATGATCGCGATATCCGTATTCTGGAGATCTTGGCCAAGGAAGGTCGGATCTCGAAGACCGAGCTTGCCCGCCGCGTCAACCTTTCCCCAACTCCGTGTTGGGAGCGGTTGAAGCGGCTGGAAGACGCCGGGCTCATCACCGGTTACAAGGCCGAGTTCGCGCTGGCCAAGCTCGGTCCCCACGTCACCGTGTTCGTGGTGGTGGAGCTGGAATCGCACCGCTCGGCCGATTTCCGCGTGTTCGAGAAGGCGGTGGCGGGGATCGACGAGGTGGTCGCCTGCTGGGCCATCGGCGGCGGGTTCGATTATCTGGTCGAGATCGTCACCAACGACATCAACACCTACCAGCGCCTGATCGATGCGATGCTGGCCGAGGAACTCGGCCTCAAGCGCTATTTCTCCTACATCGTCACCAAGGTGGTGAAGCGGGGCGCGGCGCCGCCCTTCGCCCAGCTCCTGGGCGTCCAGAGGAACTGACGGCTCAGCGGGCGTCAAACAGAGGAACCCTCTGCCCCTGGCCCCACCTTCGGTCGGATGCTCTGCCGCCCTGCCCCTAGATTGGGATCATCGCCAACGCCGGGGGGGACATCATGGTCGCAGCCGCACGACGCAAGGACGAGGACAACGGCAAGGGGATCGCGCTCGCCGACCCGGCGCTGCTGAAGAGCTTTTCCTATGTCGGCGGCCGCTGGACGGCGGCGGCCGACGGCGCCGCGATCTGGGTCACAGATCCGGCCGACGGCGCCCCCCTCGCCCCCGTCGCGCGCCTCGGCGGCGCCGAGAGCGCGGCCGCGATCGACCACGCGCACGCCGCCTTCGCGACCTGGTCGGCCGTGCTGCCGCAGGAGCGCGCCCGCCTCCTGCGCCGCTGGCACGACCTCATCCTCGCCGCCCGCGAGGACCTTGCCCGCATCATGACCGCCGAGCAGGGCAAGCCGCTCTCCGAAGCGCGCGGCGAGATCGACTATGCCGCCTCCTTCGTGGAATTTTATGCCGAGGAGGCCAAGCGCCCCAACATCGAGGGCATCACCTCCCACCTGCACGATGCGGAGGTGGAGCTTTGGCGCGAGCCGGTGGGCGTCGCCGCGCTCATCACGCCATGGAATTTTCCCTGCGCCATGATCACGCGCAAGGCGGCCGCGGCGATCGCGGCGGGCTGCACCGTCCTCGTGCACCCTTCGGCCGAGACGCCGTTCTCCGCGCTCGCCCTTGCCGAGCTCGCCGACCGCGCCGGGCTCCCCGCCGGCGTCTTCAACGTGGTGACCGGCGATGCGCCGCAGATCGTCGAGCCCTGGCTGACGGACGCGCGGGTGCGCGCCCTCTCCTTCACCGGCTCCACCGAGATCGGCAAGCTGCTCTATGCCCGCTCCGCCGCCACCGTGAAGCGCCTGGTGCTGGAGCTCGGCGGCCACGCGCCGTTCCTGGTGTTCGCCGACGCCGACCTCGACCTTGCCGTCGAAGAGGCGATCAAGGCGAAGTTCGCCACCACCGGGCAGGATTGCCTGGGCGCCAACCGCTTCCTCGTCGAACGCCCGCTCTACGCGGCGTTCTGCGAGCGCTTTGCCAAGGCTGCGGCCGCCCTCACCCTCGGTCCGGGCTGCGAGGACAAGGATCTCGGCCCCCTGATGAACGAGAAGGCAGTGGCGAAGCAGGAGGCGCACGTCGCCGACGCGCTCGCCGGGGGCGCGCGCTGCCTCACCGGCGGCAAGCGCTCGCCGCTGGGGCCGCTGTTCTACGAGGCGACGGTCCTCGCCGACGTCGCGCCGGACGCCGCCATCTTCCGCGAGGAGACGTTCGGCCCCGTCGCCGCCATCGCCCCGTTCGACACCGAGGAGGAGGCGCTGGCGCGCGCCAACGACACCGAATACGGCCTCGTCGCCTACTTGCACACGCAGGATCCGCGCCGCATCTACCGTCTGTCTCGAGCCTTGCAGTACGGCATGGTCGCGGTGAACCGCACCAAGGTCACGGGCGCGCCGATCCCCTTCGGTGGGGTCAAGCAATCCGGCCTCGCGCGCGAAGGCGCGCGCCAGGGCCTCGAAGCGTTCACCGATATCAAATACGTCTGCCGCGATTGGGCCTGACGCCGCCACACGCAAGGAGAATTCCGATGCTCACCAACGATCAGCTCGCCGCCTGGGACCGCGAGGCGTTCTTCCACCCCTCCACGCACCTGGCGCAGCATGCGCGCGGCGATGCCCCCTCGCGCATCATCACCGGCGGCGAGGGTGTGTACATCGTCGACCGTGACGGCAAGCGGCTGCTCGACGCGTTCGCCGGGCTCTATTGCGTCAACGTCGGCTACGGGCGCCAGGAGATCGCCGAGGCGATCGCCGAGCAGGCGCGTCAGCTCTCCTACTATCACGCCTATGTCGGGCACGGCACCGAGACCTCGATCACCCTCGCCAAGATGATCCTCGACCGTGCGCCCGCCGGCATGTCCAAGGTCTATTTCGGCCTGGGCGGCTCGGACGCCAACGAGACCAACGTCAAGCTCGTCTGGTACTACAACAACGTCCTGGGCCGGCCGGAAAAGAAGAAGATCATCTCGCGCTGGCGCGGCTATCACGGGTCGGGCCTGATGACCGGCTCGCTGACCGGGCTCGAGCTCTTCCACAAGAAGTTCGACCTGCCCTTCGCGCAGGTGATCCACACCGAGGCGCCTTACTATCTGCGCCGCCCCGAGGCGGGCATGTCGGAGGACGAATTCTCCACCTGGTGCGCGGAGCGCCTGGAGGCGCTGATCCTGGAGGAAGGGCCGGACACCGTCGCCGCCTTCATCGGCGAGCCGGTGCTGGGCACGGGCGGCATCGTGCCGCCGCCGGCCGGCTACTGGGCCAAGATCCAGGACGTGCTCAAGAAGTACGACATCCTCCTCATCGCCGACGAGGTGGTCACCGGGTTCGGCCGGCTGGGCTCCATGTTCGGCTCCACCCACTACGGGATCGAGCCCGACATCATCACCATCGCCAAGGGGCTCACCTCGGCCTACGCGCCGCTGTCGGGCTCCATCGTCGGCGACCGGGTGTGGGACGTGCTGATGCAGGGCACGGACGAAAACGGCCCGATCGGCCACGGCTGGACCTATTCGGCCCACCCGCTGTGCGCGGCGGCGGGCGTCGCCAACCTCGCGCTGATCGACGAGCTGGGGCTGGTCAACAACGCGCGCAACATCGGCGCCTACTTCAACACCGCCATGAAGGCGGCGTTCGCCGACCATCCGCACGTCGCCGAAGTGCGCGGCGAGGGATTGCTGTGCGCCGTGGAGTTCGCCGAGGACAAGGCCGCGCGCCGCTTCTACGATCCGGCCCGCAAGATCGGCCCTTCCGTTGCCGGGGCGCTGCTGCGCGAAGGCGTCATCGGCCGCGCGATGCCGCAGGGCGACATCATCGGCTTCGCCCCCCCGCTCTGCCTCACGCGCGCCGAGGCCGACACGATCGTCGACGCCATGCGCAAGGCGCTCGAAAACACCGCGTTCTGACGGTCCCGCTTGCCCCCTCGCCGAGCGGGCGGGGCAAGCGCCCATCTGTGCGTTTACACGTCCATGGCATCAACATAAGGTCTAAATTCGCGTGTTCGGCGGGACCAGGTGGGGGCAATCTCGTCCCGGTCATCCGCCTCGACGGAGTTTTTCGGGCGACCTGAGGCCGAGTCTGAGCAAGATCGACACCGAGGGCTACGAGATGAACGTTTTGCGCAGCTGCACGAACATCTTGATCGATCGCGTCAACCTTCTCATCGAAGCGTATCGGACGCTGGGCGAGGCCAGCGACCATCCGTTCGACTTTCACGACCTGCTCGTCGCGCACGGCTACACCGTGCGCGCGGTGCGGCTTCGCCAGGAAGGCGGTGATGTGAGCGCGCTGTCGCGCGAGGAAGTCGCCGCGCTCAACAATTGCATGGTGTTCTGCGACCCGGCGTGACCGGGCCGCAAGGGCTCACGGCAACGCCGGAATGGCCTTGAGGTAGGCCGCGACGGCCTCGCGGTCGGCCGCGGGCACCTGCGCCCAGTTCTTCACGACCGAGCCCATTTCGCCGCCGACCGAATCGAACTCCGGCGTGAAGCCCGACTCCAGCAGATAGGCGATGTCGCTCGCGCTCCACTCGCCGATCCCGTCCGGCGACGGGGTGATGTTGGGCACCTGCCCGTCCCCGTCCGGCGAGGGGCCGCCCGCCAGCCAGCGGCTCATCTCGGGCGCGAAGACAAAGTTGCGCGGCGTATGGCATTCGCCGCAATGGCCGAGCGCCACGGTGAGATAGTGGCCGCGCTGCACCGTCGCGTCCGCCCCCGCGGGCGCTGCCGGCAGATCGGGCAGCAAGAACCGCTTCCACAGTCCGATGGGCCGGCGGAAGGACAGCGGGAACGGCAGCCCGCCCGCGTCGTTCGCCCGGTCCGAGCGCGGCAAGGTGTCGAGGAACGCCTTGAGGTCGATGACGTCCGTCAACGTCATGCCGCGATAGGATGTCCACGGGAAGGCCGGCACATAGTGCTTGCCCTCCGGCGAGACGCCCTCGGTCAGCGCGTTGGCGAAGTCGAGCATCGACCAGTTGCCGATGCCGTGGGTGGGGTCGGGCGAGATGTTGGGCACCGAGATGGCGCCGAGCGGCGTCGGCAGCAACTGGCCGCCCGACAGCACCAGGCGCGCATCGTCGCTCGCCCCCGCCGCGGCGTGGCACGATGCGCACCCCCCGGCGTTGAACAGCACGCGCCCATTGTCCACGTCGGGGGCATGGCCCGGAATATCGCGCGCCGTAAGAATTTGCGGCGCGCTGAGCCACCACAGGATGCCCGCCGCCGCCAACGCGACGACCAAAAGGGCGAGAAACGCTCTTTTCACGGTCTTGTTGCGTCCCGCCGATCAGCTCTTCTTGGCGCGGAAATCCTCGTGACAGGCGCCGCACACCTTGCCCATCTCCTGGAAGGCCGGCGCGAACGCCTCCTTGCCGGCGGGCGCGACTTCGCGTGCCTTCATCGCGGCGTCCTGCAGGTCCTGCGCGTGCTGCTCGAACTCGGACTTCTTCTCCCAGATCGCCGGCAAAGCGCGGGTCTCATGTCCGGTTTCGGAGCCTTCGGGGAAGAGGGCCGTGAACTCGCCGATATCGTCGATAATTGTCGTCAGCGCTTCAACGGCGGTCTCGGCCTCGTAGGCCTGCTCACCCTTGACCATCTTGCCGAGCACCTGGGTGCTTTTGCCGATTTCTTCCATCAGCTCACCGCGTGTAACCTGCGGCGCTTCCTGCGCGATGGCGGCCGTCAACCCAGCCGTTGCAAACAAGATAACCACCAGTGGACGAAAGCTAGTCATGACGTTCCCTTTGCGCTGACAATCTCGTTGGCTCATCGAGCCCGCCGGCCAAACGACGGCTTGCCGCCAAGGCAAACCCCCGCTTCGAGGCGGCACGGCAACAGCGCGGCACTTCGTCGGCACTGCCCATCGCTCACCCCACCCAACCTGCGACGTGCTTTCTAACGCATTGATTTGCCTGCACCATGGCGCAAAATCGTGACGACCCACCCCATTCGAGCCCGCGCCTTGCATGCCCCCCGACGGGCCCGGCGCCGGGACGCGCCACAAACATCTTTGATTTGAATAACTTAAGGGAAGGACCCTCGTTTGCCCCAGCCCCTCGACAACACGAAGATTTGAGATGTCGTTGACGCTGCGCAACGCGCGTTTGATGGATGACCCCGCCGACATCGTCGATATCGCGGTCACGGACGGGCGAATCGCGACCATCGGAACGGGGCTCGCTCCGGCCGATGAGGATTTCGACGCCGGCGGCCGCCTGGTGGTGCCGGGACTGGTGGAAACCCACATCCATCTCGACAAGGCCCACATCTTCGACCGCTGCGTCATCACGCGCGGCGATCTCGCCGAGGCGATCTCCGAGGTGGCCCGGCTGAAGCGCGATTTCACGCCGGACGACATCGAGGCGCGCGCCGGGGCGACGCTGGAAAAGGCCGTGCTCAACGGCACCACGCGCATGCGCTCCCACGTGGAGGTGGACCCGGTGATCGGCCTCAAGGGCGTCGCCGGGGTGCGGGCGGCGGCGCGCGCGCTCGCGTACGCGATCGACGTGGAGATCTGCGTCTTCCCGCAGGAGGGGCTCCTCAACTATCCCGGTACCGACGCGCTGCTGATCGAGGCGCTGGAGGACGGCGCGGAAGTTTTGGGCGCCGCGCCTTACACCGACAGCGACCCGCACGGGCAGATCGATTGGGTATTCAAGACCGCCGCCCGCTACGACGTCGATATCGACATGCACCTCGATTTCGCGCTCGACGCGTCGACCATGGACGTCGACCACGTGTGCCGCCGCGCGGACGATTATGGCTGGGGCGGGCGTGTCGCGGTCGGCCACATGAGCAAGCTCGCCTCGCTCGATCCCGAGCGCCTCGCGGCGACGGCGGAGCAGCTCGCCCAGTCCGGTGTGGCGGTCACGGTGCTGCCCTCCACCGACCTCTTCCTGATGGGCCGCGAGCACGACCATGCGGTGCCGCGCGGCGTCGCGCCGGCGCACGCGCTGTGCGCGCACGGGGTGAACTGCTCGCTCTCCACCAACAACGTGATGAACCCGTTCACCCCCTTCGGCGACGGCTCGCTGATGCGCATCGCCAACCTTTACGCCAACGTGGCCCAGCTCGGCCGACCGGGCGAAATGGCCGACTGCCTCGCCATGATCTCGGCGCGGTCGGCCCGGCTGATGAACCTTGCCGACTATGGCATCGCGCCCGGCAACCCCGCCGATTTCGTGGTGCTCGACGCCACCGATCCGGCCATGGCCGTCGCCGAGATCGCCGCCCCGCTGGCGGGCTACAAGGCCGGCCGCCGCTCCTTCACCCGGCCCGCCCCCACACTGCACCGCCCCGCATGAGCGTTCCGGCGGACTGGCGCGGCCTGTGGCGCCGTCTCGCCCTGGAGCGCGCGGACGGCAGCGGCGACACGCAAAGCCTGGTGGTCTGGCTGCAAACGGCGACGCTCTACGCGGATCTGCGCATCCCGAGCGAGCGGCCCGACTTTGCCGGGGTCGCGGGCTTTGCCGATCTCTCCCGCCGCCAGGCCGCCTTCCTCGCCAGCCAGGAGGGCTTTGCCGGCGCGCTGCACGGCGCCGGCCCGCGCGCCCACTGGCAGCGGCGGATCGATTTCGCCCCCCTCGCCGGTCCGCCCGACGAGGGCCACCTCCACCGCACCCGCCGCATGCTGGTCGAGACCGGGGTGCACGTGTCCTACGTCGAGCATTGGTGGCAGGACGATCCCGAAGCCGCGCTCGACACCGAGATCCTCGTCGATGCGCCGCGCAAGATCGTGGTGCGGGCCGGCGCGCACTTTGTGTTTGCCGAGGAGCGCCGGCCCGCGCCCCCGCCGCCCGGCACCCTTGTGGCGGCCGTCGCCTCGGCCGCGCCCGGTGCCGCGCTCGCCGCGCTGCTGGACTGCGAGATTTCGCTCGGCACCCGGTCGGCGGACGGCTGGCGCATCGCCCGTTCGACCCTGCCGTGGCGCGAGGGGGGGCTGGCGGAGCTGGCATGAAATGTGCAATTTCGCCGGCAAGCTAGCGACTAGGGTTCCGGCCATCACGGCGTCTGGTCCGAGAGTCGCCGCCTTCCACGGGGAAGGTCCACGGCGGGAAAAAAGCCCGGGAGGTCCATGGTGCGCGTCGCATCGGAGATCTCCGCTCCCGTTGCCGCGTGCACCGAGCTTGCCCCAGTCGGGGCCGAGAACGGAGGGACGAGGCCATGTCATCAGCCATTGCGCCTGAAATTATCGAAGCCGCCAAGGCGCGCTACGCCATCCTCAAGGAAACCGGACAGGCGGAAGGCGCCTTCGAGGCGCGCCGCGACGCCGCGCCACGCCTGCCCGAGACGGTCGCGCCCGAGCGCATCGTCGCCGAGGAGAGCGTGCCGGGCGGGCGCTACTGGCACGCGCTCGTGCGCGCCGGCGAGGTGCTGCGCGTCGCAAACCCCGCCGGCAACGCCGGGGTGCCGCTCATCCTGTGGAATGCGGCCGACCCGTCGGAGCGGCTCAACCCGCCCGATACGGTGAAGGTGCAGTGGACCGCCGCCATCGGCCGCGGCCGCGTGCTCCTGTCGGACATGGGCCGGGCCATGGCCGCCATCGTCGACGGTCCGGACGGCGGCATCGACTGCATCGCCGGCATCTCCAGCGCCGCCACCAACGCCGCCCGCGGCCTCGATGCCGCGACGCCCAATGCGCGCGACCACTTCCTGCGCGCCGCCGCCAAGCACGGGCTCGGCAAGCGCGATATCGGCCCCGCCATCACGCTGTTCGCGCCGGTGTCGGTGGCCGAGGGCGGCAGCCTCGTCTTCGACCCCGATGCCGATCGCACGGGTCGCACCGACATCCGCGCCGAGATGGACCTCATCGTCGCGCTCGCCAACTGCCCGCACCCGCTCAGCGCCGCGACGCCCGAGGAGGCCGGCCCCATCGCCGTCACCGTGTGGCAGCCCGACCCGCCGGGGGCGGACGATCTGTGCCGCACCGCCACCGAGGAAGCCGTGCGCGCCTACCAGAACATCGACGCGATGCGCCTTGGAGGCCGGCCATGAGCGCCCGCGACCCCGCCGCCGCGATCCGCCACAGCGTGCCCGCCACCGTCGGCTGGTCCGGCCTCGTCCGCAAGGGCGGCGCGATCCGCATCATCGACACGCACGGCCAGCAGGCGGTCGACACGCTGTTCTACAGTGCCGCCGACAGCGCCGAGCGCTACAGCGCGCAGGACACCCTCGCCCACAACAAGAACGCCTATGTCGGCCCCGGCACGCGCCTCGTCTCCAACGACGGCAACCTGATGCTGACCGTCACCGAGGACACCGTCGGCCGGCACGACACCTCGGCGGGCGCCTGCTCCATCGAATCCAACACCGTCCGCTTCGGCCACGAAACGCGGCACCTCCACGCCTGCCGCGAGAATTTCGTCGTCGAGGGCGCGCGCTGGGGGCTGCTGAAGCGCGACATCGTCGCCAACATCAACTTCTTCATGAACGTGCCCATCGAAGCGGACGGCGCGCTCGCCATCGTCGACGGCCTCTCCGCCCCCGGCCACTATGTCGAGCTCGAAGCGGCGATGGATGTGATCTGCCTCATTTCCAACTGCCCGCAGATCAACAATCCCTGCAACGGCTTCAACCCGACGCCCATCGACGTCCTGGTTTGGGAGCCCTGAGTGGAGACCATCCTCGTCGCCAACCGGGGCGAGATCGCCTGCCGGGTGATCCGCACCGTGCGCCGCATGGGCCGGCGTGCCATCGCGGTCTATTCCGATGCCGACCGGCACGCCGCCCACGTCGCCCTTGCCGACGATGCGGTGCATCTGGGACCCGCGCCGGCGGCCCAGAGCTACCTCGACATCGACAAGATCCTCGCCGTCTGCGCCGCGAAGGGCGTCACGGCGGTGCATCCGGGCTACGGCTTCCTGTCGGAAAACGCGGCCTTCGCCGAGCGGCTGGCGGACGCGGGCGTCGCCTTCATCGGCCCGGCGGCGGACCACATTCGCCTGTTCGGCCAGAAGCACACCGCACGCGAGGCCGCGCAGGGCGCCGGGGTGCCGCTGCTGCCTGGCAGCGGCATCCTGGAGAGCCTTGCGGCGGCGGAGGCGGCAGCGGCCGGCATCGGCTACCCGGTGATGCTGAAATCCACCGCCGGCGGCGGCGGCATCGGCCTGCAGCTCTGCCGCACCGCCGCCGAGCTGCCGGCGCTCTATGAGCGCGTCGCTCGCCTGGGCGCCGCCAATTTCGGCGACGGCCGGCTGTTCCTGGAAGCCTTCGTCGAGAAGGCGCGCCACATCGAGGTGCAGATCTTCGGCGACGGGCAGCGCGTGGTGGCGCTTGGCGAGCGGGACTGCTCGCTGCAACGGCGCCATCAGAAGGTGATCGAGGAGACCCCTGCCCCTCGTCTGCCGGACGCGACCCGCGCCGCGCTGCACGAGGCCGCCGTCCGGCTCGGCCAGTCGGTCGGCTACCGTTCGGCCGGCACGGTGGAGTTCATCTACGACGCCGCGCGCGACACGTTTTCCTTCCTGGAGGTGAACACGCGCCTCCAAGTGGAGCACCCCGTCACCGAGGCGGTCACCGGCATCGACCTCGTGGAGTGGATGATCCGCGCCGCCGACGGCACCCTCGACCTCGCCGCCGAACGTTGGACGACGCGCGGCCATGCCATCGAGGCGCGCATCTACGCCGAAGACCCGGCGGAGGATTTTCGCCCCGCGTCCGGCAGGATCAGCGCGGTCACGCTGCCGCGGGACGCGCGGATCGACGGCTGGATCGAGACCGGCACGATCGTGCCGCCCCACTACGATCCGCTGCTGATGAAGCTGATCGTGCACCGCCCCACCCGCGCCGAGGCCGTCACCGCACTCGGCGAGGCGCTCGCCGCCACCGCCGTCCACGGCATCGCCACCAATGTCGACTATCTCGCGGAGATCGCGAAGGCGCCCTTCTTTGCCGCCGGCGACGTCGCCACCGACACGTTGGCGGGCCACCGCCACCAAGCCCGCACCATCTCAGTGCTGACGCCGGGGATGCTGTCCAGCGTGCAGGACTGGCCAGGGCGGCTCGGGGTGTGGCACGTGGGCGTGCCGCCCTCGGGGCCGATGGACGAGTTCGCCCACCGCCTCGCCAACCGCATCGTCGGCAACGCGCCGGATGCGCCGGCGCTGGAACTCACCCTCGTCGGCCCGACGCTGCGCTTCCACACCGATGCGCTGATCGCCCTCACCGGCGCCGACATGGGCGCCCGGCTCGACGGCGCGCCGGTGCCGCGTTTCGCGCCCATAGAAATCGCCGCCGGCGCGACGCTGGCGCTCGGCACTGCCGCCGGCCCCGGCCTGCGCGCCGCCCTCGCCGTGCGGGGCGGCTTCGATGCGCCGCTGGTGCTGGGGAGCCGCTCCACCTTCACGCTCGGCGGCTTCGGCGGCCCCACCGGCGCCGCCCTCAAGGTGGGCGACGTGCTGCGCCTTGCCCATGCGCCCGCCATCGACCCGCCGGTCGCCGCCCCCGGCGCCGCCCCGCCGATGGGCAACGAATGGACGCTCGGCGTCCTCTACGGCCCCCACGGCGCGCCCGATTTCTTCACCCCGAGCGATATCGAGACGCTGCTCGCCACGCCCTACAAGGTCGGCGTCAACAGCGCCCGCACCGGTGTGCGGCTGGAGGGTCCCAAGCCCCGTTTCGCCCGTCCCGATGGCGGCGAGGCCGGGCTCCACCCCTCCAATATCCACGACAACGCCTATGCCGTCGGTGCCGTCGACTTCACCGGCGACATGCCGATCATCCTCGGTCCCGACGGCCCCAGCCTCGGCGGCTTCGTGTGCCCGTTCGTGCTGGCGCGGGCGGAATTGTGGAAGCTCGGCCAGCTGCGTCCCGGCGATAGCGTGCGCTTCGTCGCCCTCACCCTCGCCGAGGCGGACGCGCGCCTCGCCGCGCTCGAAACCGCGCTGACCGAGTTGGCTGCGCCCCCGCCGCTCCCCGCGCCGGCGCGCATCCCGGCGCCGGACGCGCTGGAGCCGGCCGTGCGCCTCGCCCGCACCGACGGTCCGATCCCGGTGGTCTACCGCCGCTCCGGCGACGACAACCTCCTGGTCGAGTTCGGCGACAACGTCCTGAGCCTCGATCTGCGCGTGCGGGTCCACGCGCTGATGGAGGCGCTCGGCGCGCAAAAGCGCAGCGAGATCGTCGACCTCACGCCCGGCATCCGCTCGCTGCAGATCCACTATGACGGCACCCGGACCTCCGAAGCGCGCCTTCTGGCGCTTGCGGACGCGGTGGAGCGCGCGCTGCCCGACCCCGCCGACATCACGGTTCCGTCGCGCATCGTGCACCTGCCGCTCGCCTTCGACGACAGCCAGACGCGCCTCGCCACCCGCCGCTACGCCGCCAACGTGCGGCCCGACGCGCCCTGGTGCCCCTCCAACCTCGAATTCATCCGCCGCATCAACGGCCTCGACAGCATCGAGGACGTGCGGCGCATCGTGTTCGACGCGTCCTATCTCGTCTACGGGCTCGGCGACGTCTATCTCGGCGCCCCGGTGGCGACCCCGCTCGACCCGCGCCACCGGCTGGTGACCACCAAGTACAACCCCGCCCGCACCTGGACGCCGCAGAACGCGGTGGGCATCGGCGGCGCATACCTGTGCATCTACGGGATGGAGGGGCCGGGCGGGTACCAGTTCGTCGGCCGCACGGTGCAGGTGTTCAACCTCGACCGCCCGACGCGCGCCTTCGCCGGCGGCGTGCCGTGGCTGTTGCGTTATTTCGACCGCATCCGCTTCTACCCGGTGGAAGAAGCCGAGCTGATGGACATGCGCGAGGCCTTTCCGCACGGCAAATTCGACATCGAGATCGAGGACGGGGCGCTCGATATCGGCGCCCACCATCGCGAAATGGCCGCCGTCGCCGACGAGATCGACGTGTTCCGCGCCAGGCGCTCGGCCGCCTTCGAGGCGGAGCGTGCCGCGTGGGCCGCCGCCGGGCTCGACACGGCCCCCGCGCCCGAAGCGCCCGCCGCGCCGCAGCGCCACGTGCCGGCCAATGCGGTGGTCGCGCCGCTCGCCGGCGTGGTGTGGGACATCGCCGTGCGCGAGGGCGAGCGCGTCGCGGCGGGCGACACGGTGGCGGTGCTGGAGGCAATGAAGATGGAGGTGCCGGTCGCCGCCCCCACCGCCGGCCGCGTCGGGGAAATCCTCGTCAAGCGCCAGCAACTCCTCGACGCGGGCGAGCCTCTCATGACACTGCTCGAGGCCTGAACAGGAGAAGCGCCATGCGCGAGACCCGCGTGAGCCGCATTGCCATGGCCGCACCCGACGATGTGAGCGGCATCGCTGCCGCCATCGCCGTCGGCGCGATCCGCGCCGACGCGGTCGTCGCCATCTTCGCCAAGACCGAGGGCAACGGCTGCGTCAACGATTTCACCCGCGCCTTCGCGGCGCAGACGCTGCGCCTGCTGCTGACCGAGCATGTGGGCGCGGCCGCCGCCGCGCGCGTGGCGCTGGTCATGTCGGGCGGCACGGAGGGCGCGCTCGCACCGCATTTCCTCGTGTTCGAGGTGCTGGAGAGCGCCGCGCCCGCGCCGGGCGGCGACGCGCTCGCCGTCGGCGTCCACCTCACCCGCGCGATGGCGCCGGAGGAGGTCGGCCGCCTCGCGCAGGTGGAGGCGGTGGCGCAGGGCACCCGCGCGGCGATGGCCGAGGCCGGCATCGCCAGCGCGCGGGACGTGCATTTCGTCCAGGTGAAGTGCCCGCTCCTCACCTCCGACCGAATTGCCGACGCGGTGCGGCGCGGCCACCCGCCACGCACCGACCAGACGCTGAAATCGATGGGATTCTCGCGCGGTGCGGCCGCGTTGGGCGTCGCGCTGGCGCTGGAGGAGATCGCGCCCGACCTTGCCGAAGAGCGTATCGGCACCGACGTCTCGCTCTATTCCTCGCGCGCCAGCACCTCGGCGGGGGTGGAGCTGATGGTGAACGAGATCATCGTGCTCGGCCGCTCCGCCGCGTGGGGCGGGCCGCTGCGCATCGACCACGCGGTGATGGCCGACGCCATCGACACCGCCCCGATCTATGCGGCGCTGGGGCGGGCCGGCCTCGCCCCCACGGGGCAGCTCGCGCCCGACGCGCGCGACAAGGTGGTGGCGGTGCTGGCCAAGGCCGAGCCCTCGCAAAGCGGCACGCTGCGCGGGCGGCGCCACACGATGCTGAACGATTCGGACATTTCCCCCACCCGTCACGCCCGCGGCTTCGTCGCGGGCGTGCTCGCGGCGATCTTCGGCCACGCGGAGCTCTTCGTGTCCGGCGGCGCGGAGCACCAGGGGCCCGACGGCGGCGGCCCGGTGGCGATCATCACGCGCGACTGAGGCGGCGCGGGATTTCGCACTCGCGGCGGCATCTTCTATAGAGAGCCCGAAGACCCAGAAACGAAGAGGAGCGCGGCCATGACGGGCGCCATCGAACCATTCGGCACCCTGCCCGACGGCACCGAGGTGGTGCGCGTCGCCATCACCGGCGGCGACCTCACGGCCCATTTCATCAGCTACGGCGCCGTCCTGCAGGATCTGCGGCTTGCCGGGCACGACGCGCCGCTCGTCCTCGGGTTCGACACGCTGGCGGACTACCTCGCCCACTCCAAGCATTTCGGCGCGACGGCGGGACCGTGCGCCAACCGCACCGCGCGCGGCCACGTCGCGTTCGGCGACACGGACGTCATTCTCGACATCAACGACGGCCGCAACCACCTGCACGGCGGCCACGCCGGAACGGGGCACCTCAACTGGACGGTGGAGGAGACGGCGGCCGACCGGGTCACCTTCTCGCTGGCGATCGCGGACGGGCACATGGGCTATCCCGGCCCGATGCGGCTGTTCGCGCACTTCCGCCTGGTCGCGCCGGCGACGCTCGAGGTGGTGTACGAGGCCGACACCGAGGCGCCCACCCTCGTCAACCTCGCCCACCACAGCTACTTCAACCTGTCCGGCGAGCCCGACATCCTCGCCCACGAATTGACCATCCACGCCGACACCTACCTGCCGGTGGACGACGAGAAGATCCCGCTCGGCGCGCCCGCCCCCGTCGCGGACACCGAGTTCGACTTCCGCACCGCGCGCACCTTCGGCGCCGCGCACGGGGCCGATGCGCGTCTCGACCACAATTTCTGCCTCGCCGATGCGCGCGGCCCCATGCGCCCGGCGGCGCGCGTGTTTTCGCCCGCCTCCGGCATCGCGCTCGAGGTGACGACCACCGAGCCGGGCCTGCAGGCCTATGACGGCTATCAGCTCAAGGTGCCGGTGCCCGGGCTGGAGGGGAAGCGGATGGGCCCGCACGCCGGCTTTGCGATGGAGGCTCAGATCTGGCCGGACAGCGCCAACCAGCCGGGCTACGCGCAGGCGCGCCTGGCGCCCGGCGAGCGGCTGCGCCAGACGACCCACTACGCCTTCTCCAAGCCGGGCTGAGCCGCCTCAGCCGAGGTCGAAGCCCTTGCGCCGGACGAAGGCGCCGAAATCGGTGCGCTCGGGCAGGCTGTACTGGCGCGTCTTGTCCTCGCTCCAGCCGTATTGCGCGGCGCGGCCGTAGCGCCCCACGCTGCGCTGGCGCGCGCCCGGATCCTGGGCCGCGCGCACGCGGTCGTATCGTTCGACGGTCTCGCGCAGGCCCGTCTCGTCGAAGCGGTTGCGATGCACGGTGGCCTGGAGCGGCAGGCGGGCGCTGATCGGCCGCTCAGCGGCGGCCGGGTGTCCCACCGCGAGCGCCGCCACCGGAAACACGTGGTCCGGCAGCCCCAGCAGCGTGCAAGCCGCCTCCGCCTCGTTGCGGATGGTGCTGATGGGGCAGCATCCGAGCCCCGCCGCCTCGGCCGCCACGATGAAGGTGGCGAGCGCGATCCCCGCATCGACGCTGGCGTTGAAGAAAGCGTCGAGGTGATCGTTCACGAAGGGGCGCCCGGTCCAGGCATGGAGCTGCCGCTGGCGCCGGTTGTTGCCGCAAAAGACCAGCAGGACCGGCGCTCCGGCGATCCACGCCTGCGCCTCTAGCAGCCCCTTGAGCGCCGCGAGCTGCTCCGGCTCGTCGACGATGACGATATCGCGCTGCTGCAGATCGCTTTTGGAGGGCGCCGACAGGGCCACGGCGCACAACGTCGCCAGGAGGTCGCCCTCCACGGGCTCGTCGGTGAAGGCGCGGCAGGAGGCGCGTCCGGCGATGCCCAGCAGCGTGGCGTGGTGCTGGGCTCGCGCCGGGACGGACGGGGCTTCGCCGAACCGGGCGGACAGACGGGCGGTGAGGTTGTCTTCAGGCATCGGCGTTCTTCCCACGGGCGCGGTCGATGCGAACCTTGTCACGGGCCGCCGCGGCCTGCGAGGGCACCCAGCCCCGCGGTCCTGAAACGCTGCGGCGAAACGGGCGATCGCGGCGGAGAGCCGGTGACGGGGCCCGGTCGCCGCTAGAAGACGGCGCGGCGGATCAGGTTGGCGCCCATCAGGAAGAACACCACCAGGAGCCAGCGCCGGAACGCGACCTCCGACAGGCGGTTGCGCAGCCGCTCGCCGACGGCGAAACCGGCGAAGGTGGGCACCAGCAGCGTCAGGGAGATCGCCGCCGACTGCGCCGTGACGAAGCCCTGGCCGATATAGCCCAGCGCCAGCGGAATGCTGCCGCAGCAGATGAGCAGCCCCGTGGCGCGCACGAACTCCGCCTTGGGCGTCTGGCGCGCGGCGAGATAGACGGCCATCGCCGGCGCCCAGACCGAGGTCAGCCCGCCCAGAATGCCGCCGAAGGTGCCGAATGCGATTTGCCCGGTGCGGTCCCACCGGTCGGGCAGATAAGGCGCCCAGCCCGTGACCGAGAGGGCGACGAAGGCGAGGATCGCCCCGCCCAGAGTGGCGAACAGCAGCCGATCCGGCGCATCGCGGGTGAGGATCAGCGTGACGAGCACCCCGATCGCCAGCGCGATGCTGAACGGCGCATAGCGCCGCAGCGCCGCCAGGAACTGGCCCTGGCGATAGACCTGCCAGGCGTTGGCCGTGAGCATGGGGATGAGGACAAGGGCGATGGCCGAGCGCGGGTCGATGACCTGCGTCATCAGCCCCAGCGCGGTGGTCGGCAGGCCGAGGCCGACCGCACCTTTGATCGTGCCGGCCAACAGCATTGCCATGGCGACGTAAGCGAGCGTGAGGGATTGTTCCAAGAGACACCGTAGCGGGATGGGACCCGTTTCTGAGCGCTTGCCCGCGCACATGCAAGCGTCACGCTGCGGGCGCCTGTTCAACGACCGGGCGTCCGGCGCACGGGATGGGCTGGGAGTGTCGGTTTCGGCGCTGAACCGGCGCCGTGTTCGCCGAACGGCTCGCGCTCAGCTCAGCTCAGCTCAGCTCAGGCCTTTCGGCCCCTTCTCCACCTGCCGGTAGAAGCGGCTCGCCAGCGCGCGCACGGCGCCGGGCTGGAATTTGTCGGGCATGGTCCAGTTGGGCTCTTCGCCGGCGAAGAGGTCCAGGAAGGCGATGGCGAGATTGGCATCCTCGGCCACGTTCTCGCGGAACGACCACCACGTCCGCGCCTCCGACAGGGCCGGCACCAGCGCCTGCTTCTCGTGGAAGTCCTGCTCCAGCACCAGCGCGCGCACATTGAGGCAGAAGGCGACGTAGACGTAGCCTTCGGGCCAATAATAGGCGGGGTTTGAGCGATCGCAGGCGCTGGGCATGGCGGTGGCGGTGAGCGGCTTCTGGCGCACCAGCGTGCGCAGCATCAGCCCGGCCGCGAAGCCCACATAGGGCAGCCGGTCGGTGTCCGCGCTGGGCTTTTGCGCCTCGAAGGCGCGAAGCCACTCCACGAAGGTGGCCGCCAGGCGGTTGCGGTTGATCTCGTAGGCGTTGCCCGTCTCCGCCGCGATCTCGTCCACCTGATGCTCGAAGGCGGCGATGAACCAGCGCAGCCGCCGCACCGATTTCCTGACCGGCAGCCCGCTTTCGGGGAAGATCGCCGCGGCGGGAGCGGACAGCGCGGTGTTCAAATCACGTCCGCCAGACGATGCAGCTCGGCCGAAAGCGCCTCCGGGTCGCCGAGCACCGGCGCGATCTCGCCGAACGCGGCCTCGGTGAGGCTGAGGCAGAGCGCCAGCAATTCGTCCTCGTCGGTGGAAGGGTCGGCCCGCTCGGCGAGGAGCCACAGCAGCGCCGCCACCAGCACGTGCTCCATCGGGCCCCGCTCGGCGGTGCCGAGGCCCAGCGGCATGCCCGGCATCGCCCCCGCCACGGGCGCATCGACCAGGCGCGCGATCAGCATCGCCGCCCGCATCGGCGCGTCCGTGTCCTCGCCGGCCGCGCGCAAGGCATCGCCGGCGGCAAGCGCGAGGACCGTCTCGCTGACGAGGGGGACGGAGCGCCCCTCGACGCGCAGCCCCGTTTCCAGCGCGAAGGCGAGCACGGCCGCGAGCGGCCTTGCCCCCCGCGCGGGCGACAGCGTGCCGGCCAGCACGTCGCAGGCCGCCGCGATGTCGCTGGCGGCCGGATGGCGGCGGAAGGGGCTGTGCTCGCTGGCGCGCCGCGCCCCGTCGATCACGCGACGGGCGAGATCGCGCAACGGATCGGGCAGATGTGCGGCGGACGGACCAAGCAGCCGCCGCGAGCGCGAGGCGAAAGTCCCCACGCCCCGTGCGGCATCGCGCAAGGGCAGAACGAGCGCGCTCGGCATGAGACCCATTGGCAACTCGGACATGGCACCCCCACTAGAACGCTTCACATCGTCAATATCATCGCGTCGGCGTAGTTTCCAAGAACCTCATTGTGGCTTCCAGAGATGCAACGCCGGCCTGCGACCCCAGCCCGGTGGCGTTTTGCGCCGACGCGGCCTGGGCAAGGCGCATGCAGCCTGCGACGTCGAGCCCCAGATGCAGCCCGGTGGCGAAACCCGCGTTGAAGCAGTCGCCGCATCCGCAGGTGCACACGACCTTCACGTCGAAGGCGGGCAAATCGATCCTGGTGCCCTGCCGGTCGCGCAACATGGCCCCCGATGCGCCGCGTGTGAGAATGACCGCCCCCGCGCCGTAGCCGAGGAGACTGTCCGCCACCGCCTCGAGGTCCGTGAGGCCCGACAGCGCCATCGCCTCCTCCTCGGAAGGCATGAAATAGTCGGTGTGGGGCAACAGCGGCTCCACCAGGCGCAGATCCTCGCGCGTGGCGGCGAATACGTCGAGCGTGGTGATGCAGCCGCGGCGCTTGGCCTCGGCCATCACCTCCACCGTGCGGCCCTGGTCCATGCGGTCCATCAGGCCGACGCCGCCCACGTGGACGATCTTGGAATCGAGCACCCGGTCGAGTTCGGCGTCGCTGACGGTGAAGCCGGCCGTCGCGCCCCGCTTGTGCAGCGCCGGCCGCTGTCCGTCCGGGCGCGTGGTGACGATGGAGGACGACGTGGAAAACCCCTCGCATACGGCCATGTGCGTGGTGTCGACGCCGAATTTCTGCAGCCGCGCCAGCACCCATTCGCCCATGTCGTCCGGGCCGACCCCGCCGACCGCCTGCACCTTGAGCCCGTGCTTGGCGGCCACGATGGCCGCGCTGCCGGCCGCACCGGACACGGCGAGCGCGAATTCCTCGACGAAATAGGTGTCCCCGCCGGGCGGGATCTGCGTCACCGGCCGGCACAGGCAGTCGAAGGTGTAGAAGCCGATGGAGGTGTAGTCGAAGGTGCTCATGATGTCCGGATGCGCTGGCCGCTCTCCCCGTCGAACAGATAGAGGCAGCGTTCGTCGAAGTTGACCGCCTGGGACGCGTCGAGGTCGGCGCGATAGTCCCGGTTGGCCTTGACCTCGATGTATTTCTCGCCCGCCCGCAGCGTCAGGAAGGTGACGTCGCCGGTGGGCTCCACACCGAACACGGTGGCGTTGAGGTGGCCCTCGCCCGCCACCACGTGGCAGTCCTCCGGCCGCACGCCGAGCGTCACCGCGCGGTTGCCGGCGATCGGCAGGCCCGGCACGCGAATGCCCGGCGCGGTGAACACGCCATCCGACACCTCGCCCTGGATGAGGTTCATCGGCGGCGAACCGATGAAGCCGGCGACGAAGGTGTTGGCCGGATCGCGGTAGATCTCGTCGGGCGTGCCGATCTGCTGCACCAGGCCGCCGTCCATGATGACGATGCGGTCGGCCAGCGTCATCGCCTCGATCTGGTCGTGGGTGACGTAAATGGTGGTGATCTTGAGCTTCTTCTGCAGGTGCTTGATCTGCACCCGCATCGCCTGGCGCAGCTTGGCGTCGAGGTTGCTGAGCGGCTCGTCCATCAGGAAGACCTGCGGCTGGCGCACCACGGCACGGGCGAGCGCGGCGCGCTGGCGCTGGCCGCCCGACAATGCGCTGGGCTTCCTGTCGATCAGCGGGCCGAGTTCCACCATGTCGGCCGCCTCGCGCACCAGGCGGTCCTGCTCGCGCCTGGGCACCCCGCGCATGCGCAAGGGGAAGCGGATGTTCTCGTAGATCGTCATGTTGGGGTAGAGCGCGTAGCCCTGGAACACCATGGCGACGTCGCGGTCGCGCGCGTCGACCTCGTTCATCACCTCCCCGTCCATGCGGATCTCGCCGTCGGAGGGCGTTTCGAGGCCGGCGATCATGCGCATCGTCGTCGTCTTGCCGCAGCCCGACGGGCCGAGGAACACCACGAGCTCCTCGTCGGCGATGTCGAGGTTGACGTCGCGCACGCCCCACACGGGACCCCAGCGCTTCTGAATGCCTGTCAGTTCTATCCGTGCCATTCGACTAACCGTTGACTTGCGGCGCAATGGCCCGCGGCGCGGGCCCGAGCGAGGCTAAAGAGAGGACGACCATCGGCATCCGTCACCCCTTCACCGCGCCCATGGTGAGACCGCGGGACAGGTGCTTCTGGATCAGGCAGACGATCAGGAAAACCGGGACGAATGCGAGGAAGGCGACGAGGGCGATGGCGTTGTAGATCACCCCGTCCGAGCCGCCGGTGAAGTTCGCGAGCGCCACGGACATCGTGTAAGCCTTGGGCGTCGAGGCGATCAGCAGCGTAAACAGGAACTCGTTGATGGCGAAGATCGCCGCGATGACCGCCGCGGTGATGATGCCGGGCCGGATCGCGGGGATGATGATCTCCCACAGGATCGTCATGTCGCCGGCGCCGTCGGTGCGCGCCGCGTCCTCCAGCTCGGGCGGAATGTCGAGCATGTAGGAGCGAATGATCCAGGTGACGACCGACAGGTTGATCGCCGCATAGATCAGCATCAGCGCCCACACGGTATCGAGGAGGCCCATGTTGCGGAACAGGAAGAAGATCGGGATCGCGACGATCGCCGGCGCCATCATGCGCGTCGACAGGATGTAGAAGCCGATGTCCTCGCGCCCGACATAGCTGTAGCGGGCCAGCGAATAGGCGGCGGGGATCGCCAGCACCAGGTCGATGACGACGGAGCCGGCCACCGCGACCACCGAGTTGCGCAGGTATGA
>JAUIJH010000077.1 GCA_030431335.1 Alphaproteobacteria bacterium
CGGTCATCTATTACGGCGACGAACTCGGCATGGGCGACAACTACTTCCTCGGCGACCGTGACGGCGTCCGCACGCCGATGCAGTGGTCGGGCGACCGCAACGGCGGCTTCTCGCGCGCCAACCCGCAGCAGCTCTACCTGCCGCCGGTGATGGATCCGGTCTACGGCTTCCAGGCCATCAACGTGGAGGCGCAGGAGAACGACGCCTCCTCGCTGCTCAACTGGATGCGCCGCATCATCCTGGTGCGCAAGCAGCACCAGGCTTTCGGCCGCGGCACGATGAGCTTCATCTATCCGCGCAACCGCAAGATCATCGCCTACGTGCGCGAATACGAGGGCGAGGTGATCCTTTGCGTGGCCAACCTGTCGCGCTCGGCCCAGGCGGTCGAGCTCGACCTGTCCACCTATCGCACCCGCGTGCCGGTGGAGCTGTCCGGCCGCACCCCGTTCCCGCCCATCGGCGACCTGCCGTACATGCTGACCTTGCCGGCCTACGGCTTCTTCTGGTTCGTCCTCGCCGACACCGAGGATGCGCCCAAATGGCATGAGCCCATGCCCGAGATGCTCCCCGATTTCCTCACCCTCACGACCGTGAACGGGCGGATCGACGGGGCGCTGACGGGCCGCGAGAAATCCCAGCTCGAACAGGTGACGCTGCCCCAGTTCCTGCCGCTGCAGCGCTGGTTCGCGGCCAAGAACCAGCGGATTTCCCGCGTCCGCCTGACGCCGCTCGCGACCCTCGACAGCGCCGGCTCCCATGCCCTCGCCAAGCTCGATGTCGACCTCGACGGCGAGACCCAGACCTACCTCACGCCGCTGTCGGTGCGGTGGGGCGAGGAGCACATCCGCGCCGGCGCGCCGAAGCTGTCCTATACCCTCGCCAAGGTTCGCCATGGCCCGCGCGTCGGCGCGCTGATCGACGGCACCTTCGACGAGACGCTGGCCGCCGATCTGGTGGGGCTGATGCGCGAGGGGGCGGAACGCACCCAGGGCGCCTACCGCGTCGCCTTCAAGGGTTCGCCCGCGCTCGACGAGATCGGCGAGCTCGACGCGCCGCGTCCGCTCGGCGTGGAGCAGTCGAACGTGTCGATCGTGTTCGGCGAGCAGCTCATCCTCAAGATCTACCGGCGCGTGCGCGAAGGCGAGCAGCCGGACGTGGAGATCGCCCGCCACCTCACCGATGTCGCGCACTACGCCAACACGCCCGACCTTCTCGGCACCATCGAGCTGACGAGCGAGGGGGCGGAGGGGCCCGCCGTGCTGGCGGCCGCGTTCGCGTTCGTCCCCAACCAGGGCGATGCGTGGGCGGCGGTGCTGGAGGCGCTGGTGCGGCACATGGAGGGCACCGACCTGTTCGAGGCGGAGATGGCGAGCGAGACGGAGCGGCCGATCTACGCCTTCCCGCTGTCGATCGGCGAGATCGCCGGCTTCCGCACCGCCGAGATGCACCTCGCCCTCGCCGAGGACGGGGGCGATCCGGCCTTCGCGCCCGAGCCGATCACCGCCGAGGACCTGAAGCGCTGGGCGGACGATGCGATCGCGGAGGCCGATGCGGTCCTCGCCCGCCTCGCCCGCCAGATGCCGAGCCTCGCCGAGGAGGTGCGGCCGGACGCGCAGGCCGTGCTCGACGCGCGCGACCAGATCGCCGCCCGCTACGCGGCCGCCGCCGACGCCGCGCCCTCCGGCCAGAAGACGCGCATCCACGGCGACTTCCATCTCGGCCAGGTGCTGGTGTCCCAGTCCGACCTCGTGATCATCGATTTCGAGGGCGAGCCGGCCCGCACGCTGGACGAGCGGCGCGCGAAATCCACCCCCATGCGCGACGTCGCCGGGATGCTGCGCTCGTTCGACTACGCCGCGGCGATGGCGCTCGCCCGTTGGCGCGACACCCATGAGGTGTTTGGCGAGGAGGCCCGGGCCAAGGCGCTTGCCTGGCGCGACCGCACGCGGCGCGAGTTCATCGCCGCCTATCTCGAGACCATCGGCGCCAAGGCGTCCGAGCCGGGGTTGACCAGCGCGCTGCTCGACCTCTTTACCCTGCACAAGGCCATCTACGAGATCGGCTACGAGCTCGCCAACCGGCCCACCTGGCTGCGCATCCCGCTTGCGGGGGTGATGGACGTGCTCGCCGACCCGCGCGGCGTTACGGCGTGGATCGACGAGCCGGTTGCCGAGGCGTCCGAAGCCGAGGCCAGTCAAGAGGAGCCTACCGATGAATGAGACGCGCCTGCGCGATGACTTGCCGCCCGCCGAGGCCGAGGCGATCGTCACCGGCCGTCACGGAGACCCGTTCGCTGTGCTCGGCCCCCATGGCGGGGAGGGGGCGTTCCGCGTGCGCACCTTCGCCCCCCACGTGGAGGGCGTCGCGCTGGTGGACCGGGCCGACAAGTTCGTCGCCGACATGGATCGGATCCATCCGGACGGGCTGTTTTCGGTAATGCTGGAAAAGCCGGTTCCCGGCTACCGGCTGAAATATCGGGCCGGCCAGCACACCTGGATCGCGGACGACGCCTACCGCTTCGGCGTCGTCCTCGGAGAGCTCGACACCTACCTCCTGGCGGAGGGCCGGCACCAGCGCCTCTATGAGCGCTTCGGCGCCCACCCCACCACCATGGACGGCGTCGCCGGCGTGGCGTTCGCCGTCTGGGCGCCGAACGCGCAGCGCGTGTCGGTGGTGGGCGATTTCAACGCCTGGGACGGCCGGCGCCACGTCATGCGCCGCCGCGCCGAGGCGGGCGCCTGGGAGATCTTCATCCCGGGCCTGGAAGCGGGGCTCTACTACAAGTACGAGGTGGTCGGCTTCCACGGCAACGTGCTGCCGCTCAAGAGCGACCCCTTCGCGTTCGCCACCGAGGCGCCGCCGCAGACCTCCTCCGTGGTGCACGGGCTCGTCGACCACGAGTGGGCCGACGCCAAGTGGATGGACACGCGCACCAAGCGCAACGCGCACGCGAGCCCGGTCTCCATCTACGAGGTGCATCTGGGCTCCTGGCGGCGCAAGGAGGGCAACGAGATGTTGTCCTATGACGAACTCGCCGCCGAGCTCATCCCCTACGTCAAGGACATGGGCTTCACCCACGTCGAGCTGCTGCCGGTGTCGGAGCATCCCTTCTCCGGCTCGTGGGGCTACCAGCCCATCGGCCTGTTCGCGCCCACCGCCCGGTTCGGCTCGCCCGAAGGGTTCGCCCGCTTCGTGGACGCGGCGCACGCGGCCGGCATCGGCGTCATCATCGACTGGGTGCCGGCACACTTTCCGACCGACACCCACGGCCTCGCCGAGTTCGACGGCACCCACCTCTACGAGCACCAGGACCCGCGCGAAGGCTTCCACAAGGACTGGAACACGCTGATCTACAACCTCGGCCGGCGCGAGGTGGCGAACTTCATGGAGGCCAACGGCCTCTTTTGGATCGACCAGTACCACGTGGACGGGCTGCGCGTGGATGCGGTCGCCTCGATGCTCTACCGCGACTACTCGCGCAACCAGGGCGAATGGGTGCCCAACATCCACGGCGGTCGCGAGAACCTGGAATCGATCGCCTTCTTCCGCTCCCTCAACGGGCTGATCGAGGCCAAGGGCGACGGCGCGATGACGGCGGCCGAGGAATCGACCGCCTTCCCCAACGTCTCCCGGCCGGTGGATTCGGGCGGCCTCGGCTTCGACTACAAATGGAACATGGGCTGGATGCACGACACGCTCCGCTACATGTCGCTCGACCCGATCTACCGCCAGCACCACCAGAACGACCTGACGTTCGGCCTCGTCTACGCCTTCTCGGAGAACTTCATCCTGCCGATCAGCCACGACGAGGTGGTGCACGGCAAAGGCTCGCTGATCAACAAGATGCCCGGCGACCGCTGGCAGAAGTTCGCCAACCTGCGCGCCTATCTGGGCTTCATGTGGACCCATCCGGGCAAGAAGCTGCTGTTCATGGGCTGCGAGTTCGCCCAGGAGCGGGAGTGGAACCACGACCAGAGCCTCGACTGGCACCTGCTCGTGGACAACGCCCACCAGGGCATGCAGTCCGTGGTGCGCGACCTCAACGCGCTCTACCGCACCACCCCGGCACTGCACGAGCGCGACTGCGACCACACCGGCTTCGAGTGGATCGACACCGCCGATGCCGTCTCCAGCGTGCTCGTCTATGCGCGCTACGCGGCGGACGGCTCGCCCGCGGTGGTGGTCCTCAACATGACGCCGGTGGTGCGCGAGAACTACCGCATCGGCTTGCCCAAGGGCGGCCGCTGGCGCGAGGGGCTCAACACCGACGCGGCCGAATATGGCGGCTCCAACGTGCGCAACGCCCGCGAGTTCGCCGCCGAAGAGGTGCCCTACCACGGCAAGCCGCAGTCGGCGGCGGTCACCTTGCCCCCGCTCGGCGCCGCCATCTTCCTGCCCGCCTGACGGGACGGGCGCGGCGCTGCCCCGGCGGCGCCGCGGCCGACGGGGTCAGCCCCGCGTCGGCACCATCCCGGTCGAGATCATCGACATCACCGTGCGCCCGTCCTGGTTGATCAGCTCGATGCGGGTGCGGATCAGCCCGCGATCGGGGCGCGAGGCGGACCGGCGCAGCTCGATGATCTCGCGCCGCGCCCTCAGGGTGTCGCCCGGGCGCACCACCTCTTTCCACCTCAGCTCGTCGCATCCGAGGCCGAGCACCGGCGTGTCGCCATAGCCGCCGGCCTCCACGAACAGCCGGAGCGACAGCGCCGCGAGCTGCCAGCCCGAGGCGATCACGCCGCCATGGGGGCCGGCTGCGGCGGCCACCGGATCCATGTGCATCGGCTGCGGGTCGTTGGCCCGCGCGAACGCGACGATGGCGTCCTGCGTCAGCGTCTCGCCCCGGCTCTCCCACACCTCTCCCAGCGCGAAATCCTCGAACAACCGTGCGCTTGCCATCGATGCTCCTTTGCTGGCCCACCCCTGCGATCGTAAGGGGAGGGGCCGCGCCTGTCCGCCGGGGCGCAGCGTGTTCCGCTGATCGAAATCCGCTGCCCTTTCGCCACTTTGCCATTCCGAGCAGCGAAACGGGCAGGCGGGTTCCTAGGCAAGCCGGGGTTGGCGGTCATACTGCGGCCAAATGGGACGCAAGCCACCTTCACGGTGGATGAGCCGACCGCCAGGGAGGAAAAGGTCAATGACCATCACACGTTCTATCGCCGCAGCCGCTCTTGCGAGCGTCGCGATCGCCGCCCATCCCGCCGTCGCGGCCGAGTGCCCCGCGGGCTTCCCGGACGGGCAGATCACCATGCTGGTCGGCTACGGCGCCGGCGGCGGCACGGACGCCATCGCGCGCGCCATCGCCGCCGACATGGAAGCGCGCCAGGGCTGGACGGTGGTGGTCGACAACCGCCCCGGCGCCGGCGGCGGCGTGATGTCGGCCGAGCTGATGGGCAAGGAGCCGGACGGCTCGGTCATCGGCGTCGGGGCGACCGGCACCGTCGCGCTCAACCCCTACGAGACCAAGTCCACGCCGTTCACCTATGAGGATTTCGACTATCTCGGCACGGCGATGAACATCAATTACGGCCTCGTTTCCATCACCGACAAGCCGTACAAGACCTTGGCGGAGTTCATCGAATTCGCCAAGGCCAACGGGGCCACCATCGCCACCGGCGGCAAGAGCCAGGAGATCCTGGTGCGCCAGATGGCCGACCACTACGGCGTCGAGCTGATCGCGGTGCCCGGCAAGGGGGCGGCCGACTCGATGCAGGCGGCGCTCGGCGGCCACGTCGACGCCACCACCCAGGGCACCCAGCACGTGCAGCAGATCAAGGCCGGCGCCATGGTCCAGCTCGCCTCGCTCACCGGCGAGCGCGTGCCTTACGCGCCCGATTCGCCCACCCTGGTCGAGGAAGGCCTCGACGCCACCATCGAGGGGCAGACCATCTTCATGGTCCCCAAGGGCACCGATCCGGCCGTGTTCGCGTGCCTCGCCCAGGCGCTCGACGAATCGGTCCAGTCCGAAGGCTACGCGGAACTGATGGACCGGCTCGACAACAAGGCCGTCAACCTCGGTCCGGACGGGACGCGCGCGGTGATCGCCAAGGCGGCCGCGTTCTACCAGTCCTACCTCGCCGGCGAGTGATCCCAGCGTGCTGACCGAACGCCTCATCGGCGGGTTCGTCGCCGCCTTCGGCGCGGTGCTCCTCCTCGTTCTCATCCCGATGGAGGTGAGCGACATGAGGGGGCCGGTCAATCCGGCCCTCTTCCCCAAGGCGGCGGCCTGGCTGATCCTCCTCCTCGGGGTGGTCCAGATCCTGGCGACGGCGCGCACATCGCAGGACGCCTCGCCGATGGAACTCGTCCGCCTCGTCATCCTGGCCGCGCTGGTGCTCGGGGGGATCCTGATCATGCCCGTCATTGGCTTTCTGCCGACGGCCGTCCTCATGATGGCGGCGGTGGCGGCGATGATGTTCGAGCGCCGCCTCGGGTGGATCGCCGTGACCGTCATCGCCGTGCCGGCCGTCACCTTCACCTTGTTCGACATCGTGCTCGAGCGGCCGCTGCCGCCGATGCCCTATTGAGCCGCAATGCCCGATCTCGCGACGATCCTCGCCGGCGCGGCCGATGCGGCCACGCTGAGCAACCTCTTCTTCATCATCCTGGGTGTGGCCATCGGCCAGGTGGTCGGCGCCATTCCGGGCATGACGATCCTGATGGCGCTCGCCATCGCGATTCCCATCACCTACACGATGGACACCCTGACGGCGATCGCCTTCCTGATCTCGGTCAACAAGGGCGGCACCGTCGGCGGCGCCATTCCGGCGATCCTGATCAACACGCCCGGCACGCCCGAATCGGCCGCCACCGCCCTCGACGGCCACCCCATGGCCAAGAAGGGCCAGCCGATGAAGGCGATGCGCTATTCGCTCTACTATTCGGTGTTCGGCGATTTCTGGTCCGATATCGTGCTGATCACCGTTGCGGCGCCGCTTGCCATCGTGGCGCTCAAGATGGGGCCGGTGGAGGTGACGGCGCTGATGGTGCTCGCCTTCACCGTCATCACCGGGCTCGTCGGCAACTCGATGGTCAAGGGGCTGATCGCGGCGGCGCTGGGCTGCCTGTGCGCCTCCATCGGGCTCGATCCGGGGCAGGGCACGCCGCGCTTCACCTTCGGCTCGCTCAACCTTTATGACGGCCTGCCGCTGACGGCCATGTCCATCGGCCTCCTCGCCGTCGCCGAGATTTTCCACCAGATCGCCAAGACCACCAAGGCGACCGCCGCCACCGCGCCGATCCCCATGTCGGTGCGCGAGGACGACGGCCGCCTCACGCTGAAGGACCTTCTCGCCAACCGCTATGTCGCCCTGCGCGCCACCGTGATCGGCACCCTGATCGGCGCGATCCCCGGTCTCGGTTCCGCGACGGCCGGCTTCCTGTCCTATTCGATCACCAAGCAGTCGGCCAAGGATCCGGAGAGCTTCGGCACCGGCGATCCGCGGGGCATCGCGGCATCGGAGGCGGCCAACTCGGCGGTGGTGGGGGCGAACCTCATTCCGCTCCTCACGTTGGGCATTCCCGGCAACATCGCGGCGGCGCTGCTGGTCTCGGCGTTCATCATCCACGGCATCCAGCCCGGCCCGCTCCTGTTCAAGGAACAGGGGCAGCTCATCTACGGCATGTTCGCGGCGATGCTGGTGGCCAACTTCGCCAACCTCGCGGTCGGCCAGATCGGCATGCGCTTCTGGGCCTTCGCCATCTCCGCGCCCAACTCGGTGATCTACCCCGCCTCGCTGCTCCTGTGCTTCACCGGCAGCTACGTGACGGCGGGGGGCCTCTTCGGCGTCATGATCATGCTGATCTTCGGCGTGGCCGGCTATTTCATGCGCCTGTTCGCCATCTCGCCGATCGCCTTCATCATCGGCTACGTGCTGACGCCGGAGCTGGAATCGAAGCTGATCCAGTCCGTGCTGATCACCCGCGGCGACCCGTGGAAGGTGCTCGACCACCCGATCGCCATCGCCCTCCTCGTCCTGTCGGTGGCCTCCATCGTCTATCTCGGCCCGCGCCGCCGCAAGGGGGCGAAGAAGGCGGTCGACCAGCCCGCCGCCTGACCGCCCGGCCCGTTCCGGCAGGCGGAACCGGCCGGCGATTGGCGCGACGTCTCCCACCCTTCCTGCAAAGCTTTCGTCGTCGCCGCGCAAACGAAAACAATCAAAGCGCCGACTATAGGGAGGATATTCAGATGTTCCGCACCGCGGTTGCGCTCGTCTCATTGCTGGTGCCGCTGGCGGCGGCCGCCGACGAGGTGGCACTGCCCCGAACGCTCGCCTGGACCACCCACGACGTCGGGACCTCCGGGTACAACCAGTCGATCGCCATCGGCAAGGCGCTGCAGGATGCTTACGGCACCTCGCTGCGCGTGCTGGCCATGGCGACCGACCAGTCGCGCCTCGCCCCCGCGCGCGACGGGCGCGTGCCCTACGCGCTGTCCGGCACCGACACCTTCTATGCCTTCGAGGGCGTGCTCAGCTACGCCGCGCCGGGCTGGGGGCCGCAGCAGATTTCCGCGCTGTCCATCGTCGGCTCCGACAACTGCGCCGACATGGGCGTGGCGGCCGATCTCGGCATCGACAAGATCCAGGACCTGAAGGGCAAGCGGGTCGGCCGCGTCATCGGCTCGCCGGCGTTGCAGGCCAACGTGCGCGCCTTCCTCGCCTTCGGCGGCCTCACCGAGGACGATGTCGAGATGGTCGACATGCCGAGCTACGCCGCCGCCTGGCAGGCGCTGACCAACGGCCAGATCGACGCCCACACCGCGGTCACGACCGGCGGCGTCATCGAGCAGGCGGCGGCGGGTCCGCGCGGCCTCAAGTGGATCGCGCTTCCCCTCGACGACAAGGAGGGCTGGGAGCGGATGCAGGGGGTCAACCCGCATTTCTCCCGCACCACCGCGACGCTGGGCGCGGGGCTGTCCAAGGACAATCCGCTCGAGTGCGCGGGCGTGCCCTATCCCGTCCTCGTCACCTACAAGGCCGACCCCGAGCTCGACTATTCGGTGACCAAGGGGATCTCCACCCACGTCGCCGATTTCGAGGCGGCCGAGCCCGCCGCGAGCGGTTGGCGCGGCGAAAAGCAGGTGTTCCAGTGGGTGGTGCCGTACTCGCCCGGCGCGGTGCGCTACTGGCAGGAGGCCGGCTTGTGGAGCGAGGAGAACCAGGCCGCCAACGACGCGCTGATGGCGCGCCAGAAGGTGCTGCTGGAGGCGTGGCAACAGATGGAGGGCGCGCCCGAGGAGGGGTTCGAGCAGAAGTGGCTCGAAGTCCGCGCCAAGGCGCTGTCCGACGCCGGCTTCCCGGTCTATTTCGAGCCGGCTGAGAAGTGACCAGCGACGTGGCGGGCCTCGTCGGGCCCGCGGCGCCCACCGCCGAACGCGGCGCGCGGTGGGCCGGGCGGATCCTCGCCCTCGCGCTCCTGCTGCTAGGGCTCAACCAGACCTTCAACATCGGCCGCCATTTCGGGCTGACGCTGATGGAGAGCCAGTATCTCTACGGCGTGCTGGCGCTGGCGATCCCGCTCGCGTTCCTGCTGTATCCCGCGCGGCCGGGCCTCGCCGGCGGGCCGCGCATCTACGACTGGGCGCTCGCGGGGCTGAGCTTCGTCGTCCTCGTCTGGTTCGCCTCCAAGGCCTACGACATCATGCTCGGCGCCTGGGAAATGTCGCCGCCGACGGACGCGGTGGTCTTCGCGCTCATCCTGTGGGCGCTGGTGCTGGAGGCGGCGCGGCGCACGGGCGGGCTGATCCTCACCTGCGTCGTCCTGTTCTTCTCGCTCTACCCCACCTTCGCGGACCTTCTGCCCGGGCCGATCTCCGGCTTCCCGTCGCCGCTGTGGGCGACGGCCGGCTACCACGCGATGGGCCAGGAGAGCATCCTGGGCATCCCGCTGCGCGCCTTCGCGACGCTGGTGTTCGGCTTCGTCGTCTTCGGCGCGGCGCTCGAATACACCGGGGCGGGGCGCTTCTTCATCAACCTCTCCTTCGCGCTCCTGGGCAAGACGCGCGGCGGGCCGGCCAAGGTGGCGATCCTGTCGAGCGGGCTGATGGGCTCGCTGTCGGGCAGCGTCGTCACCAACGTGATGACCACCGGCGTGATGACCATCCCCGCAATGCGCCGCACCGGCATGAAGCCGACCGTCGCCGCGGCGGTGGAAACGTGCGCCTCCACGGGCGGCGTGCTGATGCCCCCCGTGATGGGCGCCGCCGCCTTCGTGATGGCGAACTTCCTGCAGCTCCCCTACGCTACCATCGCCATCGCGGCGGCGTTCCCTGCCTTCCTCTATTTCTTCGGCCTGTTCGTGCAGATCGACGCCCGCGCCGCGCGCGGCGATTTGCGGGGCCTCGACGAGGCGGAGCTGCCGCGCCTGCGCGAAACCTTGCGCGACGGCTGGTACCACATCTTCGCCTTCTCGCTGCTCGTCTTCATGTTGCTGGTGATGAAGAACGAGAGCTATGCGCCGTTCTACGCGACGGCCGTCCTCATCGTCGTCAACCAGGTCGTCTCGCGGCGCAACCGCTGGACGCTCGCCACCGCCGGCGCGTTCCTCGACAGTCTCGCCAAGGTGTTCGCGCAGCTCGCCTCGACGCTGGCGGCGGTGGGCATGATCATCGGCGGGCTGGCGCTCACCGGCGTCGCCGGCACGCTGGTCAACGATCTCCTGCACATTGCCGGCGGCTCGCCGTTCCTGCTCCTCGTCATGGGCGCGCTCACCAGCCTCATCCTCGGCATCGGCATGACGGTGACGGCCTGCTACATCTTCCTCGCCGTGATGCTGGCGCCGGCGCTGATCAAGATCGGCTTCGATCCGCTCGCCACGCACCTCTACATCTTCTACTGGGGGATGCTGTCGTTCATCACGCCGCCGGTGGCGCTGGGCGCCTTCGCGGCCGCCTCCGTCGCCGGCACCAAGCCGATGGCGACCGCGGTGGAATCGATGCGCATCGGCTCCATCATCTACTTCATCCCCTTCTTCTTCATCTACGACTCGGCGCTGCTTCTCATCGGAACGCCGGGCGAGATCGCGGTTTCTCTCGCGCTGGCGACCGTCGGTGTCTATATTTTCGCCAGCGCCCTGCAGGGGTGGGTGCCGGGGGCGGGACGCATCCCCGGCGGCCCGTTCGAGCCGCTCCTGCGCGGCGTCTTGATCGTCGGAGCCGTTCTCATCGCCATGCCGGCCGAGGCGATCCCCGGCTGGTCGGAATTCGAGCTCGCAGCGGCGGGCCTCGCGCTGACCCTGCCGGTCATCATAGCAGCCGCAATGGCGCGCAGGCGGAGGGGGACGATCTGATGGCAGTGGTCGACATGCGATTGGCCGAACCGCCGGCGCACCCCGCCGTCGGTCACGGCACGGCCCCCGACGACGGCCTGATCCGCTCCGCCGAGCGCACGCTCGACATCCTGCAGGCGATGAACCGCCGCCCCGTCTCCAGCATCGACTACCTGCACCGCGAGACGGGCCTGCCCAAGTCCACCCTGGTGCGCTTCCTGAAGACGCTGACGGCGGCGGGCTACGTCACCAACGATCCGCGCCAGGCCGGCTACCAGCTCACCGCGCTGGTGCGCTCGCTGTCCAGCGGCTACCACGGCGACCCCTTGGTGGTGGAGGCGGGCCGGCCGCTCGCGGTCAAGCTGACGCGGGAGATCAAGTGGCCGGTGTCCATCGCGGTGCTGGACGGCTCGGCCGTGGTGGTGCGGCTGTCCACCGTGGTCGACAGCCCCATGTCGCCCTTCCATTCCACCATCAACATGCGGCTCGGCCTCTTCACCCGCGCCATGGGCCGCGCCTACCTCGCCTTCTGCGAGGACGACCAGATCCGCGAGTTCGCGACCCAGGAGGCGGCCGACGGCGGCGAGGGGGCCGAACTCGCCGCCGACCCGGAGGCCGTCGCGGGCATGGTCGCCTCCATCCGCCGGCACGGCTATGCCACGCGGGACCTGCGCATCGAGCCGCGCTCGTCCAACACCCTCGCGGTGCCGATCTTCACCGACGGCAAGGTGCGCGCCACGCTGGCGACCACCTATTTCCGCTCCGCCGTGCGCAGCCAGGCGATGATCACCGAGTACGTGCGCCGCCTCACCGAGGTGAGCGGGCAGATCACCGCCGAGGCGAGCCGCCTTCGCTGCATGTACGGCGCCGACTACATGGCCCACCTGTCCTGACCGGCGCGAGGCGACAGGCGCCTCGCCCCGTGGGCGCTCAGGCCGAAAAGCCGTAGAGGCGGGCCGGGTTGTCGACCAGCACCGCCTGGCGCTGTGCCGGGTCGGGCAGCATGTCGGCGATGAAGTCGACCAGCGCGCCGTCGTCCGGCATCGGCGCGGCGAGGACCGGGTGCGGCCAGTCGGTGCCCCAGATGAGCCGGTCGGGCGCGATCTCGGCGAGCGCATGGGCGATGGGCAGCATGTCGGCCCAGGGCGCGCCGGTCAGCGATCCGCGCTCGGCGCCGGAGATCTTGGTCCACACGGTGTCGCGCCGCATCAGTTCGCAGAACGCGTCGAAATAGGGGCCGCCGGCGTCGCTGGCCGACAGGCGCGCCATGTGGTCGATCACCACCGGCAGGGCGAGGGAGCCGATCCATTCGGCCAGCCCCTCGAGCTGATCGGGGTCGAAGTGCAGCACCACATGCCAGCCGAACGGGGCGATGCGCTCCAGGAGCGGCGCGATCTCGGCCGCGGTGGGGGGCGTGGTGATGCGGCTCATGAAGTTGATGCGCGCGCCGCGCACGCCGGCCTCGTGCAGCTGCGCGATGAGCGCCTCGGACGCGTCCATCTCGAGGCCCGCGACGCCGCGGCTCGTTTGCGGTCGCGCGGCGAGGGCGTCGACCAGCGCGGCATTGTCGGTGCCGTGGCAGCTCGCCTGCACGATCACCCGCCGGCCGATGCCGAGCTGGTCGTGCAGCGCGAACAGGCGCTCCTTGGGCGCGTCCTGGGGCGTATAGGCGCGGCTCTGGGAAAACGCGAAGCGCGCCGCCGGGCCGAACACGTGGCAATGCGCGTCGCAGGCCAGCGCCGGCAGCCGCAGACGGGGCGTCGAGATCTCGGTGAGGGGCGGGGGGCAGGGACGCATGGCAACCTGTTCGGGTGGGATCGTCATCCCGCATAGCACGGGCCGGATGCGGCCGACGCCGCCGTGCGCCCGGTTCCGCGATGCGGAATAGTGCGCGAGGCGGCGGGACCGGCGCCTCGCCGCCGTGCCAGGGACAGGCGGGAGGACGAATGATGGACGTTCCGGCGATCGACTGCCACGCGCACCTTTACCCGGCCGAGCTCGCGTTCGCCAGCACGGCCTGGACGCGGCCGGACCATGCCGCGCTGGCCGAGGACTATCTCGCCGAGCTGGCGCGCCACGGCGTCGGCCGGGCCGTGCTCGCCGGCGCCAGCATCCTGGGCGACCGCAACGACTATGCGCTCGAGGCGTGCGAGGCGAACCCCAACCTGCGCACCACGGTGATCGTGC
Source organism: Alphaproteobacteria bacterium (assembly GCA_030431335.1). Lineage (GTDB taxonomy): Bacteria > Pseudomonadota > Alphaproteobacteria > Rhizobiales > Amorphaceae > Acuticoccus. The sequence continues at coordinate 13,456 of JAUIJH010000077.1, forward strand.
GCCCCGACATCTCGCGCGATGCGCTCCAGGCCATGGCGCGCCGCGGCGCCGTCGGCATCCGCCTGCAGCTCATGCACCATCCGCTGCCCGACCTCGACGACGCGGACCATCGCCGCCTCTTCCGCCTCGTCGCCGACCTCGGCTGGCATGTGCATGTGCACGACGACGCGGCGCGCCTTGCCTATGCGCTGCCGATCCTCGCGCGCGCCGGCATGCCGCTGGTGGTCGACCACTACGGGCGGCCGGACACCGCCGAGCGGCTCGCCTCGCAAGGCTTCCAGACCCTGCTGCGCACCCTGGAAAACGGGCGGACCTACGTGAAGTTCGCCGCCGGCTACCGGCTGAAGCAGCGCGATCTCCTGGCGGAGGCCGCCCAATGCCTCTTCGCGGCCGTCGGCCCGCAGCGGATCATGTGGGGCAGCGACTGGCCCTTCACCGGCTTCGAGGGCCGCGTCACCTACGAGGACGCGCTGGCCGATTTCCGCAGCCTGATCCCCGATCCCGCCGACCGGGCGATGATCGGCGGCGCCACGGCGGCGGCCTTCTACTTCGGCGAGGGCTGAGGCGCGTTTCGGCCAGCGGAACCCGCCCACAAGGCTTTTGTTCGCGGCCCCGAAGCTGGCCGATAACCGCACGAACACGAACTTGATCGGGCGGAGACCATGGCTGAGGAGAAGACCAACTGGCGGGCGGAGGCGCTCGCCGTGATGGCGAAGGCGGACGAGGCGGCCGTCACCGAGCTGATGCAAGGTGCCATCGACCTGCACGTCCACAGCGGCCCGTCCACGATGCCCCGCAAGATCGACCACCTGGAAGAGGTGGAGGAGGCGGCCGCGGCCGGAATGCGCGGCGTGCTGTTCAAGGATCACAACTATTCGGTGGCGCCGATGCTGCCGATGATGCAGCGCCTCGTCGGCCACCTGGGCGTCGAGATGTACGGCTCCATGGTGCTCAACAACGCCGTCGGCGGCTTCAACCCGCACGCGGTGGATTTCAACGTGAAGTCGGGCGCGAAGCTCGTCTTCATGCCGACCTCCTCGGCGGCCAACCACATCCGCAACACCCACCGCAAGGCGCGGCTGGTGTCGAACGTGAAGCTGCGTGCGCCGATCGCGCTGAGCGTGATCGACGCGAACGGGGCGCTGCTCGATGCGGTCAAGGAGATCCTCGACATCATCGCGCAGAACGACGTGATCCTGTCGTCCGGTCACCTGCACATCGCCGAGGTGTGGACGCTGTTCGACGAGGCCAAGCGGCGCGGTGTCGAGCGGCTCCTGATGAACCACCCCACCTACGGCCTCCACTGCACGCTGGACGATATCCGCGAGCTCGCCGGGATGGGCGTGGTGATCGAGCAGTCGGCGTGCCTCTACGTGGATTCGCGCTTCAACGTCTTCCCGCCCGAGCAGCTCAAGGCCGAGATCGATGCGGCCGGCCCGGAGAATTCCTCGGTCGGCTCGGACCTCGGGCAGGTCGACAACCCGACCCCCGTGGAGGGGATGCGCCAGATGATCCGCCTCCTCCTGGGGCTCGGTTACGCCAAGGACGATATCCGCCTGATGGTGCGCGACAATCCGGCCCGCCTCGTCGGGCTCGACCTGTCGGCCGCACACCAAAGCGCCGCCTGAGGCGGCTCGGAGAGACACAATGAAATTCGGAACGATCCGCGAGGGCGGGCGCGAGACCCTGATCGCCCGCATCTCGGACGACGAGGCCGTGCGCCTGGCGGACGCCTACGCGGCCGCCGGCCTCGGCGCCGCCCCGGCCACCATGCAGGCGCTGGTGGAGGCGGGGCCCGACGAGCTCGCCCGCGCCAGGCAGGCGCTCGGCGCCGGCGCCACCCCCATCGCGCTCGCCGGGGTGGAGTGGATGGCGCCGCAGACGCGCCCCTCCAAGTTCATCGGCGTCGCCATGAACAACAAGGGCATCCGCAAGGAAGCGCACCGCCCCTCGGACGTGCCGAACTACTTCCTCAAGGCGCCGTCCTGCCTCACCGGGCACCGCCAGCCCATCGTGATCCGCGAGCACTACGGCGAGACCATCCCGGAGCTGGAACTCGCCGCCGTGATCGGCAGGCGCGGCAAGGACATCCCCAAGGACAGGGCGCTCGAATACGTGTTCGGCTACTCCATCGCCAACGACGTGACCTCGCACGGCATCAAGTTCGGTATCGATTCGCTGGCGACGACGCGGGCGCGCGAGCTGGTCCGCCCGCATCATCTGGAGTGGCGCCGCACCCACGGGCCGGACGACACCGACATCTTCTTCGTCTACCACACCCGCTCCAAGGCGACCGACACCTTCGGCCCGATGGGTCCCTGGATCACCACCGCCGACGAGGTGGCCAACCCCAACGACCTCGACGTCTCGTGCACCTTCGACGGCGAGCCGTTCGCCGTCGACAACACGCGCAACTACATGTTCTCGGTCGAAACGGTGATTGCCGACGCCAGCGAGTGGTTCACGCTGGAGCCGGGCGATATCATCATCTTCGGCACCACCGCCAAGGGGGTGGGCAAGTACCCGCACGGACACCGGCAGATCAACATGCACAAGATGACCGGCACCATCGAGGTCGAGATCGACGGGCTGGGACGCCTCGCCAACCCCATCGTGCACCGATGAGCCGCGCGCGATGCGGGTGATCGAAATCGCCGAGCCCGGCGGACCGGAGGTGCTGCGGCTCGCCGAGCGGCCGCGCCCCGTGCCCGGCCCGGGCGAGGTGGTGGTGGAGGTGGCGGCCATCGGCGTCAACCGGCCCGACATCCAGCAGCGGCGCGGCCTCTATCCCCCGCCCCCCGGCGCGACCGACCTGCCGGGGCTCGACATCGCCGGCACCGTGGTCGAAGTCGGCCCCGGCGTCGACGGCACGGCGGTGGGGGTTGCCGTCTGCGCCCTCACCAACGGCGGCGGCTACGCCCAGTATTGCGCCGTGCCCGCGGTGCAGACGATGCCCCTGCCGCGCGGCTTCGACATGGTGCACGCGGCGGCGCTGCCCGAGGCGTTGTTCACGGCGTGGAACAACATCGTCTGGCTCGGCCGCCTCGCGCCGGGCGAGACGCTGCTCGTCCAGGGCGGCACCAGCGGCGTCGGCCTGATGGCGATCCAGATCGCCCGGCTGTTGTTCGACGCGCGGGTGATCGCCACCGCCGGCAGCGCGCAAAAGCGCGAGATCTGCCAGGAGTTCGGCGCCCACGCGGCGGTCGACTACCGCGATCCCGCCTGGCCGGAGTGCGTGCGCGAGGCGGCCGGCGGCGGCGGCGTCGACCTGGTGCTCGACGCCCAGGCCGGCCCCACCGTGCAGCAGCACCTCGACCTGTTGAACTATGACGGGCGCGTCGTCCTCATCGCCAGCCACCAGGCACCGATGGCCGAGGTCGACACGCGCAACCTCGTCCGGCGCCGCCTGACGCTGACCGGCTCCACACTGCGCCCGCGCGAGCCCGCCTACAAAGGCCGCCTGGCGTGCGAACTGGTCGCCAAGGTCTGGCCGCTCCTGGAATCGGGCGCGATGCGGGTCGCCGTCTGCGCCACGTTCCCCTTCACCGAGATGCCCGCCGCGCACCGCCTGCTCGACGAAAACCTTCAGATCGGCAAGGTCGTCGTGCACGGCCCCTCGGCCTGACATCGGCCTCGCCCCCGACCCGCCGGCCCATCTCGCAGTAGAACAATAACAATTAGAATACATCGGCTTGTAATACCTCTATTTTACATCTTACGCTGTGCTGTTGAAGCCATTTATTGAATATGATTACTTGCGGGCATCTTTCCGGTCAGGTTGAAAAGTATGCCCACCCAAAACAACCCTGTGTTGTCCGCAATCGACTATGGCGTCACGACGGCCACCAACGAGATCGCCGTCTACTTCGCCAAGGATGGCGAGCGGTTCGACATCTCCGTCAACGAGGGCGACTGGACGGCCTACGAACAGGAAACGGCCATGGCCGCGCTGGAGGCCTATGCCGCCGTCGCGGACCTCACGTTCCACGTCACGGCGGACGCGCGGGAGGCGACGTTCACGCTCACCAAGTCGGAAACGCGGCACGGCTCGCTCGGCTACATGAACCTGCCCGATCCGGCCTATGGCGACGCGCAGGGCATCGCCTGGTTCAATTCCTTGCCCTTCTGGGGCGACGAGAATTCGGGGATGCTCGACCCCGGCAGCTACACCTTCAGCATCTTCCTGCACGAGTTCGGCCACGGGCTGGGCCTCGCCCATCCGTTCGAGGAGAGCGGCGCGTCGACGGTGATGCCCCCGGTCGGCCCCGGCCTCGGGCTCGACCAGGGCGTCTTCACGGTGATGAGCTACAACGACGGCTGGCCCGAGGCGCCGGAAGGGTCGCCCGACAGCTATGTCTGGGGCTGGAATCTCGGCCCGTCGCCCATCGACATCGCCGTGATCCAGCAGAACTACGGTGCCAACACCACCACCGCGCGCGGCAACGACACCTACGTGCTGGCGAGCGCCAACGAGGCCGGCACCGGCTACCTCGCGCTCTGGGACACCGGCGGCACGGACACCATCAAGCATAGCGGCGACCGGGCGGCCCTGATCGACCTGCGCGCGGCGACGCTGCTGCCCGAAGCCGGCGGCGGCGGCTTCGTCAGCCACGCCAGCGGCATCCACGGCGGCTTCACCATCGCGCACGGCGTGGTCATCGAACAGGCGGTCGGCGGGGCGGGCAACGACACCCTCGTCGGCAACGATGCGGCCAACGTCCTCAACGGGCGCGGCGGCGCGGACGAGATGGCGGGCGGCGGCGGCGACGACACCTACTTCCTCGACAGGGGCGGCGACCGCGTCGTCGAGGACGCGGGCGGCGGCTTCGACACCATCGTGACGAGCGCCAGGATCACCCGGCTCGCCGACCACGCCAACGTGGAGAAGGTCCGCCTGATCGAGGACGCGGGCGCGGTGATCGGCTCGGGCGCTGCCGACGAGATCGTCGGCAACGACGGGGACAATGTGCTGAAGGGGCGCGGCGGCGGCGACACGCTCGATGGACGCGGCGGCGCCGACCGCCTCGTCGGCCAGCGCGGCGACGACGTCTATATCCTCGACGGCGACGACGCGATCGTGGAGCGCGCGCGCGGCGGCCACGACCGCATCGAGACGCGCGCCGGCGATGTCGACCTGCGCGATTTCGCCAACGTGGAGGATGCCGCGCTCCTCGACCATCGCCCCATCTCGGCGATCGGCTCGGCGGCGGCCAACCACCTGACGGGCAACACCAATCGCAACACGCTCGACGGCCTCGGCGGCAACGACACGCTGGAAGGCGGCGCCGGCCGCGACGCGCTGTTCGGCGGCGAGGGCAACGACAAGCTGTTCGGCGGCAGCGGCGTCGACACGCTCGCCGGCGGACGCGGGCGCGACGTGCTGGAGGGCGGCGCCGACCCGGACCTGTTCGTGTTCGCGCCGGGCGACGGGCGCGACACGATCGCCGATTTCTCGCGCAACGACACCCTCGACCTCACGGCCTTCGGGCTCGCCGCCTTCTCGGACCTGCGCGTGATCGACAAGGGCGAGGATCTCCACATCGCCTTCGAGAGCGCGCGCATCATCCTCGAAGGCATCGACGCGCTGCCGGCCGACACGGTGCTGCTTTAGCGCCTGTTCGGCTTCGGCTTCGATCGCGCCGGCGAGGCGGGGAGGGGCGAGGCGGGACATCGGGGCGCCGGGTCAGTCGAGGGTCTGGATGGCCGCCGCGAGGCGGGCGAACATCTCGTCCGCATCCAGCGTGTCGATGACGTGGGCGTTGGCGGGCGCGCCGCTGCGGCCCCACCAGTCGATGGTGGTGCGCCCCACCGTCGGCCCCTCGTCCACCGCGACGTCCACCCGGCAGTCGCGCCCGGTGAACAGCTCCGGCCACAGCACGTAGGCGATGACGCACGGGTCGTGCATCGGGTGCCCGCCGTCGCCGCCGAGCGACTTGCCGCCCGGCCGCTCGCGCCGCAGCATCGCCACCACCTGCGCCGACACCTTGCCGCCCGCACGCGCCAGCGGCTCGATGCGCGCCCCCGTCGCCACCGCCTGGTAGGTGGCGTTGAGCCCGAACATGGTGATCGGGATGCCCGCCTCGAACACGATGTGCGCGGCGTGCGGATCGACGAAGACGTTGTACTCGGCCGCCGCCGTGACGTTGCCGAGGTCGCGCGCGCCGGCCATCATGACGATGCTGTCGATCTTCCGCGCGATGTCCGGCGCGATCACCAGCGCCAGCGCGATGTTGGTGAGCGGGGCGAGGGCGCACAGAGTGAGCGAGCGGTCCGGCGCGGCCCGCAGCGTCTCCACCAGGTAGGCGACGGCCGGCTGGGGGCGGGCGGCCACGGTGGGCTCCGGCAGGTCCATGCCGCCGAGCCCGTCCTCGCCGACGATGAACTCGGCCGTGTGCAGCGCGCGCATCAGGGGGCGCGGGCAGCCGCGATGGACGGGCGTCTGCGGCGCGCCGCCGAGGGCGCAGATCTTGAGCGCGTTCACCGTCGTCTGGTCGACGCCGACGTTGCCGGCCATCGTCGTGATGCCGCGGATCTCCAGCCGATCGGCCGCGCCGAGCGCGAGCAGGATGGCGAGCGCATCGTCGGGCCCCGGATCGGTGTCGATGATGATGGGTCGTCTCATGGGGTTCTTGCCTCGTGGCATGCGCCGGCCGCCGGCCCGCTCGCCGCGACGCGGCCGGCATACATCGCCGCCGCCCCGCTGGCGATGTGCCGGACCGGGAGAGATCGCGGCCGACGCAACGCGAGGCGTTGACATCGCCAGAGATCGGGACAGCATGATCCCGCTGCGATAGCGAGGACACCGTGACCGAGCTCAGGACCGCACCGACCGAACCGCCCGGCCTCACCCAAATCATGGATGAGATGGCGGCCTATCACTCCGAATTCGCCAAGACCTACGCCAATCACGCGCCGATGGTGCTGGTCGCCCTGTCGCGCATCGGCGGCAGTCCCGAGCGGCTGCGCGATTTCTTCGAGCACTACCGCGAAGACAAGAAGTTGTTTGCGGCCAAGAGCGGGCGGGCGCCCATCGACGCGACCAACTGGCAAAGCGCGCTCGGCGAACGGGACCGGGAGGCCGATTTTCGCGCCTTCTTCGCGGGCGAGGTGGCGCGGCTCGGCATCGACGGCGCGCTGCGGCTCTATCTCACGCCGCTGGCGCGCGGCATCGGGGCGAGCGCGCTGCACGCCTTGATGCGCACCGCCTATGCCGTGCTGCGTGCCAGCGAGGCGGACACGGCCATCGCGCTCGCCTACTGGTGCGCGGCCTATTTCGACATGCCCGCGCCCACCGGCGCGGCCCCGCTCACCGCGGACCCCGCCGAGGTGCTGGCGCGCACGGCGCGGATCGAGGCGCTGCACGGCCAGCCGGTCCGCGAGCTCCTGTGGCACAACATTCGCCAAAGCGCGCAGACGCCCGCGTTCGCCCCGGTGGTCGACTGGCTCGCGGTGGACGCGCACACCACGCGCCGCCTCGCCGCCGCCTCCATCGCGCTGTTCGCGGCGACGCAGGAATTCTGCGCGCTGCATGCGGTGACCGGCACCCACTGGGTGCGCCTGGTGCTGCCGCACACCGACACGCCCGAGCTTCTGCAGCGGCACTACTGGCAGGTCATCGCCGCGCTGATGCCCCAGATGGGCTTCCCGCAACTGCCCGACGCGGCGACGCTCGACGCCTGGCGCGCGCTGCCGGCGCCGGACTGGCCGCAAATCGAGGCGGCGGCGGCCGCCTCCTACGACGAGCACGACATCAGCCTGGTCTTTTCCGCGCGCGAGGAGATGGCCGTCTACGGCGATCCGCTCTACCGGCTGGCCGCCGCGCGGCGCATGGGGCTGGTTCCCGCCTACGCCGAAAACGTTTGACCTCGGGCGTACTTGGCGTGCCATCATGGCACACGTCGTGCAGCTCTCAAGGTCGAGCCGCGCCGCCCCGCCGTTCCCGACGGCCCAAGGCAGCGGCAGCCATTCGCGGGAGGACTTCAGATGACCCTCGGTACCCGATGCGCGGCCGCCGCCGTGCTCCTCACGATCGCCTCGCCAGCCTTCGCCCAGGCCCCGTCGCTTGAAGGCATCACCCTCAACGTCGCCTCCCAGAACGACCAGTTCGCGGTGGTGATGGCCGAGATCGCGCCGCAGTTCGAGGAGCTGACCGGCGCCGACGTGAACGTCGAGATCCTGTCCTACCCGGAGCTGCTGACCAAGATCACCGCCGACTTCATCGGCAACACCGGCGGCTACGACGTGGTGACGATGGACATCGTGTGGGCCGGCCAGTTCGAGGAGGCGGGCCACACGGTGGAGCTCACCCCGTTCATCGAGCGCGACGCGGCCGAGCTCGCGCTCGACGACATCTACCCCGTCGCGATGGCGGCGCTCGGCCAGTATAACGGCCGGCAGATCGCCTATCCCTTCGCCGGCTACGCCAACGTCCTCGCCTACCGCAAGGACCTTTACGACGCCGCCGGCCTGGAAGCGCCCAAGACGATGGACGAGCTGTTGACGAGCGCCAAGGCGCTCACCGACACCGACAAGGACCAGTACGGCTTCGTCGCCAACGGGGCCAAGGGGCCGGCGGTCGCGCAGGACTGGATGCAGTACAATTCCCAGCTCGGCGGCTCGATCCTCGACGCGGACGGCAAGCCGGCGCTCAACTCGCCCCAGAACGTGAAGAGCCTCACCGTCTACAAGGAGCTGTTCGACGAAGCGGCCCCTCCCGGCGCCGTGTCCTACGACTGGGGCGGCCGCGAGGAGAGCTTCCGCCAGGGCCTCGTCGCCAACATGCAGACCTGGTCCGTGGGCGCCGCGAGCTACGACAATCCCGAGCAGTCGAAGATCGTCGGCAAGAACGCGGTGGTGCTGGCGCCGGTGGCGGAGGGCATGACGCCCACCTATGGCTTCGGCGGCTGGGGCCTCGCCATCAACGACGACATCTCCGACGACGAGAAAGAGGCCGCCTGGGCCTTCATCAAGTGGATCACCAGCCCTGAGGTGCAGAAGGAAATGGCGCTGAAGGGCGCCGGCGGCGTGATGCGCAAGTCGACGACGAGCGACAAGGACGTCGTGGCGATGTTCCCCTACATGCCGGTGATCGACGAGAGCTTCCAGAACGGCGACGGCGACTATCGCCCGCGCATCCCGCAATATCCCGAGATCCAGGACATCCTGGGCACGGCCGTCAACGCGGTGCTGGTGGGCGACGCGGACCCGCAGGCGGCGCTGGACGAGGCGCAGGAGAAGGCCGAGCGGCTGTTCTGAGCCCGCGACGCACCGCGATGGGCGAGGGCGCGCTCCGTGGCTGAGGCCGTTGGCGAGCGGCCCGCGGCCGGACACACCGGCATGAGCTACCGCCAGCGGCGACGGCTGTTCATGGCGTGCCTCGGCCTGCCGGCGGTCCTCTACGTGCTCTTCGTCGCGATCTGGCCGATCGCGGAGGGCTTCTGGTATTCGCTCTATGATTACAACCTCCTGCGCCCGCATCGCGCCACGTTCGTCGGCCTCGATAACTATGCCCGCTTCCTGGAGGAGCCGGCCGCCTACCGCTCGATCCTCAACACGTTCGCGTTCACCATCGCGTCGGTGGGCATCGAGTTCGTGCTGGGGTTCGTGATTGCGCTGCTCCTGTGGCGCGATGATCTGTTCAATCGCCTGGTCCTGCCGTTCATCCTCTTGCCGCTGTCGATCACGCCCATCGTGTTCGGGCTGGTGGCGAGCGCGCTCTTGGGCGCCGAGTTCGGCCTCGTCGGCTACTATCTCGCCGAGTGGGGCATCTCCGATCCGCGCGGGGTGTTCGCCGACCCGTTCCAGGCGATGCTCGCCCTCGTCCTCATCGACGTGTGGCAGTGGACGCCGCTGATGGCGCTGATCCTGCTCGCCGGGCTCAAGGCGCTGCCGACGGACCTCGTGGAGGCGGCGGAGGTGGACGGGGCGAGCGGCGTCCAGCGCTTCGTGCTCATCGTCTTCCCGCTGCTGTTGCCGGCGATCTTCCTCGCCCTCATCTTGCGCACCATGGATGCCTTCCGTGTGTTCGATTCGGTGTTCGTGACGACGCGTGGCGGGCCGGGCGAATCCACCAACGTGCTGATGTATTATGCCGTCAAAGAGGGGCTCGAGTTCTTCAACATCGGCTTCGCGTCGGCCATCGCGATGGTGACGCTCGCCTGCATCGGCCTGTTCGCGGCGCTGTTCATCCTCCTCATCCGCTCGGCCGACCGGCGGGTGAACGCGGCATGAGCCGCGCCGTCGCCCCGGTGCGGCTGTGGAGCGAGCGCATCGCGCTGCTCGCCATCCTCGCCGTGCTGCTGGCGCCCGTCGCCTGGCTGATCGCGGTCGCCTACAAGCCCGCGCGCGACATCTTCTCCTTTCCGCCGAGCCTCGCCTTCACGCCCACCCTCGCCAACTTCGACAAGGTCTTCGCCATCTTCGATATCCCGCTCATCACCTTCAACTCGGTGGTGATCGCGGGGGGCTCCACCTTGCTGTCGCTCGCGCTCGGCATCCCCGCCGGCTATGCGCTGGCCCGCTCGGGCTGGCGGTTCGCGCCCGGCATCGCCTATTTCTTCCTCGTCATCCGCATGGTGCCGCCCACCGCCACACTGATCCCGTTCTACCTGATGATGCGCGACCTCGGCCTGCTCGGGGGTTATTTGAGCGTCATCCTGATCAACTCGGTCTTCAACTCCGCCTTCGTGGTGTGGATGATGTACACCTACTTCCGCTCGCTGCCGAAGGAGCTGGAAGAGGCGGCGCTGTCGGACGGGTGCACCCTGGTGGGCGCGTTCTTCCGCGTGGCGCTGCCCTTGGTGGTGCCCGGCATCATCGCCTCGGCGATGTTCTGCATCATCCTCGCCTGGAACAACTTTCTCTTCCCCGCCTTCCTCACCATCGCCGACACCAAGCCGCTGTCGGTGGCGATCCTGTCGGCCTACGGCACCAAGGACATCACCTGGGGCACGATGGGCGCGTTCGCCCACTTCCTGGTGCTGCCGATGATCGCCATGACGCTCCTCCTCAACCGCTACTTCGTCAACGGATGGACGCGCGGGATCAGCTAG